>JAJNBG010000011.1 GCA_021155905.1 Bacteroidota bacterium
AACATTTGCTCAGTTGTCTGTTACTGCACAAGCCGGAGGGCTAAAGTTTTTAGGTGACGTCGGTAAGAAAGGAAATGCTAACTTTTTTAGTGATATGCGGCTGGGATACGGCTTAGGGATAGAGTACCGAATCGGCAAAGTTCTTGGCATCGGAATAGATGGGATGTATGGCAAATTAGCCGGTACCGACAATGATAAATCTTCTCATAGGAATTTTCAATCAACTGTAATGGGTGGCGGATTAAATCTGTACGCATTTTTTGATAAGTTAAAAGATGAGGAAAAAGACGTGGCTCCATATATCCACGCAGGTTTCGGATACCTGATGTTTGATCCCTACGGAGATCTAAGGGATAAGAACACAACTTTGTACCAATACTGGAATGACGGATCCATTCGTAACCTGGAAGAATCTACGGCAAACGAGCCCTTATCTACAATTATAAAGAGAGATTACAAATATGAGACTCAGTTAAAAGATTCGGTAGTAAATTATAGCAGAAATACATTTTATATTCCTGTAGGAGTAGGCGCTAAATTCAAAATGGGCTTTCGTACCAGTTTAAGAATTGGTGTGTCTTATAACATTTGCATGAGTGATTATATTGATAACTATAAAAACGGTGGAAATGATAGCTGGGCTGCCGCGAATGTTGGTTTGAATATACATTTTGGAAAAAAACCTAAAGATGCATATAGTAACGTTGATTTTGCTGCGGTTGATAATTCAGATACCGATGGTGATGGAATTAAAGATTTGGATGACAAGTGTTTAGGCACAGCTAAAGGTGTTAAGGTGGATGGAAAAGGATGTCCTGAAGATAAAGATGAGGACGGTGTGTTTGATTATATGGACAAGGAATTGGCTTCTAAGAAAGGAGCTCTTGTTGACGGCGATGGTGTTACTATCGACCAGGAAGCTATGGCAAGACGTCAGTTAGAGTGGGATAGCCTATCTTCAGAACGAAGCGAAGGATTTAATGCCGCACCGAGTATGACTTATTTACAGGATATTGAGGCAAAAACGAAGGAACACCAGGTTAAATCCGGTAAAGCTACCCCAATACCTGCAGATTTAATTGAAGCAGATTACAATAAAGATGGAATCATCTCTGCGGCCGAAATTACAAAAACGATTGATGGATTCTTTGAAGGAATAAATTCATTCAACGTTGACAAGATAAACAAGCTCATTGACTTTTTCTTTGAGCAGTAAAGCAAACCTATGATAAAACCATTCATTATTTTTTTTAACACTGTATCAGTATTTTTATTTAGCTTCTTCTTTGGCGATACTCCGGTGACCTTAACCGGGTCCTTTCCAAAGAATGTAAAAATTGCCACAGAATTTACGGCAGAGATAAAAGTGAACAAAGGAAATATTGGTGGTTTTGCCAAACTCCAGTTAGAGGTGCCTCAGGGCTTTACTGTTAAGGAAGTGGAAAGTAAGAACGGAAATTTTTCGTTTGCTGGTACTATTGCAAAAATTATCTGGACGTCAACGCCAAGTGATCCTGAGTTTACGGTTAAGTTTGCGATCAGTGCAGATGCGTCTGCGGCCGGTGTAAAAACAATTGCGTCAAAGTTTTCTTATGTAAATAATAATAACAAAGAGGTTGTTGAAATGACGCCGGCGGAGATTACCGTTGGTGATGTGGTGGCAGAAACTCCGGCAGCAACATCCGAAACCCCGCCAGTGGCAGAAACAAATACGGTGGCGGCAAGTTCAACAACAACAGCGCCTTCGTTTGATAATCATTCTGAACCAAATTCCAATATTATGTGTTCCCGAGCCATAACGAATGGTGCTTCTGCAAACGAGTACAACGTGGAAGTGAAGATTAAAAAAGGAAATATCAAAGGTTTTGCAAAATACCAGGAAACATTGCCTGCAGGATATAGCGCCAAAGGTGGTAAAACAAACCTCAGTTCTTTTTCGGTTTCTGATGGCAAACTGAAATTTGTTTGGGTGTCTCTACCTGCCGATGAGGAATTAGTAATTTCTTATATTTTAGAAAAAGGAAGTAACGCACCTGCTGAATCAAAACTGGAGAACGGAGAATTTTCTTACCTGGAGAATGATCAGAGTAAAAAAGTAAAATTACCGGTGGATGTATTTGGGAGTCAGGCAGCTATTGTAGCAACTGAAACTCCTGTTCAAACGCAAACAGTTGCAGCGGAACCTACGACCCAACCGGTTGTTTCAACAACAGAGCCTGTAAAAACTGAGCCAACCACAACAGAACCGGTTAAATCAGAGCCAAAAGAAACAGTGGCCAGGAAAGAGGGTAACGTTCAATACCACGTTCAGGTTGGCGCATTTAAAAATGCAATAGAATCTACTGTTTTGGCTAAGAAGTTTAAAATATCTGAAACTATAAAAAGCGAAATGGCTGAAGGATACAGTAAGTTCATGGTTGGTAATTTTGATGAATACAAACAGGCACGTTCACACCGCGAAAATGTGAAGCAAAAAGGATGTAACAGTGCTTTTGTGGTTGCTTATAACGGGGCTAAAAGAATAACAGTACAGGAAGCCTTAATGATTACCAGTCAAAAATGGTTTAAATAAACCAATTTTCTTAATTTTGTACACCGCCACAAAAGATGCTTAAAAGATTATTTTGCATATATGCCTTCGTAATTTGTTCTTTTGTTAAAGCACAAACAGATACTTCTGCAAAAACAGAATCTGTTCCCGCTTCGGCTGTTCCAATTGAAACAAAAAAAGAGAAGCAAAAAGAACCACCCGCTTTGGGGGATGTCTTTAAACCTAAAATTTCTCTTGGGGCAGGGATGCTTTCTTTTCACGGAGATTTGTATAATAAACATTACCAGGCGCCCTGGACTGCCAGGATCGGATATGACCTGAACATTTCACAGCGTTTGTTTAAGCCACTACAGCTTAACTTCAATATTTTATTTGGAAAGCTCGGTGCTAATGAATGGATCGATAACCGCCAGGAAAATTTTCAATCAGAGATCCGCTCAGGAGGATTAAGTTTGTTATATGACTTTGGTAATTTCATTCCCGACAGATGCCGGGTTCGTCCATGGGTTTCTATAGGAGTCAATTCTTTTGAGTTTTTATCCAAAACAGATTTGAGAGACGGATACGGTAATACCTATTATTACTGGAGTGACGGCTCTATTAAAAATATGGATGAAAGCGCACCGACGGCTTCATTGGCGGTGAACCTTAACCGGGATTACGTTTATGAAACAGATATCAGGGAAGCGAACAAAGACGGGTTTGGAAAATACCAGGAAAGAGCCTGGGCTTTTCCGGTTGGTGCGGGTGTTTTAATGAAAGTTACCGACCGCTTTGATTTTAAACTGGGATTACAATATTATTTTACAACAACGGATTATATTGACGGCATCTCGAACATGAGTCTTGGAAACAGGAGTGGAACGAAGCAAAGGGATAACTTTGTATACACTTCTTTTGCGATTCAGTACGATTTGGTTTTAAAGAAAAAATCCAAGGCCGACACCTTACCGGATGATTATTTTGATAATGTTGATTGGTTAGCCATTGATAATGGAGATTATGATGGCGATGGTGTAAAAGACTGGGACGATAAATGTCACGGAACGCCGAAAGATGCTAAAGTAGATGCAGAGGGCTGTCCGTTTGATGATGATAAAGACGGTGTCGCTAATCATGCGGATGATGAATTGGCTTCGCCTGCCGGCGTTGAAGTAAACGCGAGTGGGGTTGCCTTAACGGACGAATACTGGCAGAATTGGTACAACGTGTATATGGACAGCGGTGCTGTGGTCAAAACGGAAGTGATCGAAAATTTCTATGCAGCTAAAAAAGACTCTGCTTCAAATAGTGCATCAGAAGCTGCTAAGAACGATAACGTGTATACGGTTGAATTAGCGCGATATACCGGACCTGTTCCAAACGATGAGATGGCATATTTGTTAAGTATCGGAGACGTGAAGTCAACTATTTTACCAGATAACTCAACAGTGTTATACACGGCGGGAACCTATAAGGAAATTCAGAATGCTGTGAAACGCAGAGATGAATTTAAAGCGGAAGGAAATAAAAATGCAAAAGTGGGTTATTTTAAAAATGGCGACCTGATTGCATTAAGTGACGATGAGGTAAACAAACTGGTGGAGTCCAGTAAAAAATCGATCGAGTTAAATGCTGTTTCAAATGCAACCTCCACGGCGACCAGCACAAATACGGTGGCGGTTAACGAATTTGGTGTTTCAGATGAGAATGAATTTTCAAAAGGCGATATTGTATACCGTGTACAATTAGGAGCTTATAAAAACAGAATCTCTAAAGGCGTATTCAAAAATGCCGGTACCGTATTGGAGCTCAAAACAGATGACAATGTGTATCGCTATGCTACCAAGGGATACAGAACTATCGAAAGTGCAGCGAATGCTAAAGCGGATTTGGTAATGGATGGATACAGTGATGCTTTTATTACGGCCTATAAAGATGGAAAACGTATTCCAATGAGCGCTACTAAAGCAACTATGGAAACGAATGAGAAAGAAGACATCAATAAAATTGAATCCTTTAGTTCAGTAGATAAATCATTAGTAAGTTTCAAAATCCAGTTGGGGGCATTACGCAGGGCTGGTTCCAATGATATGGAAGAGAAAACCAAAGACATTGAAGGGATTGAGAAACAGGGCACGGGCACCGGTATGATCAGGTATACTGCCGGCTCGTTCAGTGATTATTCCAAAGCTGAAAAATACAGACAGGAACTGGCAGATAAAGGCTTTATGGAAGCATTTGTGATTGCTGTTTTTAAAGGGGAGATTATTTCTATCCAGGAAGCACAGGAACTTTTAAAATAAGAGATTAACATGAAAAGATTGGCTTTAATATTGATTGTGCTAACGATTGGAACAATGGCTCAGGCTCAGGTGCCGGAGAAAAAGAAGAGCTCTCCTCCCCGGAGTAGGGGCCAAGAAAGAGCTATCAACGAAATTGGCGTATCCGTAAAGTCAGATTCAAAGAAACCCGCAAAAGCGAAAAGCGCAAAACCCGCCGCTCCTAAAGAGGAAAAGAAAAAGGAAGAAAAAAGTAAAGAAGCTATAAAACCGGAATAATTTTAAACCCCCGCCAGCTGGCGGGGGTTTTTTCTGCCGGTATCTCTGCATTCTATATGATCTTTCTTCAGGTCATGCTAAACTACCGTTTATATAATTTGTTATTATATAGCACCTATTGTTTATACATTTGCGTTTTAAATTTCAATATGAAAAATCTGTTACTGGTTGTTACCTTTTTAATGAGTTTAATTGCATACTCCCAGATGCCGGGAGGTATGGGTAATATGAAAAACATGAAAGACCCTAAAATGGGCAGGGTATATGGTAAAGTGCTTGATGCAAACACCGGAAAACCTGTAGAATATGCTTCTGTGCAGGTTTTATGGTTCAGTAAAGACAGTTTACTGGGGGGATCCCTGGTAAAGGAAAACGGTGATTTCGCAGTAGACGGACTGCCGTCTTTTGGCCAGGTAAGAGTAAAGATAAAATTTATCGGCTATAAAGATCATTTACAAAAAGTGTTCATTGTTCCTCCTGATAAAGTAGACCAGGATTTGGGAGATATTAAACTGGCCGTGGATGATAAAATGTTAAAGGAAGTTGATGTCGTGGCTGAGAAAAGCGCAGTGGTTCTTTCGATTGATAAACGTACTTACAACGTAGAAAAAGATTTGTCAGTAAAAGGTGGAACAGGTATAGATGTGATGAAGAACATCCCTGGTTTAACGGTGGACGCGGATGGAAATGTTCAATTAAGAAACCAATCACCAACAATTTTTGTGGATGGAAGACCAACCACGTTGACCTTACAGCAGATCCCTGCCGATCAGATAGAACGTGTTGAAATTATCACGAATCCTTCTGTAAAATATGATGCCAGTGCAACAGGCGGAATTTTAAATGTGGTGATGAAACGAAATAATAAGCCCGGTTATAACGGTATGGTCATGGCTTATGTTGGAACCAGCGACCGTTACGGCGGGATGGCGAACATCAATGTGAAGCAGGGAAAATGGAACACATCTTTAATGTACTCTTACAACCAGGGAATAAACTCAACAACTGGTTTTACAAGACGAACCCAATTGGATAGCGGTAAAACAATGGGCTATTTTAACCAGGAAAATAATGCCCGAATGATGAACATTTTTAATTTTGGAAGATTAGGTATTGATTATAACATCGATAACCGGAATACCATATCCCTAAACGGAATGATTATGGGAGGTGAGTTCAAAACGACGGATAATCAAAAGTATGAGATACTGGATAGTGATGCGACCCGGAGGCTATTTGGAGACCAGGTTAATAATCAGAAGGCAGCTTTTCAGAATTACAATGGTCAGCTATTGTATAAGAAGACATTTCCAAAAGTGGGAAAAGAAATTACGATGGATGCGAATTATAATTATACCACTTCTAAAAACGGATATTTATTTACGACATCTACTAATCTGGATCCGGATACTATCGATATTGCTAATTCTTACCAAAAGAACAAAGGCTCAACAACAGCGAATCAATATGTATTTCAACTAGATTTTGTAAATCCAATAAGTGAAACGAGGAAATTTGAAGCAGGGCTAAAAGCCTATTATAAAAACTCCATCAGTGCCAATGAAACGTCCCGCGCAACAGGCGATGAAAGTAGTTATGAAAAGGATACGATTATGAGTAACCGTTACGTGATTGATGATATGATCAACGCGGCTTATGTCAATTACAATGATAAATTATTCTGGGGAATTGGTTATCAAGCCGGTTTGCGCTTTGAACAATCATACTATGCGGGTAATATAACGGACAAGAATCAGAAGTTCTCTTATAATTATCCGACTACTTCAGAGGATATCTTAAAATCTTTATTTCCCGGCATTTATTTCTCTAAAAAATTAAAAGGGAATAATGAAGTGCAGTTAAATTTTAGCCGCAAGATCAACCGTCCTAATTTTTTCCAGTTGATGCCTTTCGTGATGTTTGCCGATAAGCAAAATTACAGGATTGGTAACCCACAGTTAAAGCCGGAGTTTAAAAATATTTCCGAATTGAACTATAATAAAATACTGTCTAAAGGAAGTTACCTGGCATCCGGTTATTTCCGTTACGAGGAACAACCTATTACCGATGTGGCATACCCGGATCCGGATCCTGCCAAAACAAACGTATTAGTGAATACAACCATCAATGGTGATAATGCCATCCGTTACGGATTAGAGAATACATTTAAATGGACCTTCTTCAAAAAACTGGACTGGACTGTGAATGCCAATGCCTATTATATTTACATGAGAGGAAAAGTGGTTCAAACAGAACCGGAAGTGAAAGCAGAAGGTTACGCCTGGAATGCTAAAACAACCCTTTCTTATAAATTCCCTGAAAACTTTACCCTGCAGTTAAATGCTAATTATGAGTCACCAAAAATTTTATTGTTAGGAGTGGCAAATGAGATCTATTCCATGGATATTTCCCTGAATAAAATGATTGGCACCAAATGGATCTTTAATGCTACGCTGAGCGATGTATTTAACAGTCGTAGAATGGGTACTCATTATGAAACTCCTTACTACATCCAGGATCTTTCCCGCCGTCGTGAATCCCGCTATGTGCGCTTAACGGTAACTTATTTGTTCGGAAAAATGGACGCTTCTATTTTTAAACGTGGAAAACAAATGAAAGGAATGGGAGGACAGGAAGGTAACCAGGATGGACTTGATTTTAAATAATAAATTCAATTTGAAATAGAAAAGCGTTGCCCCACAGGTAACGCTTTTTTATTGATAAGCGGTTAAACAGAAAGCCGCTATTTTTTGTAAATTCGTTACATAATTCACAAAACATGATTCAATTAAAATCTTTTTTACCCCTGGCATTAGCTTTTGCTGTGATTAACACCAATGCTCAAACCAAGCCCGCAAATTCAAAACCAGGTGTAACCAATGCCGCCTTAAAGGATGGGTCTAAAGTTCCTTCGCTCAATTTCGAGTACGCTCTAAATGATCCGTTTAAAGCAAGGATTTACACATTGAAAAACGGGATGAAAGTCTACATGAGTGTATATAAAAATGCGCCGCGTATTCAAACCTATATTGCTGTAAAAGCGGGAAGTAAAAACGATCCGGCCACTGCAACTGGATTGGCTCATTACCTGGAGCATATGGTGTTTAAAGGAACCGATAAATTCGGCACAAAGGATTTCACTAAAGAATCTGTGGAAATTACCAAAATCGAAAATCTTTATGAAACTTATCGCCAGACGAAAGATGAAGGCCAGAGAAAAAAAATATACCACCAGATAGACAGTATCTCAGGTGTGGCGGCAAAATATGCAATTGCGAATGAGTATGATAAAATGATGGCAGGCATCGGGGGACAAGGAACTAATGCCTTTACATCTTTTGATCAAACGGTTTATGTGAATGATATTCCTTCCAATCAGTTGGAGAACTGGTTAAAAGTTGAGGCTGAGCGATACAGAAAACCAGTATTACGTTTGTTCCACACCGAATTGGAAGCTGTATATGAAGAGAAAAACAGGGGCCTGGACAGTGATAACAGTAAATTATGGGAAGCTGTTTTTGCCGGTTTGTTTACCAATCATAATTATGGAAAACAAACTACGATAGGAACAATTGATCATTTAAAAAATCCTTCCATGAAAGAAATCATGAAGTATTTTAATGCGAATTACGTTCCTAATAACATGGCTATTTGTTTAAGTGGTGATTTTGATCCGGATGAAACAATCAAGTTGATTGAAAAGAATTTTGGTTCTATGCCTTCAAAACCGGTAGCACCGTATACGTTTGAAAAGGAAGCGCCCATTACTCAAAAAATTGTAAAAGAGATTATTGGCCCTGATGCTGCAAATTTGGCCATGGCGTGGCGCTTTGCCGGTACAGGCACAAAGGATGCGGACATGATTAACCTGATCAATCTGTTATTAGTGAATGGCAGAGCCGGGTTATTGGATCTCAATTTAAATCAACAGCAAAAAGTATTGAATAGCGGTGGCTATGCTTATGTTTTAAAAGATTATTCCACCCATATTTTATTTGCTGAACCTAAAGAAGGACAGTCATTAGAAGAAGCTGAAAAATTATTACTGGATCAGTTGGAGCTGCTTAAAAAAGGTGAGTTTCCTGATTGGTTGATGAATGCAGTGATTACAGACTTAAAATTACAAAAAACCAAGGAGTTGGAAAATAACCAGTCACGTGCGATGGCTTTTGTGGATGCGTTTGTGAACGATACCAAATGGCAACAAGCTGTGAATATGGTGGAGCGCATGTCAAAAATTACCAAACAGGAAGTTATTGATTTTGCAAAAGCGAATTATAGTGCGAATAATTACGTAGTTGTGTATAAACGTGTTGGAGAAGATAAAAATATTCAGAAAGTAGAGAAGCCGCAAATCACACCGGTTGAGGTAAACAGGGATGATCAGTCTCCTTTTGTAAAAAATATCCTGAACAGCAAAACGGCTGCAATGGAACCGAAATTTATTGATTATGAAAAAGACGTAATGAAGACTACCATGAATGGAAACATTCCTGTATTGTATAGTCAGAACACAGAAAATCAATTATTCGATCTGTATTATGCCTTTGACATGGGATCGAATAACGATAAATTGCTGCCTGTAGCCATTGACTATATTCCTTATCTGGGAACCAGTAAGATGTCACCTGCTGAGGTTCAACAGGAGTTTTATAAGTTAGGATGTGCCTTTAATGTTTTTAATTCTGATAATCAAACCTGGATAAGTTTAACAGGCTTGAATGAAAACTTTGAAAAAGCGACCCGTTTATTTGAAGAGTTGTTAGTTGATCCGAAAATTGATGAGGCTATTTTAAAAAACCTGGTATCGGATATTTTGAAGAAACGCAGTGATGCAAAACAACAAAAGGGAACCATCCTTCAGAAAATGATGGTGAACTACGCGAAGTATGGCGCATTGAATCCTGCTACGAATGTGTTGTCAGAAGAGGCATTGAATAAACTACAGCCTTCAGAGCTTGCAGCCTTGATTAAGTCTTTAACGAGTTACCAGCATAGAATTTTGTATTACGGGCCTAAGCTGATTGGTGATGTGAAAGAATCTTTAAATGCGCTTCATAACGTGCCGGCAACAGGTTTAAAACCATGTCCTGCAGAAACAAATTTTGTAACGCAGGCATTTAATAATACGGTTTATGTTGTCGATTACGATATGAAGCAGGCTGAGATTGTGATCCTGACTGAAGGAGATAAATATGATGCTAAGAATGCACCGTTAATTAATATGTACAATGAGTATTTTGGAGGCGGCATGAGTTCTGTGGTTTTCCAGGATCTGAGAGAATCAAAAGCATTGGCGTATTCCTGCTATTCAACATATAGAAGCCCGAAAGATCCTAAATTGCCTTTTTATAATTTCTCTTACATTGGTTCGCAGGCAGATAAACTTCCTGAAGCGATGGCGGGTATGATGAGCCTTTTAAATAATGTCCCTAAATCGGACATTTCTTTCGGAGCAGCTAAAGAAGCTATTTTACAAAACATCAGAACCGAGCGCATCAACAAAGCGGATATATTATTTGATTATCTGAATGCTGAAAAATTTGGATTGAAAACGGATATCAGGAAAGACATTTATGCCCGCGTGGCAACAATGACTTATGATGACGTGAAAAAATTCCAGGATGAGAAGATCAAAAACAAACCGGCCTCGGTTTTGGTTTTAGGCAAAAAAGATCTGTTGGATATTAAAACATTGGAGAAGTATGGTACTGTAAAATACCTGACGTTAAAAGATGTGTTTGGATACTAAGAGATTTGCTTAATCATTGAAAAAAGGCTCGCTATGAATATAGCGAGCCTTTTTGTTTGTCATTGTCGTGGCTAAAATGTCCGCACTTCGACTCCGCTCAGTGACAATATTTTTTAATCCTTAAACAACGGGTATTTACTCATCATGGTATTAATCTTTGACTTTATTTTGGCAAGTTCTTTAGGATTGTCCTTGTTTTTTAAAGTGGCATCGATAAATTCAACCACTTTTAAACAGTCTTTTTCTTTTAAGCCGCGGCTGGTAATAGCAGGTGTTCCAATACGGATTCCTGAAGTGACGAATGGAGATTTGTCATCAAAGGGTACCATGTTTTTGTTAACAGTAATGTCGGCTTCACCCAACGCTTTTTCTGCTTCTTTACCGGTTAAACCTTTGCTGCGTAAATCAATTAACATACAATGGTTGTCGGTTCCTCCTGAAATTATTTTATAGCCTTTTTCAACCAGCGCTTTGGCCATGGTTTGAGCATTTTTAATCACCTGTACACAGTAATGCATGTATTCGTCGGTTAAACATTCTCCGTACGCTACTGCTTTGGCTGCGATCACATGTTCTAATGGTCCGCCCTGAGTTCCGGGAAAAACGCCCATGTCTAAACAGGCGCTCATCATTTTTAATTCTCCTTTAGGGGTTTTTTCACCCATCGGATTTTCAAAATCTTTACCCATCATGATCATACCACCTCTTGGTCCGCGAAGGGTCTTATGAGTCGTGGTGGTCACAATATGGCAATGAGGTAATGGATCATTTAAAATACCTTTGGCGATTAAGCCTGACGGATGCGCAATATCAGCCATTAGTAATGCGCCAACGCTATCCGCGATCTTACGTAAACGTTCATAATCCCAGTCACGTGAGTAAGCGGAAGCACCACAAATAATCAATTTTGGCTTTTCTTTTTTAGCGGTCGCCTCAACCGTATCGTAATTCACTCTGCCGGTTTTTTCTTCCACACCATAAAAGGTAGCACGGTATAGCTTTCCGGAGAAATTAACCGGAGAGCCATGTGTTAAATGTCCTCCATGAGAAAGATCGAACCCAAGAATAGTATCTCCCGGCTTTAAACAAGCCAGCATTACGGCGGCATTTGCCTGCGCGCCTGAATGTGGTTGTACATTTACCCACACAGCCCCAAATAATTCTTTGGCCCTGTCAATAGCAATTTGTTCAACTTTATCCACGACCTCACAACCTCCATAATACCTTTTGTTAGGAAGGCCTTCGGCATATTTATTGGTTAGCACACTGCCCATCGCTTTCATCACCTGATCGCTCACGTAATTCTCGCTGGCAATTAATTCAATACCGCGCGTTTGGCGGTCCTTTTCTTCCTTGATTAGTTTAAAAATGGCAGTGTCTTTTTTCATAGTATATATGTTTTATTGTTCTGTTTGAAATTTATTATAAAGTTTACCGGACGCAATGATAAAAAAAGCAACCAGGGGTGATTGGGCAATACCCATTAGCCAACGGCTAAAAGTATACTCGTCTCCACTAAGTTGATTATTAATCATGTAATTATATCCCATTGATATACCTGACAAAACTAACAATAAAGCATAAATATAGATCACCCAAAGGGCATTTTTTTTATGCAGGCTTATGATTCTGACGGCAAAATAACTTGCGAAAAAATAAGCTAAAAAATAAAGGATTGTGAAAGGAAATTTCAAAAAATATAATGTGCTGTAATCCATGTCGCTTAAAAAAGCCAGGCCTGACGGGAGCTTGTAGGTTGAATGATGATAATATAAACTATAGAGCCTGCTATTAATATTAACAAATATAAACTCCCTGCTGAATCCTAAAACAGCAAAAACACTGATAAATAACAGGTATTTCAGACTCGTTTTCAATGTGTTTTTCCAGTTGAAAATTTATTGACCCATAACATCCAGAGTCCGAAAACAGCACTGTAGGCTACAAATGTGAATGTATAGGTATGGTTAAAATCAAGGTATTGCGGACAATAAAAAGCAATGAGCGCCAGGGCGACTATTCTCAATATATTGATGGAATGAACGATGATAATCCCTAAGGGAAGATACCATAATTTATTTTTAACATTTCCGGGATAAGCAATCACAAAAACAGCGAAAAGGAACATCAGGGTAATGCCGTTGCAGGGGCCGCCGATCCAAACCCCATTAGACCCATCAATGCCGAAGACCTGGACATCATTTACCTCCTTGCTGGCGAATGTGTGATAACCCATAATCTCAAGGATCCACTGACAAAAATTAATGATCTTTCGGATGAAAAGCTGGTCGCCACTGGTAGTGCGTTTTATGATGATTTCATAAAGGAAATAACAGGCGCCGTAAAGAAGCGAAGCTAAAATAATAAATGACTGGAATTTATTTTGTTTAAGTTTCTGAAACATAAGTAAAAAACCCCCCGCCAGCTGGCGGGGGGTTGGTTTTATAAAGAGTTTTTTTCTTTTTGTTTAGAGTAGAGTTTTCTGCCTCCATAAATAGCTCCGGCAGCAATCAATAAGGATATTCCACCATCAATTGGTATGCATGGCGGTGGCCAGCATCCCGGCACATCTCCTCCACCGGGAGGCGGTGGTGGTGGTGGTAAAGCAACACATATGCTGCCTACGCCAATAATGAAAATTAATAAGAGTAAATACCTTGAATTCATTTATGCTAATAAATATTGACTGTAAATATACAAAAAATAATTGGACCGGCAATTCATGGCTAAAAATCATGCCAAATTTTATATATTTGTATGATATTAAAAATAATTCGTGGAACAAAAAAAGAACAGCTCCCCTATACAAATCAATGACTTTAAGCTCATCTGGCGAATCATTTCTAAAAACTGGTATATCCCGGTTTTAATTGTTCCCATATTTTACCTGATCGGATATTTTTATGTTTATAAACTGGAAATTGTATACCAGGCTTCTGTTGAGCTATTGAAGGCGCGTGATACTTACAACGAGAAAAGTGTTATTACAGATGGTAATTTTTACAGCAATTCAAGATCATATGTAGATAATTCGAATGAGATCAGGATTGTTACTTCCTATGATATTATGAAGGAAACTGTAACTAAATTAAAAAAGCGTTTACAGGTATCATATTATTTGGTGGGCAGGGTAAGAACAACCGAGCAGTTCACCGGAACCCCTTTCGATGTAGAGGTTAATACCATAAATCCAAAACTGTATGAAGTGCCAATGGATTTTAAAATCTTAAATAGTAATGAATTTGAGATAAAATATATTTTAAACGATGCCGAGACAATAAAACGAGGAAAATTTAATGAGACCTTAGTGGATGTTGATCTTAGTGTTGCAGTTAATAAGGAACTGAATTTCGGGAAAAATGTTGCAAGCCAATTGGGGAAACTGGATTACCAGATTGTGATTCACAGGATGGGTAGCCTTATCCAGCGGTTTAAAAATAACTTAAAAGTTCAGAATCCTGATTATACCAATGTATTGGTATTAACGATGGATGATATTATTCCGGAGAGGGCGATTCTTATTTTAGACACACTGTCTAAGGTGTATATTAATCAATCTGTCGTTCAAAAATTTGACATCAATGAGCGTACCATAACCTTTATTGATAAGCAATTGGATGAGGTTAGCCTTTCCTTAAATAATATTGAGGATACTTTGGACGACTATAAAGTTAAAAATGACATCATGGACCTTGGTTGGGAAAGAGACGATTTTTTTAAAAAACTGTCCCGTTACGATGGCCAAAAAATCAGTCTAAATTTGAAGATTGACGCGATCAATGATCTGGAAAAATACATTATTGAAGACAAAGACCCGGAATTCTTACCTCCTAATGTTTACCTGGTAGATGACGACCAGTTTTTAAGTGCCGCAGTTAAGGAATTATATGGTCTGCAATTATCAATTAACAATCAGTTGATATTTTCCAAAGAGATTAACCCGCATATTATTGAATTAAGAGAAAAGGTCAAAAAATTAAAACAAACCATTTTGGTGTATCTAAACAATACCAGGAACGCCACCTATAAAATTATTGAAAATGTTGATGCTGAGATAAATTCTTACGTTTCAGAAATTAAAGCAATGCCTCCCAAGCAGCGTGCAATGACGCACATTGCCAGGAAAGTAGGGGTGAATGAAGATCAGTACAAATTTTTACTTCAAAGACGTGCCACCACTAAAATCGGAAAGGCCAGTATTGTGCCGGATATCAAGGTTATTGACAGCCCAAGAAATTTAGGGGAAGTGAGCCCCGACAAGAAAAAGATCCTGTCAACCTTTGGTGCTATTGGCCTTGCTATTTCCTTAGTCATTATTATTGTAAGGGTATTGTTTTTTACAACCATCCAAAGTCTGGATGAATTGAAAGAAGCGACTAAATTACCGGTAATTGCTGATTTACCTTATCAGAAGGGAATTAATGATGTGGGATTTGTCGTGGATGAAAGTCCGAATTCATTTATTGCTGAAGCCTTTCGAACACTAAGAACAAACCTCCAATATGTCATTCTGAATTCATCCAAAAAAACCATACTCATCACTTCCAATGGTCCGGGTGAGGGCAAAACTTTCACCACCATTAATATTGGTGCGATTTTAGCCAAAGGTGGAAAAAAAGTAATTATGCTGGAACTGGACCTTCATAAACCACGTATTCAGAAAGCTTTGAAAATGAATGCGGACATTGGTATCAGTACTTTTATGGTTGGTTCCAGTACCCTCGATGAAATTGTGAAACCGACTGTTATTCCTAATTTGTATACAATTTTATCCGGACCTATTCCGCCTAATCCGTCTGATCTGGTGTTATCTGAAAAGTTAAAGGAACTCATAGATTACGCTAAAGCTAATTTTGACTTTGTCCTCATTGATACACCACCTGCCGGTATGTTAAGTGATGCTTCTTATTTAATGCAGTATTCGGACATTAATTTACTCGTACTGAATACGAAGTTTGCCAGTAAGTCGATGATTAGAATGTTTGAGAAGACAGTGACGGATAATTCTATACAGGATGTGTACCTTGTTTTAAATGGTGTAAAACGCAAGCGGAATAAGTATTATTATTCGAGGTATGGTTATGGGTATGGCTATGGATACGGTTATGGCTATGGGTATAAGAAAAATGGATAGTTGCATATTGGAAATTCCACACGAACATTGAACTGGTATGCTGTATATGTAAACGCTAAGCACGAAAAAAAAGTCGTGCAGAAATTACAGGAACGTCAACTGGAAGCTTACTCACCAATGGTAAAAAAATTGCAGCAATGGAGTGATCGGAAAAAATGGGTGGAATTTCCAATGTTAAGCGGATATGTGTTTGTGCACATTGATACAATAGACAGGGAAAAAGTACTGACTTGTCCGGGTGTTTTTTCTTTTATTAAATTTAATGGTGTCGAAGCAAAAGTCAGGGATGTGGAAATTGCCGTTTTAAAATCGATAGAACAAAGTGGTTATGATGTGATTACTGAAGCCTCGGACATTAAATTGTCGGACGAAGTGGAGATCACGCAGGGACCTTTGAAAGGATTGAAGGGGACTGTTATTGAAATGCAGAATTTAAGTTATATCAAAATACAATTACAGAGCCTTCATCAAAGTATAAAAATCCAGTTACCAAAACATAGTTTAAAAGTTCAACCTTTAAATATCATTTAATGCAAGCAGCAGTTCCCGGTTTAGAATCCATCAACGGAAAACAATTTTTAGTAACAGGAGGTGCAGGATTTATTGGTTCGCATTTGGTTGCATATTTGTTAAATAACGGTGCTAAAGAAGTCAGGGTCCTTGATAATTTATCAACCGGATTTAAGGAAAATATCAATGAATTTGAATCCAATCCGGCATTTAAATTCATAGAGGGAGATATATCAAATTACGACACCTGTTTGAATGCCTGCAGAGGGATAGATGGCCTTTTTCATAATGCGGCCCTTGGTTCTGTATCACGTAGTATGGCTGATCCTATGGCTACCAACCTGGCCAATGTTTCGGGCTTTGTAAATATGTTGTTTGCTGCAAAAAATCAACAGGTGAAGCGGGTTATTTATGCTTCTTCATCATCGGTCTATGGCGACGACAAGAGCACTGAAAAGCAAGAGCATATAACCGGGAATTTATTATCTCCATATGCGGTATCAAAAAAAACAGATGAATTATACGCCGATGTGTTTTCCAGAACTTATGACATGGAAATTATTGGCTTGCGTTACTTTAATGTGTATGGTCCAAAGCAAAACCCAAATGGCCAGTATGCCGCTGTGATCCCAATTTTTATTTCCAGTTTATTGAAAGATATTCAACCTTCGATTTTTGGTGATGGTTCCACCAGCAGGGATTTTACATTTATTAATAATGTGGTATATGCCAATGTATTGGCATTCGCAACTCAAAATAAGGAAGCTGTTAACCAGGTTTACAATGTTGCTTATGGTGCATCCACCAGTTTAAACGAGTTGTTTCAATTAATAAAAACTAATTTAAATAGCACCATAACACCCGATTATAAACCGGAAAGAAAAGGTGATATAAAGAACAGTTTAGCTAATATTGATAAAGCGAAACGATTATTGGAATATTCGCCTTTGGTTAATTTGGAAGAAGGTTTGCGTTTGACAATGGAATGGTATAAAGAGAATTTGATTCATTAGGTATTAATTTAAAAAAGTATATATTTATTCCAAAAACGTCTTTCAAGAACTATGTTAATTAAAGGTTACCCAAAGAATATAAAAGAATTGGATGGACTTAGAGGCATTGCTTGTCTTTTAGTGTTAATTCATCATTGTTTTACCGGTGTTCTAGGTAAAGAACCTACTGGTCTTTCAGGTACACTTTTGGATATCGTACAGGTTTTGTTTGTTAGTGGCGTTGATCTTTTTTATGTATTATCAGGTTTTTTAGTAGGTGGTATTATCATTGATAATGCCAGAAGTCCAAATTTTATTAAAGTGTTTTTCATTAGAAGAGTTTGCAGAATATTTCCAATTTATTATTTGTTGATTTTGAGTTTCGCGGTAGGGTTGTATTTTTTCATTGATATACCCTGGACAAAAATAGCGCTGTTAAAGAATCCATACCCAATATGGACGTATTTCACATATTTACAAAGTTATTTCTTTGGCTTAGGAAATAATTCCGGGCCATTATGGGTGGCGGTAACCTGGTCCGTTTCTGTTGAGGAGCAATTTTATTTATTAATGCCTTTTGTGTTCTTATTTTTAGGTGGTCGCCGAGCACTGTTTTTTGTTATTTGTGGAATAATTGTAGCGCCATTTATCCGATATTTTTTATTTCATAAGTTCGGTTTTTATGCAGCGTATATGATGTTTCCGGGAAGAATGGATTCCATTTTTTGGGGTGTTTTATTGGCTTTTTTGTTACGTTCTGAAAAATGGAGGAGTTTGCTAAATGATTATTCAGCATATATCTTGAGTTTAATAGTTGTTGTGTTTGCTTTGTTAGCATTCCATATCGGAACTGATCTTGTTAGCAAGTTTACCCTATTGGCAATTTTTTATACTGGAATAATATGGGCTGTTTTAGAAGGTAAATTGCCACGAGTAAGCAAAATGCTTAACCTGCGGTTCTTTACATACACTGGTTTGATTTCCTATGCAATCTATATGTTTCATCAGTTAATCAATTGTGTTGTACATGGTATTTTATTTCACGACAAGCCTGTCATTAATGGTTGGGATAAAGTAGGTGCAACTTTTTTGTCTATTGGGCTACTTTACATTTTATGTAGTTTATCACTCAGATATTTCGAAAAACCTATTAGGGATTTTGGTGCGAAATTCCACTATAAAAGCATAAGTTAAGATGCCTCTTTTTTGAGTTTCCAAGTATCTGCAGGGCACCATTTTCTTGTTTTTTATGCGAAATTGAGTAAATTTGTTACTCAATAATGATCGAAACGCTTATATCATCCAAAACCAGGATCAAATTGCTCCTTAAATTTTTTTTAAATAGCGATACCACTGCTTATTTGCGTGGTTTGGAAGAAGAATTCGGGGAATCCACCAATTCAATCCGTCTGGAATTAAACCGGTTTGAGAAAGCGGGATTTTTAGCCTCCTTTAGCCAGTCTAATAAAAAATTGTTCAAGGTTAATACCAACCATCCTTTATTTAAGGACATTAACAGCATTGTACTCAAATTGGTTGGTCTCGATCATGTCATTGATTATGTGTTAAAACATATGGGTGATTTAAAACATGTTTACCTGGTTGGTAATTTATCAAAGGGAAAAGATAGTGACGTAATAGACCTGGTTTTAATCGGAGATATTAACGAAGCCTTTTTAAAAGAATTAATTGGGAAGGCTGAAAATAAGATAAATAAAAGAATACATTACATACATTATAAAGAGGCTGATTTTAACGTATCTGCTATTTCAGGTACAGGAATGAGCCCTTTATTGTTATGGAGTAAATAAAAATTTGAACCCGTTATTTTTTTAAAATAATGAGTGTTGGTTTGTAGTCCGCTAAGTCACCTGTGACTAAGGTGGCGAAGCTGTGATAATGTTTGATTAACATATCATCTATAAAATTAAGGAACAAAAGTAGATTGGTCCAAAAGAGATGGCTTTTGAAATAAAGAAAAATATACTTATTACCCAATCGAATTACATTCCCTGGAAAGGTTATTTTGACGCTATCAATATGTGTGATGTTTTTGTAGTGTATGATGATATGCAGTACACTAAGAGGGACTGGAGAAACCGAAACCAGATTAAAACAGTTTCGGAAGTTAAATGGTTAAGTATACCTGTTGAGGTTAGCGGAAAATACTTTCAGAAAATTAATGAAACCAAAGTAGCAGATTTGTCCTGGAATAAATCACATTTGGGTTTGCTAAAACAATCTTATGCGAATGCTTTGCATTATAAAGAAGTTAAAGATTTTATTGAGGAAATGTATCTTACATGTAATTTTGATCACCTCACCGACATTAATCTGCATTTCATAAAGCATATTAATAATTTTCTGGGTATTAAAACCCCTATAAGACTTTCCAGTGAGTTTGTGTTGCACGAAGAAAAGACACAGCGGCTGGTAAACATTTGTTCAGAATTACAGGGAACAGACTATTATTCAGGACCGGCTGCGAGGAATTATATGGACGAGAGTAAATTCTCTGAGCAGAATATTAAAGTTCATTATTTTGATTATTCTGGTTATCCGGAATATAAACAATTGCATGGAGAATTCACCCATGGTGTCAGTATACTGGATTTGATCTTTAATACCGGTACAAACGCCCCCTTATATATGAAATCATTTGCATGAAGAATAAAAAAATCCTCAATGAAGTAAACTCTTACTACACGGACAAGATTATCCGAAACGGATTGACGCCACAGGGTGTTGATTGGAATTCAACAGAATCTCAGGAAATGAGATTTGATATTTTATCTGAAAATATTGATTATTCAAAACCTTTTTCAGTATTGGACTATGGATGCGGTTATGGGTCCATGTTTGATTTTTATAAAACGAAGGAATTGGACTTTATGTTTTATGGATTCGATATTTCTGAGGAGATGATTCGTAACGCTAAGGAAACTCATAAACAGGATAACAATGCAAAATGGTTTACGGATATTAAAGAGGTTCCTCAAGCTGATTTTGTTATTGCGAGCGGTATCTTTAATGTGAGATTAGAGAATTCAGAAACTGATTGGTTAGATTACATCCTTGAGACTTTAAAGGTAATTAACGAGAAGTCCGTGAAAGGATTTTCCTTCAATATGCTTACAAAGTATTCTGACGCCGAGTATATGAAAGACTATTTATATTACGCTGACCCCTTATTTATTTTCGATCATTGTAAGAGGAATTTTTCAAAATGGGTAGCGCTCAAGCATGATTATCCTTTATATGAATTTTCAATAAGTGTAAAAAAATAAGATGGAAGAAATCGTAATTTTTGGATCCGGCGATATTGCCCAAATTGCCGCTTACTACTTTAGAACGGATAGTAAATATAAGGTTGTTGCTTTTACAGTAGATCGGGAATATATAAAAGACCCTGTTTTTGAGGAATTGCCGGTGGTAGCGTTCGAGGAGATGGTAGAGAAATATCCTCCATCCAAATTTAAATTGTTTATCGCTGTCAGTTATGCCAACCTCAATAAATTCAGAGAAAAAAAATATCATGAATCCAAAGCTCTGGGATATGAGTTGGTTTCTTATGTGAGTTCAAAATGTTCCTATCTTACGCCTTATCAGCATGGCGACAATTGCTTTATTTTTGAAGATAATACCATACAGCCTTTTGTGAAGATTGGTAACAATATAACCCTTTGGAGTGGTAACCATATTGGTCATCATTCAATCATTCATGATCATAATTTTATCAGCTCACATGTAGTTGTCTCCGGGCATTGCGTAATTAATTCAAATTCTTTTATTGGGGTTAATTCAACATTAGGACACCAGGTTGAGATTGGAAAAGAGAATATAATAGGAGCAGGTAGTATCATCACAAAAAGTACAGGTTTCGGAGAAGTCTATGTTCCGGCCAGGTCCGTGAAACTCGATAAACCAAGTTCAGAAATTAAATTGTAATTATGAAACCATTACTATCAGTTGTCAGTCCGGTTTATGGTGCAGAAGGTACCATTGATGAATTGGTGAAGCAATTAGTGGAGGTTCTTGAAACCCTGGATGCTGATTATGAAATCATCTTAGTCGATGATTGCGGACCGGATAAATCCTGGGACAAGATCAAACAAAATAGTATCATTCATTCGAGGGTGAAAGGCATTAAGCTTAGTCGTAATTTCGGGCAGCATTTTGCCATTACTGCGGGTATTGATCATGCACAAGGTGATTATGTTATTGTTATGGATTGTGATCTGCAGGATGATCCAAAATATATTCCTGTGCTTTTTGAAAAAATAAGAGAGGGCTATGATATTGTTTACACACTTAAAAGCGCCAGAAAGCATTCTTTTTTTAAAAATATAACAGCCACCTTATTTAATAAGGTCTTTAATTATCTGATTGATAATAAATCGCACAGATCCAATAATAATGTAGGTGCTTACAGCATCATCAGCAAAAAAGTAGTGCAGGCATTCAGGTCATATAATGATTACCACAGGCATTACCTTTCGGTATTAAGATGGCTCGGATTTAAACACTGTTATATTGATATTGAACATAAAGAACGCTTTGAAGGGAAAAGCAGCTACACGTTTTCGACATTAATGGTACATGCTTTAAATGGTATTGTTTCGCAGTCTGATAAATTATTGAGGATTTTTGTAACGTTAGGCTTATCGATTTCATTATTATCTTTTTTATCAATTTTAGTAATTGTGTTCCTGTATTTTGTTCAGGGCTTCTTGTCCGGTTGGGCCAGTACAATTATAATCATGTTATTTTCTACAGGAGTGATCCTGACGGGTATAGGAGTTTTAGGCATTTATTTGGGGAAAACCTTTGAGCAAACGAAGAATCGGCCGAAGTACGTGGTGGATGAAAAATTAAACGATGAACTGGCAAAAAATTAAACAGGTTTTTGTTCCTGATAAGAATTTTGATTGGATGTTCTCACATGCCGCTAATCCAGTGCCTTATGTGTTAGATGCTCAGAGAGAAATTGTTCGTGTTTTTTTTACCAGCAGAACAGAGAGTAACATTTCTCATATTGGTTATGTGGATATAGATTTTTTGAATGATTACAAAGTCCTGCATATTTCAGATAAGCCCGTATTGGCTCCTGGCACACTGGGTTTGTTTGATGATAGCGGAACAGCTATGGGTTGTTTAGTTGAAAAAGATCATGAGTTATACTTGTTTTATTTAGGTTGGAATTTAAAAGTGACTGTTCCCTGGCTAAATACGATTGGCTTAGCAAAAGCAGACTCAGTTGAGGGAGAATTTAAAAAGACAAGTTTGGCGCCGGTTATGGACCGCAGTCATGAAGATCCATTCAGTATTTCATATCCTTCTGTTTTATTTGATGGAGGAAAATATAAGATGTGGTATGGTTCTAATTTGTCCTGGGGAAAGGATCAAAGTGAAATGCAGCATGTGATAAAATATGCGGAGAGTGTAGACTTAGTAAACTGGAAGAGAACCAATGAAATTCATGTTTCCTTGATACATAAAAATGAGTATGCATTATCCAAGCCATGGGTTGTAAAAACAGACGAGGGTTATACAATGTGGTATTCTTACCGGGCAAACGGTGACATAAAAACTTATAGGATAGGATTTGCTCAGTCAGCAGACGGCAAAAACTGGAAACGTTTTGATGAAAACGCTGGAATTACTGTATCAGCTTCGGGCTGGGATAGTGAAATGATTTGTTATCCTTCTGTATTTAAACTTAACAATAAGCAGTATATGCTCTATAACGGAAATGGTTATGGAAAAACGGGTTTTGGGGTTGCCACATTGATTTAAAAAATGCTTAAGCGAATTGATTATATAATTTCCAATGTATTGTTTAAAGACAATTACATCTGTGAAAATGAACTTCGTAAAGCCGGACTTTTACGGATTCTGGCCGGAGTAATCATCTTTGTAAGATTTTTTGAAATCCTTGTTTCTCAAATTCATCTATACGGATATACCAATGCAACGTATTTTTTAATTGCTTCCTTGTTTGCTATTGCAATGTTTACGATCGGTTTTTTAACTCCCATTGTAAATTTGTTGGTTTTAATTGTTATTCCTATCCTGGACGCAAAATTAGTTACTAATACTCTCGGTTCAACCATCGCTATTAATTTACTAATTGTTTTATTTCTGATAAATTCAGGACAATTTTATTCACTGGACAGGGTTCTTTTTTTTAAGAAGAATAAATTTTCAAACTGGATTCAAAAGGTACATATGTTGGTTGGTGCGCCCGATCTTTTAACTTTAAAAAGAGCCTATTTTCTGGGATTCATTTTGTATGCGATTAGTAGCTTGTTCGCTCTGTTGCTTCATGTGGAAGATCCCCATTGGTTGAATGCGGTAACTGTAAGGGCAATGCTGACAAATAGTTTTTTATGCAAACATGCCTTTTGGTTCCGGGACCTGGAAGTTTTAGTTCCGGGCTTATTAGATGTTCTGAGTATTATTGGTGTCATTTTCCAGTCATGTTTTCAAATTTTGATGATACCATTGCTATTTTTCAAATTTGGTAAAATTTTTATAAAAATATGGGGTTTCATTTTTTTTGTCACATCCCTGTTTTTCCTTTCATTATCCTATTTGCCTCACATAGAATTAATTTTATGGATTATCCTGTTTTGCCCACTTCATATTCCAAAAGAAAGAATTCGAATTTTGTATGATGATAAATGTAATTTGTGCAAACAGGCCATGCGCTTTTTTAAATGGATCAATATTAATGAGATTTATGAGTTTTTACCGGTTTCACAAAACAGGCAGCTTTATGAGAAGTATTCATTAACGGAGGCGGAAGTTAAAACTTACATGGTTGGTTTTTATAAAGGTAAAATTTTAAAAGGTTATGATCTTTATCTGTATATCATTGGCAAGAATCCAGCCTTGATGATTTTTTATCCGGTTTTTTTTATAGGAAAAATTACATTGATTGGGCCTTATATTTATAATCTTGTGGCAAAAAACAGGTATAAGTTGATGGATAGATGCGAAATTTCTTTCGATGACATTTTGCAAAAAAAATCTTCCTTTTTTGTTTATAATTCGAACACGTCCGCTTCTAGGATAGTTTATACTTTTTATTTTATCTGTATACTTTTATTTATATCCACCAATAATGGACTGTTCAGGACGGTGTTTCAATCAAATGCCCCTGTTACTTCTTTCGCAGTTTCCTTTAAAAAAAATTGCAGGCGCATCGGTATTGAAGTGCCTGTTGTTTTTAATAACACAGACTTGTCTATGGGCGACAGTTTCATGACTATTAAGAAACGGGTTAATAACGAATGGAGGTTACTGCCCATTACGGGAAAGAATGGCGAAAGACTTAATTACATGAACTACGATATTCTTCTATTTACTAACCATAATTCAGATATGCTTTATTTTGGGCAGACTTTAAAATACCGAAGGGCATTGATAAACGGGATTGAAGATCCGGTTAAATTTCATGAATATGGATTTGGCAAACGTCATATTGATTTTTTAATTAAGTATGACTATGCCGTTACAAAGGAGAGTTCCCCAGTTGAATATAAGCTGGAAGTATTTACAAGTAGATCTTCTAAAGTTGAATTATTTAAGAATGATCAAACTAGACATTCTTTGATGAAAGTTTACGAGAAAAACATAATTTATAAAAACTAAACAGGAAATGATTGGATTCAATAAGCCATACTTATCCGGGAAAGAAATTGAGTATATATCGCAGGCCGTGAATTCTATGAAAATTTCCGGCGATGGTATTTTCACTAAAAAGTGTCATGATTTTTTTGAAAAAAAATATGGATTTAAAAAGGTGTTATTGACCACCTCTTGCACGGACGCTCTTGAAATGGCTGCTATCCTGCTTGACATCAAAGACGGGGACGAGGTAATCGCGCCATCATATACATTTGTATCAACGGTTAACGCCTTTGTATTGCGCGGTGCTAAAATTGTGTTTATTGATAGTCGCCCGGATAATCCAAATATGGACGTTGATCAAATAGAAGCTTTAATAACGCCAAGAACTAAAGTGATAGTACCCGTGCATTATGCGGGTATTGCCTGTGATATGGATAAAATTATGGCGTTGGCCAATAGGCATAATTTGTTCGTTGTTGAAGACGCGGCCCAGGCAATTGATTCCTATTACAAAAGTAGGCCATTGGGTTCAATTGGCCATATGGCAGCCTTTTCTTTTCATGAGACCAAGAATATCATTTCAGGTGAGGGCGGTATGCTTGTCGTTAATGATGAACAATTTATAAAGCGTGCAGAAATTATTCGCGAAAAAGGCACAAATCGCTCTTCTTTTTTCAGGGGCGAGGTTGATAAATACGGTTGGGTAGATATTGGATCCTCATTTTTACCTTCTGATATCATCGCCGCATTTTTGTATGCGCAACTCGAGAACCTCGATACAATTCAAACGAAGAGGAAAGAGATCTGGTCCAGGTATTATGGAGAATTAAAACAGTTAGAACAATCAGGAAGTATCAAGTTGGCTCATGTTCCTGATTTTGCAACTAATAATGCCCACATGTTTTATATACAATGTAAGACTCTGGAAGAACGCTCTGCCTTGATAGAACATTTGAAAAAAGGCGGTGTTCATGCAGTATTTCACTATCTCAGTCTGCATAAGAGTCCCTATTACACCGGTAAACATCACGGCGGTGAAATGCTCCAATCTGACAGATATGCGGATACTTTGTTACGATTGCCATTTTATTATGAGTTAACCGATAAAGATATTTTGCGAATCACGGATTTGATAGTTTCATTTTATAAAACAATTATTTAATATTTAATGGCTGAAAATATCAAGTTAAATAAAAATTCCAGTGACAATTCTCAGGGCTGGTTGAATCATTTAATCCATAAAAAGGATGTACTATCGATCTTCTGCCTGGCCGTAATACTCTGTTATTTTCTGCCTTATATATTTCTTGGAAAAAATTTCCCCTTGACTATCCATGATAATTTAGATTCAAATGTGGTTTGGGCGAAATTGGTGCTTGAAAATGGCCATTATTTTAAACTGGATGGAGTAGAAATAGATAATATTATGAATGGGCTTCCTCAATCATCTATTTGTGGCAGCATAGATATCAGCTTTGTTTTTCTTAAACTGTTCGGCTTCTATTGGGGATATGTCGCAAATAAGATTATCATGGCCCTTGTGGCTTTTTTCGGAATGTATTTCTTATTGAAAAATCATTTCATAAAGCGAGAAAAAGAAAGGCTGATACAATTTGGAGTGGCCTTGATTTTTGCGATATTGCCTTTTTGGTCTTTTACACTCTCGGTTGCAGGGCTACCTTTATTATTGAATGTATTTTTAAATTTAAGAAACGGTCATGTAAAAGGAATTTACTGGGTAATTATCTTATTAATGTCGTTTTACTCTTCCTTAATATTTTCGGGTTTCTTTTTACTTATCGTAGTTACGGTGGTTTTTGTTTACGACACAATTAAGTTGAAGAAGATCAATAAACCTTTTTTGTTAGCGATAGTTTTATTAAGTGCAGGATATATTTTAAGTCATATTTCCCTGGCTTATTCATTCTTTAATAAATCGGGTGGAGTGACGCATCGGGTTGAGATTACTAAAGTACCTACGGCACTTATGGAGTCTTTTAACAGAGCCAAAACTATTTTTATCAACGGCCATTACCATGCTCACAGTATTCATCTGTTTATTATTCCAGCTGTAATTATTTGTTTATTCCTTGTTTGGAAATCAGGAAAAATGTATAAGAAATTTTTGCTGATTTTTCTTTTTATCGCTTTGACGTCTTTGTTTTATGGCTTTTTAAATTGGAATGTCTTAAGCCCATTCTTTAATAAAGTATCTTCTGTTTTCCCGGTTCAGCTTCAGCGTTTTCATACCTTACATCCCATGTTCTGGTGTGTGCTTTTTGGAGTTTCCCTGTCGGTTATGGCCGAAAAATTAAAGTTTGGCAAATACATAGCCTGTACTTTGTTTTTGATACAATTTGTTTATGTCATTTTACATCATGAAGTGATCGTTAACAGGGCGCAGCCAACTTATTCTGCATTTTATGCAGAGGAACAATTCACAGAAATCAAGAAACTCATTGGTAAGGATTTGTCAAGCTTCAGGGTGATTAGTGTTGGCATGCATCCTGCTGTAGCTTTATATAACGGATTTTATACCCTGGATGGATATTGTGCAAATTATCCTTTACAGTACAAACACGAATTCAGGAAAGTGATTGCAAGTGAACTGGATAAGAATTATGAAATCAGATCCTATTTTGATAATTGGGGTTCCAGGTGTTATGCCTTTTCTGCCGAGTTGGGAAAAAATTATATGTTCGGGAAGAAAAGTGATAAGAAGTTGAACCTTTTGGATTATGATACTAAGCAGTTTAAAAAAATGGGAGGAGAGTATATTATATCTGCATTGGAGATTGATACAATAGCAAACAAGCAATATGTGTTACGTGGAATATTTGAAAATAAGACATCTTATTGGAAAATTTATTTGTATGGAATAGTTTAGATGAAACTTAAACAGGTTGTGATAGTTAAGGAAATAATTCTATAAAGATTAATGAATTTATTTAAAGCACTTTATTAATGATATTAGAAAAACGAGTATATAAAAGTTCCGGTAGTTATAGCTTACCAAAGATCTTTTTAGAATGCCTGAAAGGATATAAAGAGTCGTTTTATCTGGCAAAACAATTAGCAAAAAGGGATCTAAGAGCTCAATACAGACAGTCTATTTTAGGAATCTTTTGGGCTTTTGCGCCGGTTTTATTAAGCGCTTCGATCTGGATTTTTTTGAACCTCACGGGGACCGTTAAAGTATCAGAGACGAAAATACCATATCCTTTATTTGTGGTGATTGGAACCACGCTTTGGTCTGTTTTTGTTGAGTGTCTGTTAATGAGTATTAGCAGTGTGAATGCAAACAAATCCATTATTACCAAAATCAATTTTCATAAGGAAGCATTGGTGAGTTTGGGTATCATTAAACTGTTTTTTAACCTTCTGATAAAAATGGGGTTGATCATTGCTTTAATGCTTGTTTTCCAGGTGTCGCTTTCCTTATCCGTATTATGGTTTGTTCCGCTGTTAGTAATTTCGATGTTAGCCTTAATGAGTATAGGTGTATTTTTGACGCCTTTGGCAATTTTGTATCATGATATTACCAGGGTTATCCCGGTGATTATGCAGGTATTAATGTATTTAACCCCAGTCGTATATAATTCACCCAAAGAAGGTTTTATGAAAACGTTCATGGCCTTAAATCCAATGACCTATATTATTACCGACCTCAGAAATACTCTCACCGGCTATCCAATTGAACATGGTGGGTTTCTTTTGATTTTCGGATTTTGCACAATTTTATTTTCATTGTTTGCCATGGTGGTTTACAGAGTTTCCATGCCAATAATAACAGAAAGAATGAGTTCCTAGTATGAGCGAAGTATTAATTAGAGCGGAACATGTTTCCAAGAAATTTTCGAAAGATTTAAAAAAGAGTTTATACTTTGGGTTACTCGATGTCTTTAGCGGTGTAATTGGGTCCTCCAAAAAGAGGGAATTACGTGGTGATGAGTTTTGGGCAGTGAAGGATATCGGTTTTGAAGTAAAGCGAGGGGAATGCCTTGGACTTATTGGTCACAATGGTGCGGGAAAAAGTACCCTTTTAAAAATGCTTAATGGATTGATTTCTCCCGATACAGGAAACATAACCATGTATGGTAAAGTAGGAGCCTTAATTGAACTGGGCGCAGGTTTTAATCCAATCCTAACGGGAAGGGAAAATATTTATAATAACGCGGCTGTTATTGGTTTCAGTAAAAAGGAAATTGACGCCAAATTTGACAGCATTGTTGAGTTTTCTGAAATAGGAGATTTTTTAGACATGCCTGTACAAAATTACAGTTCAGGAATGAAGGTGCGATTAGGTTTTGCTATTGCGGCGCAAATGGAGCCGGATATTTTAATCGTTGATGAGGTTCTGGCTGTTGGTGATTTAGGTTTCAAAATAAAATGCATGAATCGAATCCAGGAATTATTGAAAAATACTGCCGTGATTTTCGTTACCCATGCGATGACTCAAATATCCAATGTTTGTACCAGGTTGATATTAATGAATAAAGGGCAGGTCGAGTTTTCCGGAACCGAGATCGGGGAAGGTATTGAAAAATATTTTCTAAATTTTAGCAGCAGTGAGCAGAAAGTAATTTCCTCAAAAAATGTTTTTCTCAAAAACGTTGATTTACACAGCGGAAATTCCGGTGGTGGTACAGAAATAAGCATTAATAGCGGAGATCCTTTAACTGTGGTTTTTGAATTAGAAGTAGAAGAGGAAATTAAGAATTTAAGATTTCGTATTGGAATTTTTAATATGGAATATCGCTTACTGGCTGAAGTAGATTCAGACCAGGTTCGCTTTATCGCAAAAAACAGACCGGGAGGAAAAGTTAGGGTATCGGTGGACATAGAAAATCTTTTTTTGCGCTTCGGTAAGTATACCATTCATTTGCATGTGACCGATAAAGATAAGAACGCGAAGGTTCTCAGGATGAGTGACATTGCAGTATTCACTGTTAAACCCACATTGTCGGTTGGGGCGGATTTTTTAATGCCGAGTAAATGGCAGCAATTAGAATAAGTTAATGGACTCAAACATTGCCATACTTTTAGCGAGGCTCGATTCACAGAGATTACCGCGGAAGCATTTTCAGAAAATTGGAGATGATTTTCTAATTGACTATTGTTTGAAAGGACTAAAGAAAAAAAGTAATTATAAAATTGTTTTGGCAACGTCAAACCGTGAGATTGATAAACCCTTGCTTGATTGGGCTAAAAAAAATAGCATAGAGAGTTTTGCCGGCGATGCTTTTGATATTAAGAAACGTATCAAAGATTGCGTGCAGCATTATAAGGCAAGCAGCTTTGCCCGGGTAAATGCGGATAGCCCTTTTATAGACGCACAACTTATTAGCGACGGCTTCACGTTTTTAAATAATAACAGCGATTATGACCTGTATACCAATCTTTATCCAAGATCATTTCCTTATGGCTATTCGGTAGAAGTATTTAATGCTCAAACGTTTGTAGAAACTATAATTAACAATACTGAGTTAGAAAACATATCTACTCACTTTTATAACAACGCCCACCAATTTAAAATAAAAAATATAACAAACACATTAGGTGATTTTTCCAAGTTGAAACTGACGGTTGATACTCCTGAGGATCTGGAGTATATCAGAGGCCTGTATAATAAAAACCCCGATTTATTTAATTTAAATTTACAAGAATTAGCAACCTTAATAAACAAAACAACATGATTAATATTTATTCAATTCGCCCAAAAGGCTTTAACATCGGTAATGACGTAATTTATTTAGGTGTAAACCATTTTATTCGTCAGGCTTTTAAAGAAAATTATAACGTGATATCCTTACCGGCAACCGGTAAGTACGAAAGTCAGCGTAAATCAGGATTAAGTTCGCAAACCATTTATGAGATCAATCAGTTTGGGCATGGTGTAATTATCGGTGGAGGTAACTTATATGAGAACGGTGAGTTAGAAGTAAACGCAACGGCATTAAATGCCCTTGAAAAGCCATTAATGATTTTTAGTGTATCACGTGGAAAGATCTACAACAAGAAACTGGAGTTGGTTGACAGAACGGATGTAATGACCGATGATAAGATTGCCTTATTGAACAGGAGAGCAGATATTTCTTTATCGAGGGATAAAGCAACATTTGAGCATATCAATAAATTAGGTGGGGCAAAAAATAACCAGTTGGGTGGTTGTCCAACCTTGTTCATTAATGAAATTCCACAACATCTTGTAGCTATCCAGGACACGGATAAAACAGACGCTTTGATATCTATTCGCACGCCGTCCTTAGTGAGCGTGCCGATTTCCTATCAGTACCAGATTCGCGAAGATATCATTAAGATGATGGAAACCTTAAAACGCCATGGTTACAAGAACATTAAAATACTTTGTCATGATCACCGTGATATGCCATTCGCAGATTCATTGGGCGTTGATTATTTATTTACGGAAGACATTTACACCTATATTTCCTTATTAAAAAATACCCGGTTAAATGTGACGTATCGCTTACATTCATTTATTCCTTGTTTATCTTATGGAATTCCAACAATTAAAATCAGTTATGACCAGCGTGCTGTAAGTATGCTGGAGACGTTGAATGTTTCCGACTGGAACATCAATATGTTGAAAGACAATGTGGCTGTTGAATTCGAGAACCGATTGAAGAATATCAATGATCTGGAAAACGTAAAGAAAAACGCCCAACCAACCTGGCAAAAATTAAAAGAAACGATGACAAAGGGATGTGAAGAATTTGTAAACCTTGTAAAGAATAATCAATAATGGAAAAGATTCATATCATTGCGGAAGCGGGTACTAATAACAATGGTAGTTTGCAGAAGGCTAAAAACCTGGCTGATATAGCAAAACGTTCAGGCGCTGATTCAGTCAAATTTCAAATTATTTATCCATGGGGATTGTATCTACCGGGCGAATATGAATATGGTAAATATGATATCAGGAAAGTAATTGAGATCAGGGAAAAAGGAGTGTTGAAGGATGAGGAGTATTCCGAGTTAAATCAGTACTGTAATTCAATTCAGATTCCGTTTACAAGTTCGGTTTTCGATCAGCGCGGTTTGGATTTAATGATGAGTTTTAATCCTCCGTATATTAAACTGGCATCCTGCGACATCAATAATGTTCGTTTTTTACGCGAAGTAGCTAAGTGCGGTAAACCTATTGTTATTTCAACCGGTATGTCGGAGATGCGTGAAATTGAGATTGGGGTGAATACGCTCTTGCAATCAGGTGCAAAAGATGTTGTTATCATGCACTGTGTTTCTAATTACCCTGCTTATTTGCACCAGGCAAATATCAGTTATATAAAAGTGTTAAAGGATAAATTTGGATTACCCGTTGGTTTCTCTGACCATACGAGCGGAAGTGAAGCTGCATGTATGGCGTTATGCATGGGAGCAACCTGGTTCGAAAAACATTTCACCGAAGATAAAACGCAGGAAGGTTTGGATCATGCTTATGCACAAGAGGAGAAAGAGTTTACGAAATATGTGAAAGATCTGCATGACGCACAGCAGGCACTCGAATTACGTGAGCATAAAGTGAGTGAAGATGAAAAATACACTAAAAAGCGTGCGCGACGTTCATTGTATGCTGCTAAGGATCTTCCCGCAGGACACATTTTGACGGATGAAGATGTACTGGTTGTTCGTCCGGAAAATATAATGCCTGCAGAGCAAATAGATCTATTGATCGGGAAAAAATTGACGAAAGAAATCAAACAACACCAGGCATTTGAATTGTCTTTTATTTAAAAATGAAGTTCACATTAATTTGTAAGGGCGGAGTCAATACAGGTTTGGGGCATTTGCACAGAACCCTTTCTTTTGTTGAGGATGCAAAACAGTTTGCTGATCTTACTCTTATTGTCATTTTAGATAAAGGCCTTGAAGCTTTATTTAAAGACATTGCAAATGTTAGTTTTATATACAGCGAAGCTGATTTCGCAAATGCTTTGCAAAGTATAGATAATAGCGCTGAAAATTGTATTATTGATTGCGTTGACCTGAACAGTGACAATCAACAATTGTTGCGAAATAGATTCAAAAAAATTATTTCGCTGTCACCTGTTTTTAATAATTATGAAATAATCGATGTATTGTTTACGAGGTTTACAGAGCATAATTATCCTTCCAATATAAAGGTATTTAGCGGCTTGAAATATTCCATTTTCAACAACAACTGTCGTCAGATTTCTGATTATGAATACGACAAAAATGTTCATGAAAAATCCCTGACCATTGCTGTATCCATGGGAGGGGTTGACGCGCCGAATAAAACCCTGAAAATTCTGGAGGCTTTGGCCCGGTTGGAAATTGATCTGACTATTTGGGTACTCTTAGGGGAAGGTTACTCACATTCTTATCAGGATCTGGTAGATGCCATTAAGAAAGATTCAAATCATGAGATCGTACTGGCAAAGAGCAACCGTAGCATGTGGAAAATTTTATCAAACTGTTCGCTGGCAATTTTTGCCGGTGGATTAACCACCTTTGAAGCCATTTTTGCAGGACTGCCAACCATTAACATTTTTGAAAAAGAGATACACCAAACAATCATATCAAAAGAAATTATTGAAAAAAATGTTTCCATCAACCTCGGACTGCTTAATAATGAAACCCTTGAAGCCTTGAAAGAGAAACTGAAATTGTTTTATAATAACAGGAATGAATTGTTGAAAATGCGCCAAAATACAAAGGGACTTGTAGATAAAAACGGTGCTCAATTGACTATTAAGAAGATCTTAGAGTTGGTTTAATTATATGTTATCAAATAATAGATTGTCTTAGTTTGGTGCTGAAAGATTATTATGATACAGATTTATTTAATCGTTTGGAAAAGTTTGCAGACGAGCAAAAGAATAATCTGATTTTTGATTTTCCGATCATTCGCATACAGTTGGCTTTTTTTCTGGGTAAATTTAATGGAGATAAGTACGATGTTTCTAAAATTTCAAAAGAGATTTCTTACAAAAAGTTACCGTTTAACTTGGGGAGTTTTGGAGAGCTGATTAAACTGCGTGTTCAATTAATTTTCCTTTGCTTGTATAATCGAAATCTGCTTAAAAATAAAGTCCTGTTATTTGGATTTTCGGAACACTATTATAAACAGGAAGGCGGCATTGAGTTTAATCTCTACTTATCACCTTTTAAAGGTGAATTAGAGAAAATGAATATTGAATTTGAGGAGCTTTTATTATCCCAGGGTACTTTTGATGGTAAACTTACACGATTAAAGGTGTTTTATGACATTCTTTATCAGTACAATACCTTGTCATTTTCGTTAAAAGCCAAATTGTATAATAAATACCGAACCTATATTGAGAATGCAGATGTGCTTAAAGGATTTTTGGTCAAGAATAATATACCCGAAGTAGCGCATTGTATAACAACATATTACAATGCAAAGCTTCTGCATGAAATAGCATATGGAACCTTTAAAGATTTACTTAGAATCACACAACCAAAGTTGATTTGGGTATATGCATATAATAACAATAATGTTTTAGCACTTTGCAGAGCGGCAAATTCACGTCAAATACCTATCGTAGAATATCAACACAGTCAGCAATCTGATTTTCATTTTGCCTACTCTAAATGGAACCTGATGGATAAATACAGTCAATACTTTCCTTCAGTTTTTTGGGCCTGGAGTTCAGAGGATGCGAACAGAATTTCAAAAAATTTTTCTACTCAAAAGTATAGACCTTTAGTAATATCAGGAGGGAATATGGCTATTATACAAAAGAAACGCTTATATAACTATAAAGAGCCTTCTGCATCTAATGGAGTATTGGTTTCATTAGCGGGCGAATGGATTCCTGAATTTGTGGAAAAATTTATCTCAGAGGATACCAAGCATACCTGGTATTTTCGACTACATCCGCGATATTCTCAGGACAAAGTCCGTTTAATGGAGTTTCAAAAAAGATTTCCCGGAAAGATTGAGACAAATATTGCAAATACATTATCAGTATATCAGTTGTTTACTTTTGTTGCCTGGAATATAACTAATTCTTCCGGAACGGCTTTGGAAGCAGAACATTTTGGAATCAGAAATGTCATTATAGGAGAAAGAGGTAAGGAAGTGTATAAGGAAAAAATAGCATCCGGGGAGTTTTTAGCCGCTTTAAATTCGAATGAATTGTCTTTTATAATGGACGGTAGCGGTGTTGAAAAGGTGAAAAAAATTGAACCCATTAAAAACGAAAATGAAGGAATAAAGAAATTAATTTTGGCTTTTGACCTTAGGTCCACGAAAATAATTGCCAATTAAATGGTTATTAATAAAATAAAATATTTAATGTATCGGTTTCTGGGAATGAAAATAGACAGGAGCTCCGGATCTAATTTTATAAGTTCTACCATTGATAATACGCACCTGATAGATACTACAACTACTATCCAGTATTCTGAATTAAGAGGTGCGGTGAGAGTTGGGCCAAGGAGTCTGATTAATAAGGTATTACTTGATGGTAAAATTAGCATTGGCTCTAACACAACGATCAACGGCCCAGGTACTGAGTTTTATTCTATCCATCATCCTATCACCATTGGAAATTTTTGCTCTATCGCACGAGGCACAGCTATACAGGAACACAATCATGATGCGGAATGCATTACAACTTATTTCATAAAATTTAGAATTTTTGATGAAAAGTATGGAATAGATGCTGTTTCAAAAGGTCCGGTAACCATTGGGAATGATGTGTGGATAGGAACGCAATCAATAATTCTTACAGGGGTTACAATTGGAAACGGTGTAATTATTGCCGCAAATTCAGTTGTTTCAAAAGATGTGCCGCCGTATGCCATTGTTGGAGGAACACCCGCAAAAGTATTAAGGTATCGTTTCAGTGATGAAATTATTGCAAAATTATTGGAGATTGAATGGTGGAACTGGGATTTAGAAAAAATAAAGAAGAATAAGGACTTGTTCTATGGAAATTTGACCATGGATAAATTGGCAAAAATTAGATGATCATTATACCTAAAACAGAAACTCAAAGGATAGAACCATTAGATTCGTTAAGAGGTATCGCTGCATTATTAGTAGTGGTTTTTCATGTGAAATATATTTTTAAACTTCCTTTAGACCCCATTTCTGAATTTGTAGTCAGCAAGTTTGGTCTTGGTGTACCCTTATTCTTTGTTCTTAGTTCTTTTTCCATTTTTTACTCCTTAGATGGCAAAGAATTTTCAATAAAATCTGTTCAGTATTATTTTGTACGAAGGTTTTTCAGGATCGCGCCTTTGTATTATTTTTTATTGCTTGTGTATTTTTTTTACAGGCATGAGTCGCTTTTTTCCCTTGAGTATTTAACCAAATTGTATTTAAATATGACATTTAGTTTTGGCTTTTCACCAGCAAACCATGAGGGCCTTGTGCCAGCAGGATGGTCAATTGGGATAGAATTTCTAATTTATTTTGTGTTACCTATTTTTTTCTGTTTGATACGAAATTATAAAGTTGCGTTTATTTCATTTTTAATTGTATTTGTTGCGACGATTATTTTGACCTTTGAGTATAATTCGTTGAGTTATGTAGGTGAGAGTTACTCTTATAAAAATATTGCAGTTATGTTGCCCTTCTTTTTTCTTGGTATCTTTATTTTTTATATTTATAAAACGAAGTCAATAATGGTTATGATTGGAAGAAAGAAGATCATCCTGTTTTTTCTCACCTTAATTGGGGCTTTTTTAGTGTATGCGACTTATTATTATCAGATTCATCATAAAAATATCTATGTAAACTTTATTAACTACGCTAAAATGTATGTCTACGTTTCTATCGTGTGTTTTTTATTTCTGATTTTACTTCAGTTAAGTAATCCTGTTTCCTTATTTCATAATAAGTTTTTTAACTATGCTGGTAAATGGAGTTATAGCATTTATCTTGTTCATCCTTTGGTGATTTTTTCAAGCAAACCGGTTTATGATTTTATTTATTCGGCTGGTTTAAATTCAACTCTGTCATTTTGTTTTTCATTATTCTATACTCTCAGTGTGGTTATTATTTTATCATATTTTGCTTTTATCTTCATAGAGACAAAAGGAATCAATGCAGGTAAACTGCTTATTGATAGATTAAAACGACCCGCAATAAAGACATCTTGAGTCTTGTAAAAAATAGAATACTGGTTTTCGCTCATGACGCTTCTTTATACGGAGCAGCACAATCTCTGTTAACATTGCTTGAAGAATTGAGTCGGAATAAATTAGTGGAATTTTTTGTCATCCTGCCTCACAAGGGAAAAATGGAAGAGGCATTGAAATTGCATGGGATCACTTATAAAGTATTGGATGTTCCCCGTTGCTTCACATGGAACCATTCAAAAAATGTGTTTCAAAAAATAAATCATATTATACACTATAAAATTAAGGTGCGTGACATGATGCCTCATTTAGTAAAAATTACAAATGAATTTCAACCTGATTTGGTTTATTCGAATACATCGATCATTTCTATTGGATCAGTACTGGCTAGAAAGAGGCATTTGCCACATGTATGGCATGTCAGGGAGTTCGGTGACCTGGATTATAATTTTGAGTATTTGCCGGGACGAAAGCAAGTGATCAAACACATGCAGGATTCCAGTCATGTTATTTTTGTTTCAAAGAGCCTGCAGAAACACTGGTATGGAGATGATACCGGTAATTCTTCGGTGGTTTATAATGGCTTAGTGAGCGCTGGGTGCTCTGATAGAAAGTATCCCGTTCATGGTTTTCGTTTTGGCATTTTAGGAGCCATTGTTCCCGGCAAAGGGCAGGCTGTTGCTGTCAAAGCTATGTCAATGTTGGCAAAGAAATACCCGGGCATCACACTGAACTTATTTGGAAATGTAGTTGATAAGGAATATCAAAAGGAAATCGAAGAGTCGGTCCGTGTTTCAGGTTGTTCAGGCAGTATCATCTTTAAAGCTTTTGAAGAGGATCAGGACTTGATTTACAGTAACCTTGATGTGTTGTTAAATTGTTCTGTTATGGAAGGTTTTGGCAGAACGATTGTAGAGGCCATGAACCGGGGAATTCCTGTAATTGCCAATGCGTCAGGAGGACCACTGGAAATTATCGAACACAACCAAAATGGTTTATTATACAGGCATTCTGCGGAAAGTTTGGCTGTCTGTATGGAAAATCTGATGGAAGACGAAAGTTTGTATGAGCGTATTTCTCAAAAAGGAGCAAAGGATTCTATGAATTATTCGGTTAAAACATACACTGATAAAGTATTCGCTATTTTAAAAAATGCTTTGCCGGTTCATTCAACAAATAAAATTTAAACTTTTTTTAATACCCATAAAAACCATGATACAATTTTTAAAAGATATTCGTAATAAGATTTTAAACCCTGTCAGACAGAGAAGACGTGAGCAGGAAAAAAAGGATAAAGTCATTGCGGCGCAGGTAAAAACAGAAACAATTAAAAAGCTGATCGAAGGGGATTTTTATTTTTCCCATAAAGGACATTGTGTGTGCTGTGAGCAGGAGGTAACGTTTGAAGCGCATGACAGCTGGCTGAGGGATTCTTATTTCTGCATGAACTGCAGGTGCAAACCCCGGGAGCGCGCATTAATGAAAACTATTGAAACATATTACCCGAACTGGAAGAACCTGGCGATACACGAATCATCACCAATTAAACGTGGAGCAAGTGTAAAATTGAAGAAGTACAGCAAGAATTATTTAGCAACCCAATATTATCCAACTAAAGAATTCGGAAGTATTGTTGATGGTTTCAGAAATGAAGATTTAGAAAATCAGACATTTGCTGATGAAACATTTGATATTGTGATTACATCTGATGTCATGGAACATATTTATAATCCTGAAAAGGCATTTAAGGAAATTGGCCGCACGTTAAAGAAAGGCGGGGCACATATATTCACAGTGCCAATCATTAACAGGCATATGAAAACGGAAGTTTGGGCCACGCTTGGTGAAAACGGACAACCTAACTTTTTAAAGGCACCTGAATTTCATGGAAACCCTGTTGATCCGAATGGCTCACCGGTAACCATGCATTGGGGCTTTGATATAGTCGATTTTATAAAAAAAGCTTCCGGTCTGGATACTGACGTTGTCGATTTGTATGATAAGGAACATGGTATCATGGGCGTATATAACGAAGTATTTGTTACTTATAAAACAAAGTAGTTTAAAGTAATTTAATTAAAGAATTTTTATAAGATGAGTGGCAAAAAATCAGTAAGACCAATTGCAATATATTTACCGCAGTATCATCCCGTTGCTGAAAACGATGAATGGTGGGGAAAAGGATTTACAGAATGGACCAATGTGGTAAAATCAAAGCCTTTGTTCGAGGGCCATTATCAACCTCATTTACCCTCAGATTTAGGATTTTACGATCTGCGTCTGCCGGAAACCAGGCAGGCACAGGCTGATCTTGCAAAAGAATACGGCATCTATGGTTTCTGTTATTATCATTACTGGTTCAACGGAAGAAGAATACTGGAGCGCCCTTTCCAGGACGTTTTTGAAAGTGGTGAGCCTGATTTTCCATTTATGCTGTGTTGGGCAAATGAAAACTGGACAAAAGTATGGGACGGAAGTGATAAAGAGATCTTATTGAAGCAAAACTATTGCGAAGAGGATGACAGGAAACATATTCAGTCACTGATCCCCTATTTTAAAGATGATCGTTATATAAAAGTAGATGGTAAACCGGTATTTATCGTTTACAAATCGACAGAGCTTCCCGATGCAAAAAGAACATTGGAGATCTGGAGAGAAGAAGCAAGGAAAGAAGGCCTTGAATTATACCTGTGTAGGATGGAGAGATGGATTGTAACTGATGATAAGGCAGCTCTGGAATTAGGATTTGATGCGGCAGTCGATTTTCAGCCTTTAAGTCCGTCTTTAAGACAATATCAGAAAATTCGAAAAAAACCGCCTACTGCAATCCCGACTTTGCAAAAAAGGATAAAAAGTAAGTTAGAACGGATGTTTAAATTCCCTTCTGATAAAGAACCAAAGGCTGAATTTAATTTATATAATTTGCCGGCTTATGTTGAGTTCGACCTTGAAAGGAAAGAACCGGACTATAAATTGTTTCCTGGTGTATCACCCATGTGGGATAATACGGCCAGGCGAAAAAGTGATGCTATTATTTTTACAGATTCTGCACCTGAAGTGTATGAAAAATGGCTGTCCGGAAAAATTGAAAAATTCAAACCTTATTCCAAAGATGAAAACTTTGTCTTTATAAATGCCTGGAACGAGTGGGCAGAAGGTAATCACCTGGAGCCTTGCCAGAAATGGGGGCGGAAATTTTTAGAAGCAACCAAAAGAGCATTAAGTAAATAGAATGAAAGTTTTCGTTGTCATCGTTACTTATAATGGCGCTAAATGGCTCGATCAATGCATTGGTTATACACTGAAGAGTACCGTTAAACCGGAGGTTATTGTGATTGACAATAACTCTTCAGATAGTACTCCCGATATTATCGAACAAAAATTTCCTGAGATAAAGCTGATAAAAAGCAAGGAAAATAGCGGTTTTGGAAAGTCCAATAATATGGGAATGAAAATGGCTTACGAGGCCGGGGCGGATTATATCTTACTGCTTAACCAGGATGCCTGGTTAGAAACCGATACCCTGGAAAAATTGATTCAATCTCACAAGGTTCAAAACAAATTTGATCTAATCAGTCCAATGCACCTAAATGGGGAAGGGAACGCGCTGGATTATAATTTTTCAAATTATATCGCACCTGAATTCTGTAAGAATTTATATTCGGATATTTACCTGGGAAAGATCGAACAAAAATTATATGAAACACAGTTTGTTAATGCAGCGTGCTGGCTTCTCACGAGAAAATGTCTGGAAACCGTGGGTGGCTTCAGTCCTGTGTTTTATCATTACGGGGAAGATAATAATTACGTGGACCGTCTGCATTACCATGGATTAAAATTGGGTGTGTGTCCGCAGGCGAAAGCTTTTCACGACAGGGATCAAATAAATTCCGGCGCCTTTTATAAAAAGGAAGTACTTGAAATGAGAAGACGGACATTGAAATACAGTGATCCAAATAATGTTTCTTCTATTAATGCGGAAATTAAACAAAAAGCTTCCTTTGCATGGAGAGCCAAATTGAAACTTAAATTAGGAGAAGCGAAGAAATTGACTCAACAAAAAAAAGATTTGCTGGCACTGTCTGAGCTTACCGCCGAATCGTTGGAAAAAAGCAAGAAAAAAGGATTGACCTTCCTTGATTAGTTTTTAAATAAATGTCAAAAAAAATTTCCATACTCATCGCAAACTATAACAATGGTGAATTTTTTCAGGATTGCTGGAACAGTCTGGTCAATCAGACCTACAGTAATTGGGAGGCAATCATTGTCGACGATAAGTCAACCGATAATTCTGTGGAGATCATCCGTCAAATTATTCATGGTGATTCCAGAGCAAAGTTACATATCAATGAAAGGAATTTAGGATGCGGATATACCAAAAGACGTTGCGCGGAATTGGGCTGTGGAGAATTGTATGGATTTCTGGATCCGGACGATACTCTGGAACCTAACGCATTGGAATTAATGAATTCGGTTTTTTCCGAAAATACTTCAGTCGTTTTAGCCTATTCCAAGCATAGGCGTTATGATTCAACCCTAACTAACATTATCAGTAAAGAGTATAATATTTCGTCAATTGATTCTAAAGATATTTTTTATTTTAATTTAAGTGGAACGATCACAGCATTTGCTGTGTTTAAAGCAGATGCGTATAAAAAAACAGCAGGTATTGATGCCTACATGTTACGTGCTGTGGATCAGGATTTATATTTAAAGTTATGTGAAATGGGTGAAACAATGCCTGTACATGAGTATTTGTATAAATACCGGATTCACGCCAACGGAATTTCAACCGGTGATGGTATAGCTACTGTTTCAAAAGCAGAATACTGGCAATGGTATGCAATTAACGCAGCGGCAAAGAGACGGGGTGTATATGTGGAAGATTTATTTTCACAATACTATATCAATAAGAGTATGTATAACAAATTGGCCAAAGATTACCAGCTCGTACTTAATAGTGTCGGTTTTAAATTGTCCAGAAAGTTAAGTGCCGTCAAGTCAATTTTTTTTAAAAAGAAATGAGCTCCTCTTTGCCTCTGATTTCTGTTATTATGCCGGCATACAATTGCGAACGTTATGTGAAATATGCCATTGATTCTATTTTAAATCAAACGCATTCTCATTTGGAATTGTTAATAGCAGATGACGGATCCTCAGATTCCACCAAAAAAATAATTGACAGTTATACTGATCCGAGAATAAGAACATTTCATAACACGCGCAATCAGGGTTATTTAAAAACAAGTAATTCGCTTGTCAGGAAATGCATGGGTAGTTTCATTACTTTTCAGGATGCAGACGATGCGTGTCATGAAAGCCGACTGGAACTGTTATTGAAGGAATTTTCTATAAATCCTGCCTTAGGTTGTGTGGGATCTTTTGTCAACCGAATCGACCAGAGTAATAATGTCATGGAATTAATGACGTTAAAATGCGATGACAATGAGATAAAAGCTGACTTGCCTTATTTTTTTAATTGTATTGGTTCAGCATTGATGGTGAAAAAACAGGTTATTGATGACATCGGTTTATATGAAGAATATTTTGACAGATGTGGAAGTGAGGACCTGTATTGGTTTGGATTGGTCGCGAAAAAATATGAAACGAAGAATCTTCCAACGCCTTTGTATTACTACCGTCATACACCACATTCTATTTCAAATGAAATTAATAAGTCACCAAAAAAACAAATGAGTATAGAAATTGTTAAACACAGTTTAATTTATTTTTATAGAACAAAAAAAAGTCTTTTGAAAAATCAGTATAATTTAAAAGTACTGGAAAATTATTTAATTGGTAAATGTTACTGTTGGCGAAAGGACTATAGAAAGGGGTTGCAGTTGATAGCGAAATCGATTTTTTTAAACCCCTTCGGATGGAATGAACGTTACAGCCTATTGAAAACCTATTTGCCAAAACTTGTTTCTAAACGTGGATAAACAAACACTTTTTCTTTTTACAAAAAAATTTCCCTTCGGACATCAGGAAACGTATTTGTTTAATGAATTACCATACTTAGTAAAGGTATTTGAAAAGGTTGTGCTAATTCCTTATGATGAGTTTGAGTATTTGCCCGAACATAACAGGATCAAGGAAGAAGGAAATCTTGAAATTTTGAGAGTAAATAAGCTGCACCCTAAACTAAGTGTGGCGCAAAAAATTTCACGTGAAAAAACAATCATGCGAGTCATGCTGTTTGAATTTTTTAAAGGCAGGGAATCCCGGAACCATTTTAAATACAGAAAGCGGAATTTATCCCAGTTAAGGCATTCTTACAGTAATGCGATAAGCATAAAAGAATTCATTTCGCATGGCTCTCGTAAGAACATCTTATTATATAATTATTGGTTGCACGGTGGGGTTATTATTTCCGGAATGCTAAATGAACTGATGAACAGTAAATATCCTGTTGTGAGTCGTGCACATGCCTATGATGTGTATCATAAAGACTGGTATAAATTATATCCCAGTTCTCAATACCTTTTTTTGGGATTTGAAACCTGGAAAGTATATCATACGGACAAGGTCTACCCAATCTCTACGCATGCACTCGAACATTTTCGCAGGTTATTTCCAGACTTAAAAGAAAAATTCGTAGTCTCCAGATTAGGAGTCAGAGAGCAAGGACCTCTAAAAGTTTTGGCCAATACTGATGTGGTTACGGTTGTGAGTTGTTCGAATATTGATGAGAATAAACGGATTTACAGAATTCCGGAAATTCTTTCTTTATTGAACAGAAAAGTAAAATGGGTACATTTTGGTAAGGGTAAGGAACAGGACATTGAGAAGGTTCAACAGCAAATTGAAAAGTATCATCTTTCTGAATCATGCTTATTAAAGGGTTTTACGCCCAATTCGGAGGTAATTAACTTTTATCAATCAAATACAGTCGATCTGTTTATGAACCTGAGTCAAATAGAAGGAATCCCTGTATCACTAATGGAGGCCGCCTCTTTTGGAATCCCAATGCTGGCAACTGAGACGGTTGGTAACCCTGAAATTGTTGATGGTGAAAACGGATTTTTAGTCGGGGTGGATTTTGATGCAAAAACAATTGCCGACCAACTGAATATTTATTTTAATGATCAACAGACTGTTTTAAAAAAACGTGAAGCATCCTATCGGACTTTTAACAAGAAGTATAATGCTTCAATTAATTACCCGGACTTTATAAATAACATTAAGCATGTCGCACATGTTGCAAACTAGGACAGGGATTATCATTCAGGCCAGGGCGGGTTCATCGCGCCTTCCGGGGAAAATGCTAATGCCATTTTATAAAGATTTGACTATTCTGGAAATCATCGTTAAAAATCTTTTGGATTTCTTTGATGCGGATCAGATTGTGATTGCTACTACTCTGAACCAAAAAGATGATGAAATTGGAGCAACCGGAAAAGAGCTGGGGGTTCTTACTTTCAGGGGAAGTGAGAATGATGTGCTCGAAAGATTTATTTCTGCCGCTGAGAATTTTGGTTTTAAAAACATTATCAGGGTGTGCGGAGATAATCCGTTTTTGCAGGCTAAGGATATCAAGCGTCTTGATAAACATTTTGTTTCATCCGTGCGGACAGATTATATGTCATTTGCGTTTCCTGATGGAACACCGGTTATTAAATCGCATCTCGGTTTGTATACGGAGGCTACCAGTTTAAATGCCTTGAAAAAAGTAACGACTCTTACTGATGATAAATTTTATCGGGAACATGTTACAAATTATATGTATGCTCATCCGGAACATTTTAAGTGTGAGTTTTTACCCTTACCTGATAATTTAAAAGAACGGAAAGATCTCCGTATGACTATTGATACACTAGAGGATTTTAACCTCATGAAAGATATTTTTGAGCAGAATGTGACTTCAAAAAATTATCATATTTCTGTATCAGATATCATTTCGTATATTTATAAAAACAAAACTATTTTAAGTGTAATGGCCAATGAAATCAAACGAAACAGCAAATAAAGAGACCTATATTATTGGAGAGATCGGACAAAATCATAATGGTTCTGTTGACCTTGCTAAATTAATTGTGGACCTGGTTTCCATCCCGATCATTGAAAGCGATTTTAATCTGAAGCTTCGGGGTATGGATGCTGTTAAGTTAACAAAACGCGATTTGAAAGAAGAACTGACCCAGTCTCAGATGAGTCGGCTATATGACACACCGCATTCTTTTGGAAAAACTTATGGTGAACATCGTGCTTTTTTGGAATTGAGTGATGAGCAGCATTTTGATGTATACAAACATGCAAAGACTAAAGGACTTGATTTTGTTGAAACATTGTGCAGCAAGGGTTGTTTATCCTTGTTAAAATTATTTACCCCCGATCGTTTAAAAGTTGCGAGCAGGGATTTAACTAATTTACCATTATTGGAAGTAATGGCGGAAACCAAGATCCCTATTATTTTATCTACTGGCATGGCCGGTAAAAAAGAACTGGATGACGCCCTGGCAGTGATTTCAAAATACCATAATGACATTTCCATTCTGCATTGTGTGTCTCAGTACCCTACAGAACCAAAAAATACGAATTTAAATTCCATTAAATATTTACAAAAAAATTACTCGCAATACACTATCGGTTACTCGGATCATACCATTGGTATTTCCACACCGGTTGCTGCCGTGGCAATGGGTTCTCGTATTATCGAAAAACATATTACACTTGACAGAAGGATGAAAGGCACCGATCAGGCCGGATCATTAGGGCCTGATGGCATTAACCGAATGGTGAGGGATATTCGGGTACTGGATATGGCAATGGGCAAAGAAGAATTGTTTATTGATCCAAGTGTTTCGGTGTCTAAAGAAAAACTGGAACGTTCCATTGCGTCAAAGAGAGTGATTAAAAAAGGCGAAACGATTGAGGAGAAGGACCTGCACCTGCTTTCGCCAGGCGATGGATTTAAATGGGCTCAAAAAAGTAATGTGATTGGTAAATCTGCTCAGCAGGATATTCCTGCAGATGAAATTATTTATCCAAACATGATCGGTTAATGGTGATTGATGAAAATACATTGGGGCTGGAATTGAAGCGGTGGTTTTCGACATCTATTTTGTTAACCGATGTAGTTGACTTTAATGATACTGTTGCTTTTAAAATTGTGTGTGAACAATTTCAATTGGATTATAACCGGTATTTTTTAAATGAGCAGTCTATTTCATTGGATAAACTCTTGTCGCGCACAGAGCTTGTCGGCATTTTATTATACAGGTTATCCAGGTACTATTTTTTGAGTGCTAACGAAATAGTTGCCCAACAATATGCGTTGCTGGGCCGTTTTATAGCGGGATTTGAAATTTATTATTCGGCACATATTGGTAGCGGTTTAAAAATAAATCACGGTCTTGGAACTGTGATAGGAGCAAGGGTTGTTATTGGTAACAATGCCCTGATTCACCAGGGAGTAACTTTAGGTGATAAAAATTCAGGCCGGCCTGTTTTAAAAGATAATGTCACCGTTTATGCGGGAGCAAAATTACTAGGTAATATTACCGTAGGAAATAACAGTGTTATTGCAGCTAATTGTGTTTGTTTTACAGATGTACCGGATGACAGCACTGCGGTTGGTATGCCTGCAAAAATTATAAATAAGAATAAATGAATTTACCGAAATTAGTAATTACCGATATTGACGGAGTTTGGACAGACGGTGGTATGTATTATGACCAAACCGGAAATGAATGGAAAAAATTCAATACATCAGACAGTGCCGGAATTTTGTTTTGTAAAAAAATGAATATTCCGGTTTGTATCATTACCGGTGAGAATACGGAAATTGTGAGCCGACGGGCAGCAAAACTTAAAGTTGAGCATTTGTACCAGGGTGTTTCTGATAAATTAACTGTAGCGACGGAATTGTGTGAAAAATTGAACATACGTTTATCTGACGTTGCATATATTGGCGATGACCTTGGTGATGTTGAATTGCTAAAAGCCGTGGGTTTTTCATGTTCACCTGCCAATGCACCAGCTTATATCCAAAAAATAACGACTTATGTTACCAGGTTAAAAGGTGGCGAAGGCGCTTTCAGGGATTTTATTGAAGAGATTCTGAATCGCACAAATACATTCGAACAGGCTCTTGAGCTTTCCTTAAATCATTACAAAAAATAATATGTTATCAGGTTTTTTAAGATCAGCCTCCAATTACCCGGACCAAACAGCCATCATCATCAATGGAAATTCATTTTCCTATAAATGGTTATTAAATAAAGCCATTGGTATTTCAATCGCGTTAACTGAAAAAAATCCCAATCACGAATTAGTCGGATTATATACAGATAATAATGAAAATACTTATGCCGCGTTAATTGGGATTTTATTATCAGGAAAAGGTTTTGTTCCTCTAAATCATAAATTCCCGAATGAGCGTTTAAAAAAGATCATTGACGATGCAGGTATAGAAACAATTACACACTGTCAGTCTTCTTCAGACAGAGTAAAAGAACTTGCTCCGGCGTCATCTCTCATAGTGGAAGGATTGTTCAGTGATACAATCCAGCATCATTATAAATTGGATGACGACCAGGTCGTGTATATATTATTTACGTCCGGTAGTACGGGAACGCCAAAAGGTATTCCGATCACTAATAAAAACTTTAATGCTTTAATTAGAGCGCTGGATAAAAGATATACTTTAAATGAAACGGATAAAGTATTACAGGCATTTGAACTTTCATTTGATGTATCACTCGCCTGCACATTTATTGCCTGGGAGTATGCTGCCACACTGATTGTTCCGGAAATGGAAGGAATTGTTGCGGTTAATTCCTTTAAAGCAATTTATGAACATCATGCTACATTTGTTACCATTCCACCATCTGCTATTTTTTATTTAAAGAAATTGAAAATGTTGGGGCCTATTAAAATCCCGAGCGTTCATACTACTTTATTTACCGGAGAGGCCTTGCCTTACAAACTGGTAACTGAATGGAAAAAATCTGCCGAAAATACGGTTGTGGAAAATGCCTATGGCCCAACGGAAACCACCGTATGGAGTTTGTTTTATAAACTGGATAGCGGAACCGAAGCGCAAACAATCAATGGTTTATGTCCTATTGGTGAAGGATTGGATGGAGTGAACTGCAGAATTGTTGATGAACAACACCATGATGTGAAAGACGGTGAAAGAGGGGAGCTGATCGTAGAGGGTGACCAGATTTTTAAAGGTTATTGGCATGATACTGAAAAAACAGCCAAGGCATTTTACATTGACGGGAATAAAAAGCATTGGTATAAAACGGGAGATATAGTTGTAAAAAATTCAGAAGATAATATCGTCTATATAAATCGTAAGGATAACCAGGTACAGGTTAATGGTTTTAGGGTAGAGTTAGGAGAAGTAGAACACGCGGTGAAAAAAGCGAGTGGCCATGATAGTGTTGTGGTGCTGGCTAAGATCACGGATGACTATACGGATCTGTATGCCTTTATCGAAGGAACATTTGATCAAAGCGCAGTTATGGAAAAACTAAAATTATCCCTGCCGTTTTATATGGTACCAAGACATTTTGTGGGTGTTAACCCGCTTCCTGTTAATACCAACGGAAAAATTGACAAACAATTATTGCATAAAACCTATTTGAATTAAAATGATTACCGTACGCAAAGCTGAGAAAACAGATTGCCATTTTTTGGCCCGCATTATTTTGTTAGCAGAATCTACAGGCTTTGAAATAACTTCTTATACCGGAATGTTTGGTAAAACCACGGAAGAGTTAGTGCCTTCTTTTGAAAAGATGATCGACAATGATACTGATGGGCATCCTCTGACATACAAATCATATTTGATAGCTTGTGTGGATGGTATTCCTGCCTCTGCAATTTCGGTATATAAGGAAGGTGAATTTGGAGATTCCAATCATTTAATGACAGGTGCTTTAATGACAGGTTTTGACAGGAAAAGTGTCGCCCTGGCATTTGGATTTTTGAAGAATCATGGTGATATTACTATTCAGAAAACTCCGGGCACTCTGCAGATTGATTGTGTAGCGACAATGCCTGAGTATAGGGGCAAAGGTCTTTTGAAAGAGTTGATGAAAGCGGCTGAACAACGCGGGAAAGAATTAAACACTGGCGAAATTCAGATCCAGGTTTGGAAGAAAAATGAAGGTGCTGTGGCGGCTTATGAAAAAGCAGGCTACAAAATTGTGAAAGAAATGATGAGTGCCGTTGACGAAGGAAACGGAAAAATACTAATGATAAAAAATATATAATAATGGACCAGCATCACGAAAAATTAACACAGGTTTTTAGAAATGTTTTTAAAAACGACTCTATTGAAATTACACGTACAACAACCGCAGCAGATATTGATCAATGGGATTCAATTACTCATCTTGACCTGATCACCGCTACAGAAGAAGCTTTTCATATAGAAATCACAGGCTTCGATGTCATGGGTCTTAAAAACGTTGGCGACCTTTTGGATCTTATCCAACGAAAACTGGAAGACTAGATTTTAAATGCTCTTTAATTCCTTAGATTTTTTTCTTTTTTTTAGTGCTGTGTTTATTAGCTGGCTTGTTACGCCGGTTAATTTTCGCTGGATAATACTATTGGGGGCCAGTTTGGTGTTTTATGGTTGGGAGAAACCTGTTTATTTATTTCTTTTAGCGCTTACCATTTTAATTACCTATTCTTCGGCCATTAAAATGGAGGAATTTAAAAAGGCGCCGGTTAAAAAACGACTCTTTTTGTATTCAGCTGTATTTGTAAACCTTGGAATACTAATCATATTCAAATACCTTGGTTTTTTTACAGACATTATTTCTCAATTGGGAACACTTTTTTCAAAAGGCTTTAGCATTCAATCATTACATCTTTTATTACCCATCGGGATTTCTTTTTATACTTTTCAGAGTATTGGTTACAGCCTTGATGTATATTACGGATTGCGAAAGCCGGAAAAACATTTAGGTTATTTCGCTTTATTCGTAAGTTTTTTTCCGCAAATTTTATCCGGTCCCATTGGTCGTTCAAATGAAATGCTCCCGCAGATCCACCAGCCGAAGCCTTTTTCTTTAAACAACCTGGGTTACGGATTACAGCGTTTTGTTTGGGGCTTATTTAAAAAGATTGTGATTGCCGATCGATTAGACATATATGTGAATGATGTGTATAGTAACATCCCGGATTATCCGGGATCGGTTTTATGGTTAGCGACGTTATTGTTTGCGTTTCAGCTGTATGCTGATTTTTCTGCATACACGGATATGGCGATAGGAGTGGCCAGAATCTTTGGATTTACTTTATTGGAAAATTTTGATTTTCCTTTTATCAGTAAAAGCGTTACTGAGTTCTGGCGGAGATGGCATATGTCGCTGTCCTCCTGGTTGAGGGATTATGTATACACTCCTATTCAGTTCAGTAAAAAGAAATGGAAAAAATGGGCCACTGTTTATGCGATTTTTCTGACTTTTTTTATTTGTGGTTTATGGCATGGCGCAAAAATGACCTTCGTGATATTTGGAATTATTCAGGGACTTGCCCTAATGTATGAAATGCTGACCAGGGAGAAAAGACAACAGTGGAGGGAGAATACGAATCCTTATATCTACAACTCCTATAGCTGGCTCATTACGTTTATGTTTACATTGATATCTTTTGTGTTCTTCAGGGCCAATACCACGGCCGACGCATTTTTATTGATCCAAAAACAATTTACTACATTTTATGATATCGCAGGCCTTAAAGCATTTATGGTTCACTCCGGTGGGATAAAATTTTTGTTCTCAATGGCATTATTGATGTTATTTGTTTTGATAGACCGGTATTTCGCTACCACCATACAAACTCAAAATAAGAAAGCTTATGTATTAAATGTGATGGCTTCTGTGCTGATTGTATTTATTTTATTGTTCGGCACTTTTGGTAAAGTTGATTTTATTTATTTCCAGTTCTAATGGCGATTATACGACATATCCTTCTATCTGTTTTTACAATTGCCGTTTTGTATTTCCTGGGAATGTTTGTTTTGAAAACTGTTCCTTACAGCGGAAAGCCTGCTATTTATATTACCAATAATTATTATAACTGGAAAGGCGGTGATACGTATGAAAAGTACCGGGAGTTTTCAAAGACAGGGGATTATGATATTGTGGTTGCAGGTTCATCAAGGGCTTACAGGGGGTATTCTCCATTCTTATTTGATTCTGCAGGGTACAATTGCTTTAATCTGGGTACCTCCGCACAGTCGATAAAAAATACCTACTTTATTGTGAAGCATTATCTCGATTCCGCGAACTGTCAATTACTGATCATTGATGTGTTTGCCGGGGCTTTCACAAAAAATCAGTTGGAATCTTCATCTGACCTGGTTGAAAATTTGAATGATCCTGCAGCTGCCTATGATGTTGCTATGCATAACAAAGATATCCGCACTTTAAACATAGCGACACTTAGGTTTCTAACAGAAAATGATAAGCCTTATTTTTCAAAAAAAGATTACTCCGGGAAAGGCTATTCTGAAAAAGGCGATAGCTTAAGTGTAAAGCAGCAAACTGATTTTTTTAACAGGAAAAAAGTGACCCATAAAAAAATCGAGATCGATGAAGAACAAATCAGGTATTTCAATAAAATAGTTGATCTCTGTATGGAGAAAAAATTGAGAGTTGTATTTGTGTATTCTCCGGTATCCTATTTTTATGATTATTCTATTCATCATTCATTTGTTGATATGCTCAAACCTTCTATGGAGATGAAGAATGTGCCTTTTTACGATTTCAGCATATGTGATTCGATTAATACAGCGTATCACTTTTATGACGAATCACACTTAAACAGCGCAGGAGTGAAGATCTTCAACAGGGCCCTCGTCACGAAGTTAAAACAGGATAAAATACTTTCAGACAAATGAACCAAACAGATCCAAAACAGATAGAAGTTTATTTTGACAAGCTTTGGCCAATTTGCAGAAGCATAACAGGTAATGGTTTACGAGAAAGTTTTAAGATCTTATCGGAAATTATCCCGCTAAAACTTACTGAAGTACCAACCGGTAAAGCTGTTTTTGATTGGGTAATACCTAAAGAATGGAACATACATGACGCTTACATTGTCCTGCCTGACGGAAAAAAGATCTGTGATTTTAAAGTAAATAATCTTCACGTTGTTAATTATTCAACACCGGTTAACCAGGAAATGAATTATGAAGAACTGGTAAAATATTTGTACACACTTGAAAGATTACCGGATGCTATCCCTTATATCACATCATACTATAAAGAAAAATGGGGTTTCTGCTTGAGCAAAAATGAGTTTGATAAATTGCCAAAAAACGGAACCTATAAAGTTGTAATTGACTCCGAATTGAAGCTAGGGAGCTTAACTTATGGAGAGTGTCTTTTAAAAGGCGATACAACCGATGAGATTCTTTTTTCTTCATACCTGTGTCACCCAAGTATGGCTAATAATGAGTTGAGCGGGCCTTTGGTATTAAGTTTTTTATATAAGCTCCTTGCTTCGCAGCCAAACAGAAAGTATAGTTATAGGTTTGTTATTGTTCCGGAGACTATTGGTACGATTGCATTTTTAGCCGATAATAAAGATGATGTGATACAAAATGTAAAAGCAGGTTATGTGTTGACCTGCTGCGGTACAGACAAGCCATTTGTATTTAAAAAGAGCCGAAGAGAAAATTCCCTGGCAGATGAAATGGCATTACACGTTTTAAAACATTCCGGAAAAAAATATTCTGTTTTGGATTTCGATCCATTAGGAAGTGATGAGCGACAATACTGTTCGCCTGGTTTTAATTTACCGGTGGCTTCTTTGATGCGCTCCAAGTACCATGATTATCCGGAATATCATACGTCATTGGATAACAAGGCGCTCATTTCATTTGAAGCAATGGCTGAAACAGTGCAAATGTACTTTTCGATTGTAAAGGCAATGGAAGTGAACGGATATTATAAAAACACCATTCAGTTTTGTGAACCGAATATGGGCAAGAGAGGCTTATACGAAGATTTGAGCGGAGCTTTAACTATGCCTCAACAATTATCCACCCGCATGAGGTTAATCAATTACATGGATGGAAAAACAAGCTTGCTGGAGTTTTGTGAAAGGTATCAGTTAAATATTGCCGATCTCAGAAACGAGATTGACCTTTTGATTCAAAAAGGAGTGCTTGCAAATTAATGTCACACCAGGGTTTCGATAGCACTTTTACGGAGTTTAAACAACAGTTTTATTCAAAAGCAGGTGATGCCTCTGCTTTTAATGTGCTTGATATAAACCTTTTGAAGGTTGTGTTAGACGGATTGAAAGTGCAATATACCAGGAGAGGTAAAGCGGCTCACTATTTTGATCGGTCTATTTTAGTGACCTCTGCATTTTTTCTTGGTAAAATGATTCGGGATTTGAAAAAGAAGCCTTCGTTAAGATTGAAATTGAAGCGCATCGAGCAAGCTTCATTTTTAGTGGCTTTTTCGGACAGAACAGTGAAAGAAGAAGACAAAGAATTATCGGTGTATTTTCAAAAAATATTTGACACTTTTGGCCGAAGCAAATTCTGTTACCTCACAAAAAGCAATAATAGCATAGTAAATGCAGATCTGGATTTATCTGACCTGGTTTATGACGCTGAGGCTTTTTCCGGATCCAATCTTAAATTGTATTCTGCATTAAAGCAATGGCTGAATAGTGATGTAATGAAAAGGATGTGGAATGAAGAAGAACTGGAGAATATAAAAATTGCAACCCATTTGTTCTATTTTGATTATATAAAGATAGATTCATTTTTAAAGAAAAAGCCTTTTAAATCTACTTTGCTTATTTGCCATTATCACAATGAAGCATTTATTTACGCCTGTAAAAGTAATGGTTTATCGGTTAATGAACTGCAGCATGGCTTAATTGCAGAGGAAGATATTTTTTATGTATTTCCATCACAAGTGTCAAAAATAGTAGACAGAGCTTTGTTTCCTGATAACGTACTTGTATATGGCAATTATTGGAAAAACGTTTTGTTGAAAGGAACAGAGTATGCTTCAGCACAGATTAAAATAGGCGGTAATTACCAATATGAAGCACGGATCTCATCAAACAGCAAGGTTCTTTCTGCTTATCCCGGACAAAAAATTATTTTAGTGACGACGCAATATTCAGCAGAAGAACATTTTATTGATTACGTTAACCGCCTGAGTCCAAAAATTGACCAGGGCTGGTTGATTTGCATAAAACCGCATCCTGCCGAAAAGAAAGACCTTTATTCAAAACTTGAACAGCAGTTTAATAATGTAAAAGTTGTTGAAGGTAATATAGATGAGTGGATCGAACGCTCAGAGTTTATCATAACTATTTTTTCAACCACCATTTTCGACGCTATCAAAAAAGGGAAAATGGCCTTTTCTTTGAATATTCCTTTGTATTCAGATTATATAAACAGTCTGACGTCTTCAGGAATATCGCAGCTTTTAAATTTGGACGAAAATTCTGTTGAGAAATACGCATCTCTTCAAAAAAAGTCCAGAACGGCAACAGATTTCTATGACAGATTTGATAAAGAAGTATTTGAAGAAGTTCTATTAGGAAATTAATCATTGTCCACACAAAAACACATACTCGTTATCTCCTATACCTTTCCGCCTTATCCGGGAATAGGAGGAAGACGTTGGTCGAAATTTGCGAAGTATCTGAAACGCAAAGGATATATAGTACACGTTATTTGTTCGGAGAATCCACACGAGAAAACGTCTGAATGGGTGAAAGACATTGAAGGTATTGATGTACATCGGTTACCACTCAATTATCCACAATCCCTTATACTTTTTCCCCAAACAATTTTTGGAAAGATCCAGTATAGATTGGATAAACTTATTGTACAATTAAGGTCAAAAGGTAATTATTATGACCGCGCTCTTTTTTGGAAGAAACAATTAGCTGTTAAGGCCACCGACCTGATTAATAAATACGATATCAAAAATGTCATGGCAACCGGAGCGCCTTTTCATTTATTATCTCATACTGTGAAATTAAAAGAGGTGTTCCCGGATTTGAATGTCATCATTGATTTCAGGGATTTCTGGGCAAAGGACCTTTCTCTTTCGGCTCTTGGGGGTATGTCACCCAAAAGGGTTGCCAATGAAATTGAAATGGAAAGGAACACAGTTCAGCGAGCCAACCATATTCTCACGGTAGCGGACGAAATGACCAGTTATTTTGAAGCTATCTCAAAGAATAAAAATTGTCACACCATATTAAATGGATTTGATGAAGAAGATTTTATCTCTCTGAATGATATTCCGAAAGGTCAATCCGAAAAAATAAAGTTCGTTTATACCGGTAATTTATATAATGAGACTAATTATGTGTTTCTACCCTTTGCTGACGCATTGGCAAAATTAAAATCTGAAAACCAGGATCTGTATTCACAGGTGGAATTTAATTTTTATGGGACCTATCCAAAAGAGTATTTAGGTTTAGTGAAGAGCAGACATCTCGATGTTGTTACTTTTCATAACAGTATTCCTCTAAGCATGGCCTTGCAAAAAATCAATGACGCCGATTATTGTATGTTATTTTTAAACAACACCTATAGTTTTTCTTTGAGTACGAAATTTTGCGAGTACATTGCCTTGAAAAAGAAAATTGTTTTATTTTCTTCCGAGGGCAGAGCATCTGAGTTTATTAAGGAAAATAAACTGGGTTTTTGGATCGATCCGGCTGAAACTTATGCCTGCCTTTTGGATTTGATAAGAAACAAGGAACTGATGAGCTTTGAACTTTTAGAATTACGGGAGAAATTTTCTGTAAAAAACATCAGTTCGGAATTGGAAAAACTATTTGTATAGAATGAGAGACATGAAAAAATTATTAATAGTTGTTGGAACACGGCCTAATTTTATTAAAGTGACACAATTTAAAGCTCTGGCTAATCAATTTCCTTCACTGGAAATAAAAATTGTTCATACCGGGCAGCATTATGATGATAAAATGGCGGATGTGTTTTTTAAGCAGTTCAAATTAACGCCTGATTATTTTTTAAATATTGCCAATGGTTCGCCGAATTCCCAGATTGCCGAGATAATGGTTAAACTGGAGCAATTGATTAATGCCGAGTATAGGCCTGATATGATGATTGTTGTGGGAGATGTTAATTCCACGTTAGCTGCTGCCATTACCGCCAATAAAATGAATATTAACCTGGCCCATATCGAAAGTGGTTTACGAAGTTTTGATGTAACGATGCCTGAAGAGCATAACCGTATTGTAACAGATAAACTGACGGATCTTTTTTTTGTCACAGAGCCAAGTGGTTATAACAATTTAAAGAATGAAGGCATTCCTGAAGAACGAATCGTTTATTCAGGCAATACGATGATTGATACTCTGGTTGCTTTTAAGAACGAGATTGAAGTATCAGACATTATTGAGAGATTGAATATTCCTAAAGGAGGCTATGTGTTGATGACCATGCATCGTCCGGCGACGGTTGACAATGAAGAGGGGATAAGGAAGTTAGATGAGTTGGTTCAGGATTTACTAAAAAAATACAAAGTTATATTTCCTATTCATCCACGTACACTTAAAAGACTGGATGAATTTGGTCTGAAAGAACACTTTACTAACAATAAAAATCTGATACTCACCGAGCCTTTGGACTATTTTGCTTTTCAAAAGCTGATCAAATACAGTAAGTTTATTTTAACTGACAGTGGTGGTATTCAGGAGGAATCTACGTTTGTTGGTATTCCCTGTTTAACTCTTCGTCCAAACACGGAGCGACCGGTAACTGTCACCGAGGGAACAAATGTATTAGTGCCTTTTGAATTAGAAGAGATCAGACGCTACATTGATGAAATTGAGAGTGGCACTTTTAAGAAAGGAGTGATTCCACGGTTTTGGGATGGAAAATCAACTCAACGAATCCTTGAATTTTTAGCTAAATAGATTGATTTTTTATTTGACATATAACGATTCTTATTCCGGTATCTACTCCAGCCAGGTAATAGATGTCGTGAAATTTTTGAATACCACCCTTCAACAGAATGTTAAACTGGTAGCTTTTGTGTCATTAAGAAATTTTTTCGACCAGAAAACGAAAATCAAATCGGACTTTCCGGATGCTGTCGTTTTGCCAATGTTTCCTGGGGTTAAGAGATGGCGGAAAAATATTTTTTTATTGAGACTACTTTGTAAATTTAAAAGACCAACGACTATTATCGGCCGAAGTGTACTCGCAACACAGTTGGCCGTCATGATAAAAAATTCCGGTACAATAAGAAATGTGGTATATGACGGAAGAGGTGCCATTACTGCCGAGTGGAAAGAGTATGGTGTCATTAATGATCCTGATATGTTAAGAGAAATCTCTGAGCTGGAAACGGAAGCGGTTTTATTATCTGATGTTAGAATCGCTGTTTCGAACAAATTGGTTGAATATTGGCGGAGTGAATTTAATTATACCGGCGATGAACATGTGGTCATACCATGTACTTTGAATAAAGTATTTACAGAAGTTGTTATTTCAAACGAGGCAGTTGCCCGTTCAAGGGAAAAGCTAGGATTAATGCCGGATGATGTTGTTTTTGTTTACTCCGGATCTGTTGCCGGATGGCAATCATTTGATCTCCTTTACACATTTATTGCACCGATGTTGAGAAACGGAAGTAACCGGATTTTATTTTTGGCCGATAAAGATAAAAACATTGAAAAACTGAGTAAAGAATTTCCTGGAAAAGTAATCTGTAAAAAGGTGTCGGCGAAGGAAGTTCTACAATACTTACTTGCAGGCGATTATGGGTTATTGATCCGTGAAAAATCAGTTACCAATAAAGTCGCATCACCGGTGAAGTTTGCTGAGTATTTGTCCTGCGGCTTGCAGGTGATTATTTCGGATGAACTTGGTGACTATTCGGAATTTGTCGCTAAAAATAGTTGCGGAAGCGTCCATTCAGGTTTTGTTACTGCAGTTAAAATCGGGTTAGATAAGAAACTGGAAAACCAGAAATTAGCTTATAAAAATTTCACGAAAGAAACGTTTGTTGAGGAGTATAGAAGAATAACAAATTGTTGATGTTAAAATTGTAATTATATGTACGGGTACAGCCAACTGGCAAAAAAAAGGATATTTGGATTGGATTTGGTAAGAAGTATTTCCGTGTGTGCGGTCGTGTTTGCGCATTCGGGTTATCAGTACATCATGGGATTTAGGTACGGGGTCATAGCCATTGAATATTTTTTTGTAATGAGCGGCTTCCTTGTAGGTGAAATGCTTATCCGGGAATTTCACAATGGCGCTGATTTTAAACTACTGATGAATTTTTGGATCAAACGCTGGTTCAGAACCCTGCCGCTTTATTACCTGATCCTGATTATAAAAATTATTCTCTCAAATCCTTTTATTGGTTTCAAAGTCTGGCCTTACTTTTTTTTCCTTCAAAATAACGTTGGTGGAATTGGTTTCTTTTCAGTAAGCTGGACACTCGTTATCGAAGAATGGTTTTATTTGATATTGCCATTGGTCATCTTTATATTTTTCAGAAGCGGGATCCGGAAACATAAATTCATAATATTTACCATCGGGGTAATGGTTGCAGAAATTATTTTAAGGATGTTGTATGTGGCCTATAAAGATGTGCCCTGGGGCGGTATTGTCGGTAGTTTTCCTTTCAGGTTTGATTCCTTTATGATCGGTGTGTTTGTCGCGTTTGTTAAAGTTGATTATCCGAAGCTTTTTCAAAAACTTTCCGGAAAATGGGTAGCTGCTTTTTTTCTTTTAGTGCTCATCGGTTACCTGGGTGTATTCAGTGCTTCAGAAGGTGGGCAATTGGCCTCCACTGTATACTGGACCCGAACCATTGGCTTTACAATCACGAGCGTTTTATTAGCACTTCAAATGCCCTTTTTGACAAACAGCATGTTTCTGAATGGGATCAGTGAAAACAATCTATTTAAAAGGATTGTGACCTGGATTAGTTTATTATCCTACCCGATCTATTTAATTCATATGGATGTTTTCATGTATGTTGAGAAATACATTCACATACCTTCACAAGCATTGCACCTTACGGTCTGTTACAGTATTATTACCCTTCTATCTTATCTGTTGATTGTTTTCTTCCATCAGCCGGTAACAGAATCCAGGAAACGCTTCCTGCTTAAATAGGGATTTCCTTCCCTATTCTTTTTCTCCCGATTTTACCGTAGTAAATTTTGATTTAAACCTGATGAAGGGCTCTTCTATGAATTTGTAGGACAGGCCTGAAACAAGTATTGTGAGAGATACACTCAAAGCATAAACTATGATGTTAAACAGAACTCCTGTTGTGGAGCTCAAATAGTGTTTTGAAAAATAAAGCACAAATGGTATGATCATGAGATGGTACATGTAAATCCCATAGGAAATCTTCCCTAAATAGTTGAATACCCTGTTTTCTAAATTTATTTTAACTGATCCGTTGGCTACATTAAGTATAATAACAAGAAACAACAGGGAATAGATAATGTGTATTCCATCCTGTAAAATGTCAGGAGTGAAAAATATTAATAGTGGAATCAGTAAGAGAGAAGAGTTAAGAATATATTTATTGTATGCAATCTTTAAAAGAGTGCTGTTAGAAAACATAAAGTATCCACCGATGCCACCGATAGCCATACATTCAAATTTAGACATAGCTACAAATCTTTTTAAAGGAACATACCAGTTACTTTGATAAAAGTAATTACCAAGAAATAAGATTAATATTTTGAACAGAATAAGGCTTACAATAATTATAATCAGCGTTCTGACAACGTGTTTGGTTTTAGAAATAAGCCACGGCCATGCAAGGTAAAACTGTTCCTCTACACCTATTGACCAGGATTGACCAATATGAGGAACTGCAGGAAATAATGAGAATGCAAGATTTGGTAGTATTAACAGGTAGAGTAAAAGATTTGTATTAAAATTTTCAATAAAATCTTTTTGCAGATATGGAATATGAATGCCGGGAATCCGCGGAAGAATAAAAAATCCAAGGATCATAATCAGGTAATACAGCGGCCAGATTCTCAGGATTCGCCTCATATAGAATTGCCTGATTTTTATCACGCCGCATTTGTCTTTTTCTACCAAAAGCAAATAGGTTATTAAAAAGCCGCTCAAAACAAAGAAAAACGATACCCCTAATCCACCCAGGTTGAATATGATTAAATTTTTCCAAATACCCTGGAGACCAAACATTTCTTTTAATAACTCCACATGTGTTATTATAACAGCCAATGCAGCCAGAAATCGTAAGGCGTTTATTCCTGAAAAATAAATGATTTTTTCCGTTTTCATTTAAGTGGGCAAATGAACTGCTTGCTTAGTAAGTATAATGGTTTTAAAAACACAAAATTACCATTTTTATTAAGATTGTTAGTCACTCACTAGTAAATTAAAATTTCGGGTATTGCTTTAATTAAAATATAGTTACCTTTATCTATCGAATGACAGAGCATATTCCATACATTGAACGCAGTAGAAAAAATTTCTGGATTGTATTGTTTATTTATATTTCGATCTTCATTAATTCTTTCGTTTTTTTTAAGGAACCTTTTGAGTTTTACCTGGGATATTTAATCTTTATTGTTTTATTGCCTGGTTTTATATTACGGTACGGGTTCAATAAAAATTTATTTTTCATTTTTTTGATTTTATTAGTTACCGGTGTTTTTCATGTAATTGCAGGCAATAATACGTCCCAGCAGTTTCTTAAGGTTTTTGTCGGGTTATTTCTCTCTTACTTTTTCTATTATTATGTTATCCTGGAACTGGATTATGATATTGAGAGTTTATTCAAATGGTATCTCAAAGGATGTTATTTTGTTTCCTTAATTGGACTTTTTCAGTTTGTATCATACAGAATCGGATTCTATGCGGGTTATAACTACAGCTGGTTTTTAAATAAATGGAGTTTTATACCCGGAGGTAATTTTGGGGTGCGTATCAATTCGATTTTTGCAGAGCCAACGCATCTAGGTTCGGTTTTATCCGCGGCCTTTTTTGTCGCACTTTATAATATTATACGGTCTGAGACATATGGTTTAACCCGTATGCAAAGTATTGCCATTATTGTTGTATATGTGCTTTCTTTTTCGGGACTCGGCCAAATGGGAATCTTCTTATCCTTTGTGTTTTTAGCGATCAGTTTTGGTTTGGTTCGTTACATTATTTTGCTGATCCCTGTGATGATTTTTTCGTATAATTTTTTATATAATAATGTCATTGAATTCAAGGAGAGAATTGACAGTACCTTTGGATTATTTATTGAAGGTGAGAAATTTGAATTGGGTAAAACTCATGGGTCGTCTTTCATTTTGTATAATAATTATCGTGTTGCCCTGGAAAATTTTAAAACAAATTTTTTATTTGGTACCGGAATCGGGTCGCATCCAACAGCTTTTGAAAGATATTCGATTGCTAAGGATATTAAGGTATGGGGTTTTAATTTAAACTCAGCGGATGCGAATTCAATGCTTTTAAGATTAATTTCTGAGACAGGAATATTCGGCGTAGCGATCTTTTTAGTTATTATGGTAAAGTGTTATGTGAAGCGTGACATAAATCATTTGACCTACCATTGGCTGGTTAGTAACGGAATATTAATCATGATTATACTTAACCTTTTTCGCCAGGGACATTACTTCCTGAATGGATTTCCCTTTTTCGTAATCCTTTATTACTACAATTCAGTTTCTTATAGAAATTCTCAGGAGTCCGCACTCATCCGGCAATTGTAATCCTATTGTTCGACATAAAAAAAGAGTTCGTGACAACGAACCCTTTTTTTATTTTGTGGTGATGAATTAATAGATAATTTTCCGTGTAATCTTTTGATCTTGTGATTGAATGATTAGTAAGTATAAACCGTTTTCTTTTTGAAGTGGTAGTGCAATGCGATCATTAGTAACATCAACATTCATAGTTTCTATTACTTTTTGCCCGGCTAAATTGTATACTGAAATTGTCACAGGTGTAGATTCTTTCATGTCAAATTTTACTACTACATCATTCGGAGTATTATAAACGCTGGTGTTTTCATTTAATGTTGATGAAATACCTTTCTCATCTGATGATGAAGATGCTTGTTTCGTGTTGGAAAAGTGTACAATAAAATCATAATCTTTTCCTATCTCATCAGCGTTAAACATATATTCCTGATTTTTTAACAGATCTACTTTTTTGCCTGTTGTTAAATCTTCCAGCCAAACAGAGCTATACGAATTTAAATTACCCAATCCTTTAGCAGAAATAAAATGGGAGCCATAAACGCCTGATTTAACAGTTAATGGAACGTCTTTATCTTGTCCGTCATTAAACAACATATTTCGTAGCAATGGGGTTTCATCTGCACTTTTAGTGTAAATGTTGTCAGCCTCTTCCATTGGAGAAGCCAGGAAGGCGAGATCAATACCGTTTTCAAAATTATCGGTAGCGTTTTCTGTAAAGTTAATAGAGGTTCTACTGCCAATACCGTTAACGTTATTATAAACGCTCAGGGTAATAGCATTATCCTGAGAAGATGTTCTTAAAGTATTTGGGTTTTGAAATTCGCTTTTCGAAGCCTCAGTAAATGTGATATTTCCTCCGGCAAAGGCAACACACATAAATCCCTGATTAGGCGCAATAATTCCTCCGTTTGGATCAGTAGCGTAAGTATTATCTTCCTGTAAAACCACGAAGGAAGAATATAAATTCCCCGAAGCGGCAACTACTGTGCTGTAATCTATCGGACAAGCATATGGGTTACCTACCAAATTATAACCACTACCAGCCCCGCCGGCCGTAACCGGAAAATTAATAGTTCCAAAATTTGGCGTTCCAGTACTGTTATATACTAAAGGAGCAGTCAAACCAGTCATATTATCTGACATCCAGATGTGGAATCCTCTTCCCGGTGTTAAAGGAGTGGCCGTACTGGTAATGTTTGTATATGCGCCCGATGTCTCGTTATATACGCGAACCGATCGGAATGAGCCTGCACTACCATCATTCCCGCCAACACCGCTCATATAAAAACGAGGATCGTTATCCCAGTCAGCTAAAGTATTGCCACTGATTGAGCTCGATAACCACTGCCATCCAGCTTCTGCGGGTCCGTCAATATAGCTTTCCAGAACCCAGCCTGTGCCGGTTAGAGATCCGCCAACAGCAGCTATACGGGCATAGGTTGTTGGTCCCGATGCAGGAATTGTGATAATGCCCGCACCTGCAGTGCCAAAACTTCCTGAATTTACCCTTAACATATAAAAGACAGCCACATTGTTTAAAACAGAAACACCTGCAGGATTTGAAGAAGTTAAATCATTGAAACTTATGCCCTCAGTTCCTGATATGGTTTGCGGGCTTGCTCCGGTGAAACTTATCAAGCCTCCACGGCAATTAATAGCACCGTTATTTGTGAAATTACCTTTGATATCTATAGTAAAATCACTTGCTGTAACGTCTAAAGTGCCGCTGTTAATAGCAAGATCGGTCGTAATATCAAGATTTCTCGCCAACTGCACCGTATGGGTGCTTGCAACTACCATATTTGTAATTACTTCATTGCCGGCAGTTCTATTGATTGTTTGAAGTGCAGAACCATTAAATGTAACGATGCCCTGGTTAGTAATAGTTCTGTTTGCGTTATTAAACCAGTTACCACTAATAGTTAAATTAAAATTATTTAAATTTAAAACGTTGTTAGTACCCGCGGTTACCGCTGATAATATAAAATTGTTTAACACTGTAATATTTCCTGTGGCCACCCGACTACCGGAAGTTGAGGATGTTAACGTAAGATTATAGTATGTGGCAGTTTTGACTTGGGTTGAGGTCGATGAGTTTTTATAAGTAATAGTATTGCCGGTTTCACTTGCGAACAGCGAGCCCGTTCCGGACACTATACCACTTATAAACAATATTGAATTTGTTCTGTTGTGAAACTGTGAGGAGCCTTGTAAACCCAGGTTTCCGTTAATAGTTAAGTTACCCAAATTATTAACTCTTTTGCCGTTGAATACTGTTAAACTATTAGGTGATACTAAAGTTGTATTTGCAGAAATAGTCAAAATACCGTTAACAAGGATTGAAGTAATCCCGTTTGTGGTGACAGTTGAAGTATAAACGCAATTACTTTCGACAAAAAGTACAATCGAGGTAACTTTGTTGTTATTGGTAAAATTCCCGTAAACGTGAAGATTTTTGGAAAAGCAGTTGAATGTTCCGTTATTAACCAGGCTTCGGACATAGTTATTTGCCAATGTTAAACTTACCGTGTGAGCAGCACTGATGGTTACATCATCGTCTGAATCAGGTATACCATCCACATCTCCTATAACTACCCAGGTAGCTGGAGTGTTCCAGTTCCCGGATGAAGCACTCGTAAATGTTCCGGCATTAATATTTTGAATGCTTAATAAAGCAAAAAATAAAATCGTAAATATTTTTCTCATGTAATCACTGTTTTAACCCAAAATTAATAAAATAAACGGAATTTCCTATCGCTTTTTTCAATAAATATGCCAATTGTTTGATATTTGAAAAAGCCCCCAATGATTTAACATTTGGGGGCTTTTTTATCGGGTCAAAACACAATTTATGCCTGGGCTGTAGGGCCGCCAAAATTTAACGGCAGAGCATTCATTTCACTATCCTTTATTTTTCCATGCATTTGTTCAAATCGTTGTACATTATCAGCCAACGCTTTCATTAAACGTTTGGCATGCTGAGGGGTTAATACAATGCGTGATTTTACCTTTGCTTTTGGAACACCGGGCATGACTTTGATAAAATCTACAACAAACTCAGTTGGAGAATGTGTGATAATAGCAAGGTTGGAATATATACCTTCTGCTATTTCTTCAGAAAGTTCAATATTTAGTTGGTTTTCAGGGTTTTGATTTTCCATCATATTTTTTTATTAAAGATAAAATATTTTTTTGTCAGCCGGGTAATTTTTTTACCCGACAAATGAATTAATTGATCATTTCCACACTACGTTTCACAAATTTTGTCAGCTCTTCGCCTTTTAATAAGCCCTGTGATAATAGGGCCAGATCTGCAGCCTGTTTGGCTAACTGGCTTTGTTTTTCTGAGTCTTTTTCAACCAGAATTTTGCCGATTAAAGGATGGTTTGCATTCACAACCAGGTTATACATGTCCGGCATGGAACCATAAAAATTCATTCCGCCTCCGCCACCCATGGCTTGCATATCTTTCATGCGTCGCATAAATTCAGGACGGGTGATTAACATAGGTGAATCAGTTTCGCTTAGACTTTCGAAAGTCACGGTATATTTTTCTTTGGCTACAACGCCTTCAATCACCGGTTTGAGCGTTTTTTGTTCGTCTTCACTGAGTTTGCTTACTTGTCCGTCATCTTTTTTAATTAATTTTTCAACGGTATCTGCATCTACTCTTACAAACTGAGTGTTGGTTAATTTGCTTTCCAAATGGTTAATTAAATGAGCGTCTAAAGGAGAATCCATCAATAATACGTCATATCCTCTCGATTTAGCAGCATCAATGTAAGTATGTTGTTCGTCTGTATTAGTGGCATAAAGAAATATTGTCTTACCGTCTTTATCTGTTTGGTTTGCTTTTACATGAGCATCATATTCCTCTAAGGTAAACGCTTTTGCTTCTGTGTTTTTAACCAAAGCAAATTTAGATGCTTTTTCATAAAATTTTTCATCGCTGATCATTCCGTACTGAACAAATACTTTCACATCATCCCATTTGGCTTCAAAATCAGGACGTTCTTTTTTGAAAATCTCTTCCAGTTTATCCGCTACTTTTTTAGTGATGTGTGCCGATATCTTTTTGACATTGTGATCTGCCTGCAAATAGCTACGGCTCACGTTTAACGGAATGTCCGGACTGTCAATCACACCGCGCAGCATCGTTAAAAAATCCGGAACAATGTTCTCAACATTATCGGTCACGAATACCTGATTGCTGTATAATTGAATGCGGTCTTTCGGCGCTTCAAATTTGTTGGACAATTTCGGAAAGTATAAAATTCCCGTTAAATTAAAAGGATAATCAACGTTTAAATGGATATGAAATAAAGGTTCCTCAAATTGCATCGGATACAACTCTCTATAGAAAGCCTTATAGTCTTCGTCTTTCAGATCAACAGGTTTTTTGATCCATGCTGGGACAGGATTATTAATGATGTTCTCGACTTCGATTTCCTTTTCTTTTTCAATTCCTTTCTCATCTTTTTCGCCGGAAGGAATCCAGTCTTTTTTTGTTCCGAAAACGATTTCAACCGGTAAGAATTTACAGTATTTTTTTAACAGACCTTCAATTTTACTTTTCTCCAAAAACTCCAGGCTGTCTTCTGCAATATGTAAAACGATCTCTGTTCCGCGGTCTGTTTTAGAATCAATTTCTTCGATGGTATATTCGGGACTACCATCACATTCCCAGCGAACCGGCTTGCTTCCTTCTTTATAGGACAAAGAAAAAATCTCCACCTTTTGAGCCACCATAAAGGCAGAATAAAACCCCAGACCAAAATGCCCGATCACGACGTTTTTGTCAACTTTATCTTTGTATTTTGTCACAAATTCTTCAGCTCCGCTGAATGCAATTTGCGTAATGTATTTTTCAATTTCATCGGATGTCATTCCAATACCCTTGTCCTTAATGGTAATGGTTTTAGCATCTTTGTCGACCTTTACTTCTATTTTCAAATCACCCAATTCTCCTTTAGCTTCCCCCATCGAATTAAGGGCTTTCAGTTTTTGAGTGGCATCCGTGGCATTACTAACTAATTCACGTAAGAAAATCTCATTATCACTGTAAAGGAATTTTTTAATAATGGGGAAAATGTTTTCGGTTTGTACGTTAATTTTTCCGGTGCTCATGCTTTTAATATATTATTTGGGTTAATAGAATAAATTTTTCGGTCTTGCTTTGTCAAAGGTTGTACCAAGTGAGTGAAAGTGACAAAATGACAAATTTTTTTTGTTGAAAAAATCCTGGTTATTAAAATTTCACGAAATTTTCAAAAACCGGATTAAATACTATATTTTTGCAGCTTATTTAAAAAATATAAAAATGACTTTTAAAATTTTTTCACTTACCGTTACTACGGCCGCATGTTTATTATGTTTTGCTGAAAAAGCAACGGCACAGACAATTTCATTAACGACACTTGGCACCCCTTATACTCAAAATTTTGATGCCTTGTCAAGTACTGCAACAACTACCAATAACGTGCTGGCTATTAACGGCTGGTCGCTCACGGAGACCGGCGGCGGAGTCCGTGACAATGAGCAGTATGCGGTAGACAATGGTGGAAGCAGTACCGGCGATGCATACAGCTACGGTGTAGCAGGCAACAGCGACAGGGCTTTTGGTGGCTTGCAAAGCGGTACGCTGATCCCTCTCATTGGTGCAGCATTTACCAATACAACAGGAGCAACCATTACAACGCTGTCTTTTTCCTATATGGGCGAACAATGGCGGATTGGAAATACAGCCGCGGCGAGGGATGACCGGTTAAATTTTGAATACAGCACAAGTGCCAGCGACTTGGCAACCGGAACGTATACAGCGGTTGCAGCAGGGAACATTATATCCCCGATCAAAACAGCAGCAAGTGCTTCGGCATTAAATGGAAACCTGGCAGCTAATCAGATCGCTGTATCCTTTACTATTACAGGCTTATCTATTGCCGATGGAGCCACGTTCTGGATCCGCTGGACAGATTTAAACGCTTCCGGCGCTGACGACGGACTTTCCATTGATGATTTTACACTGACGCCTTATGGATCTGCGCCTGCGCCTGAAATAGACGTACAAGGGAATCTGGTTTCAATTGTCGATGGAGCCACTACTGCAACGTTAACCAATCATAGTGATTTTGGAAGCCAATCTGTTTGTGCAGGCTCACTTAGTCGTACGTTTACTATCTTAAATACCGGGAATCTTGATCTTAACTTAACTAATACTACTCCTGTTATGCTAAGTGGAGCTAACGCAGGTGATTTTACAGTTACGTCTCAACCATCCGCAACAACGATTATTGCGGGCGGAAGTTCTACGTTTGTTGTGGAGTTTAATCCATCCGCAGCCGGAACGGCTACAGCTTTCATTTCTATAGGTAATGATGACGCCAATGAGCATCCTTTTGATTTTGTGATCCAGGGAACGGGTGTGGAGGTTACGGCAACTCTTAACTCGCTGACTAATGTTTCCTGTAATGGTGGAAATGATGGAGCAGTATCAGTTAATGCAACAGGTTCCGGAACCCTGACCTATGATTGGGAACCGGGCGCTTTGACCGGTGACGGCACGTCAGGTATCAGTGGTTTAACAGCCGGGAATTATAGTCTTACAGTGACTGATGCCAATACATGTTCAACTACTGCAACATTTAGTATTTCTGAACCGCAAATCCTGGTACTGAATGTGACATCTACAAACAGCCTGGTATGCGCGGGAAGCTCAGCGACATTAAGTGCTTCAGCCAGTGGCGGAACAGGAGTAGCCACTTATACCTGGAGTACAGGAGAAAATGTCGCCAATATCGTGGTGACTCCTACATTATCCGGTACTTATACCGTTGACGTGACGGATGCAAATAATTGTTTACAAACCAATACAATTTCTATTAATGTTAGCGATTTGCCGGTAATTTCGGTAAACAGCGGAACCATTTGTTCCGGAGAATCTTTCACTATTACCGCTACAGGTGCTGATACGTATACATACTCAGGCGGCTCTAATGTTGTTAGCCCTACGAGTCCAACGTCATATTCAGTAACTGGAACTAACATGGATGGTTGTGTGAGTTCAGCAGCTGCAGTGAGTAATGTGATGGTAAATGCCTTGCCGGTAATTTCTGTTAACAGCGGAACTATTTGTGCAGGTGAATCTTTTACCATTACCGCCACGGGTGCTGATACCTACACTTACTCCGGTGGATCAAGCGTGGTAAGTCCAACTGTTCCGACTTCTTATTCTGTAACAGGAAGCAGTCCTGAAGGTTGTATTAGTTCAGCCGCTGCTGTGAGTAATGTGATGGTAAATGCCTTACCGGTAATTTCCGTAAACAGCGGAACTATTTGTGCGGGCGAATCTTTCACCATTACAGCAACAGGCGCTGATACGTATACATACTCCGGTGGATCAAGCGTGGTAAGTCCAACTGTGCCGACTTCTTATTCGGTAACAGGAACCAGTCCTGAAGGCTGTATTAGTTCAGCCGCTGCCGTGAGTGATGTAATGGTAAACACCCTACCGGTAGTTAATGTGACTGCAAGTAATACATTGATTTGTACAGGAGAAACTGCAACGTTAACAGCAACAGGTGCTGATACCTATACATGGAGTACTGCTGCAACCACTTCTATTATTATGGTTTCTCCGACTTCTGATGAAAGCTACACTGTAACCGGAACGGATATGAGCGGATGTAATAATAATGCAATGGTTAGTTTGACAGTTTCTTTGTGTACAGGTATTTCGTCGAGCAATGTGGGAGCGTCTTTAAATGTTTACCCAAATCCATCGAACGGTCACTTTTCAATTGAATTAGACGCTAACGCAGAAGTTGAGGTTTATGATTTAATGGGTTGCGTTATATTAAAACAACAATTCGAAACCGGCAGGCATTTCATTAACCTGGATTCACAAGCGAATGGTATCTATGTTATGAAGGCAAGCATGGCGGGTAAAAATTATTCGATAAAGTTGCTTAAACAATAAATCAATCAATATGACATTAAAAATCCCGGTTGCATTGGCAATCGGGATTTTTTATTTTTATAAGCATTAAATAAAAAACCCCTTTACTGTTTTAGTAAAGGGGTTTTTTGGTTGTTGTCCGACTAGGGCTCGAACCTAGACTCTACTGAACCAAAATCAGTCGTGTTGCCAGTTACACCATCGGACAATCTAAACTTTTTATTAAAAGTTCGGGCGACAAAAATAGTAAAATATCTTCAATTACAAAAAAATCATAAAAAAAAAGATTGATTCTGTTTACCTGCCATTTTTAGTTAAATTCGCATCTTATCCGTTTTAAAATATAACTATGCAGTTTAAAAAATTAAACAACATTATCGGCTGGATCGTTTTCGCCATTGCTACATTTACCTATGTTTCAACGATTGAACCTACGGCCAGCTTTTGGGATTGTGGAGAATATATTGCCTGCGCCTATAAATTAGAAGTAGGACATCCTCCGGGAGCACCTTTCTTTATGTTGGTTGGCCGATTATTTGCCTTAATGGCTGGCGGAGACCCCGCGATGGCTGGTAAAATGATCAATATCATGTCGGCGTTATGCAGTTCCTTCACTATTTTATTTTTATTCTGGACAATTACCCGTATTGGAATTAAGGCTATTGTGAAAAAAGGCGAAGAATTTACTTCCGGCAAACAATGGGCAGTAATTGGTGCAGGCATTGTTGGTGGTTTAGCTTATACATTTTCTGATTCATTCTGGTTTTCTGCGGTTGAAGGAGAGGTTTACGCAATGTCTTCGTTTTTCACGGCATTAGTGTTCTGGGCGATTTTGAAATGGGAAGAAGAAGACAGCACAGATCCTGTCAGCGCCATGCGTTGGTTGGTAGTCATTGCCTATTTAATGGGCTTGTCTATTGGGGTCCATTTATTAAACTTACTGGCAATCCCGGCTATTTGCTTTATTTATTATTTCAAAAAATATCCTTTTACCTGGAAATCATTTTTCATTACCGGCATCATCTCTTTAGTATTATTAGGAGGTATTCAAAATATAATGATCCCGAAAATTGTAAAATTTGCGGCCGACTATGAAATTTTCTTCGTTAATAAATTAGGAATGGGCTTTAACATTGGTTCTGCCTTTTATTTTGTCATCCTGTTTTTTGCCTTAACAAGCTTGATTCTTTACACAGTTAAAAAGAAAGAGTCATTTTATAAATTAGGATTTTACGCAGCCATAGTATTTGCTGCTATAGCTGTGATTTCTGCTAACACAGGAAGTGGAATGTTCACAAGACTTCTTGTATTAGGAGGATTATTATACGGAATTCATTATTTGAAATCCAAGAATATCAATACTCTGAACGTTATTTTAGTAAGTTTCACGACCCTGATCATTGGGTATTCTTCTTTTTTTATTTTAATCATCCGCTCGCAGGCAAATACGCCAATGGATGAAAATGATCCTGAAAACGCGATCACAATGTTATCTTACCTGAATCGTGAGCAATATGGTGATTGGCCATTAACATACGGGCAATACTATAATGCTCCTACAGACAATGCTAATTTCAAAGACGGCGAGCCTGTTTTTGCGAAAGACGAAGCTTCAGGAAAATACAAAATAATAGACGACAGAAAAAAATCCATCCCTGCATATCAGAAGGAATTCTGTACCCCCTTTCCACGGATGTGGAGCCAGCAGGGGAACCACGAAGCGGCTTACCGTTATTGGGGTGATGTTCAAAGCCATCACAAAACAAAAGCGGTGATGAATGAACAAACAGGACAAATGGAAGAAGTGCAGATTCCGAATTTTACTGCGAATATGACCTATTTCATCAGTTATCAGTTAAAATATATGTACCTGCGTTATTTTGCCTGGAACTTTATTGGACGTCAGAATGACATCCAGGGTTTAAACGGAAATCCATTAGAAGGAAACTGGAAGACAGGCATTAAAGGTTTGGATGATGTCTTATTAGATACTGACACCGCTTTTGTACCGCATGCTGCGTCCAATAATATGGCAAGCAATTCGTTTTATGCCCTGCCGTTTATTTTAGGTTTATTAGGTTTTGTATTTCACGTCAAAAACAATAAAAATGATACCTGGGTGGTTTCACTTCTATTTTTATTAAATGGAGTAGCTGTGGTATTTTACCTGAATCAATATCCTTACCAGCCGCGTGAGCGTGATTATGCCTACGTCGCCTCGTTTTATGCCTTTGCCATATTCATTGGCTTAGGGGTATTATTTATTTATGATTTCCTAAGCAGGAAAACGAATGCAAAAACTGCCTCAGTAATTGCAACTGTTGTTGGATTGGTAATTCCTGCATTAATGGCAGCGGAAGGATGGGATGATCATAACCGATCTAAGAGAACCATGAGTCGGGATTTCGCCGTGAATTATTTAAATACCTGTGCGCCTAATGCTATTTTATTTACAAACGGAGATAATGATACATTCCCTCTTTGGTATGCCCAGGAAGTTGAAGGCATCAGAACGGATGTACGTGTTGTGAATTTGAGTTTATTGCAAACAGATTGGTACATCAATCAGATGCGTCGTGCGGCTTACGAATCAGCACCTGTGCCATTTACAATTCCACCGGATAAATATGTTCAGAGTAAGCGCGAAGTGGTTTATATCATGGATAAAGGAACTGGGCCAATGAATTTAAAGAAAGCCATTGATTTTGTTGTATCAGATGACCTGGAAAACAAACTGGATTACGGTAATAAGCCGCTGGATTATTTTCCAACCAAAACATTTTATGTTCCAGTAGACTCTGCGACAGTTATGCGTGAAAAAGTGATTGGCGTTAAAGATACTGCCCGCTTGGTTAAATCCATTAAGTGGTCCATTAACCGTCAGTATTTAACGAAGAATGATTTAATGGTTCTTGATCTGATTGCTCACAATAACTGGAAACGTCCGATTTATTTTGCGGTAACAACCGGATCAGAGGCATACCTTGGATTAGAGGAATATTTTCAATTGGAAGGCTTGGCATACCGCTTAACACCAATTAAAAATAACGAAAATGAAATGGCCGTTGGTGGCCGTGTGAATACTGACATCATGTACGACAACGTGATGAATAAATTTGCATGGGGCGGATTGGATAAACCTGGTGTGAGTCTGGATGAGAACTGTACGCGTATGGCCTCGAACATGAGAATGCAAATGGCTACTTTAGCCGGTGCATTAATCAGCAAAGGACAGAAAAAGAAGGCCGAGAAAGTGTTGGATTTGTGTCTGGAAAAAATGCCTGATGAAAATGTGCGTTACGAAGCAACACTTTATACGATTATTGCGGGATATTACCAGATTGGTAATATGAAAAAAGCCACAGAATTATCCGGCAGATTGTTTGATATTTATGAGAACGATTTAAAGGTGTATAAAGCTCAAACCTCTATCCACCGCGCTTCCTTTAACAGGGAGGTGGGGCAGGCCAAAGAAATTATGCGCCGTTTGGTGATGCTGGCTGAACAGTTTAAGCAGGAGGCACACTCTAAAGATTTGATGAAACGGTTAACCGCTGCAGTTCCAATGGAGGAACTAATGCCGGAAGAACAACAGCAAGCGCAACCAATGCCTCAGTGAGGTATGTAATTAAAAAGCGCTTAGAAATAAGCGCTTTTTTTATGTCTAAATAAAAAAGAAATAATGAATTTCCCGGTTTACAGAAAATATAAAAACAATAAGCACTTCTTTAAAATCATGAGTGAAAATGAATTTGAAGAAATCAGTTTTATTGGATCAAAAGTTTTTGTCGTTAAGCATTTGGCTAAAATTTTACCGGATCGGAATTTCATCTCTGATCTCTTGCACGATATAGGGAACACCTGCGAGTTATCAAACCAGGATGAATATGAGTCTTATTTAAAAATGGATAAATAAAAATAACATGAATAAAATAGCCATCATCGGTTGCGGCAATATGGGACTCATTTATGCCAATTCTTTTTTACGATATAAAATTGTTACCAAAGAAAATTTATTGTTAGTCGAAAAAAATGAGGATCGGCAGAATAAATTGTCTGCCATGAATATTGGGAAAGTAGTTACTACTGATGATCATTCCATATCAGAATGTAATATTGTCATTCTGGCCGTCAAGCCTCAGGATTTCAGGGAATTGGCAGGAAGTTTGAAAAAAGTAATCAGTCCTGCCTGTGTGGTGTTGTCAATCATGGCAGGAACAGAAATTTTTTTTATACAGGCATCATTAAATCATCGGTTAATAGTGAGGGCCATGCCTAATTTACCGGTGGAGATCAGCATGGGAATGACTGCCTTTAGTGCTTCTGATGAATTAAGTCATGATAAAATCATGTTGGTGGAGAATCTATTATCTACGACTGGAAGAACGCTGTATTTGAAAGAAGAGAACCAGTTGAACGCGGTAACAGCTTTAAGCGGGAGCGGACCGGCTTACTTCTTTTATTTCATGAAACATTTAGTCGATGCGGGGGTGAAGATGGGACTCGATGAACATGTGTCATCCATACTTGCCAAACAAACCATGTTGGGATCCTTTCATTTAATCAATAACGGGCAAAAAACATTGGATGAATACATTGCTTCCGTGTCTTCCAAAGGAGGAACGACCGAAGCGGCCCTAAAAACATTTAATGAGCATCAGATGGGCGACGTGATTGTGAAAGCCATACAGAATGCAGAAAATAGGGCAGAGGAGTTATCGATAAAGTAAAAAGGGGGCTGGTCTAGACCAGCCCCCTTTTTATAATAACCTTGAAGACTACTCTTTAATGAATTTTTTTGTGGAGGTATTATTTTCCGAACTTAATTTCAAAAAGTAAATACCTGAACTTAAATGAACCACATTAATTGATGTTTGATTAAACTCTTTATGATCTTCCGATAACAATACTTTGCCCAAAGCATCTATGACTTCTATCCTAATCGTTGTATTTTTTAAACTACTGCTAATATTTAATATTCCATTAGTTGGATTTGGTGCAATTATAAATTGTGTTGTCAAATTTTGTTCTTTAATGCCCGTTGTTAAACATTGATTTAAAGAGGAATTATAAATGGCATGTAAATTCTGGACATCTGTATCTAATTTTCCTAACGGGTCATTGGTAATACTATCGAAAGAAGTGATGTAAGCGTATTCCAATTCGGTAATTGAGCCGGGCAACATATCATAAGGACCTGAATTTGTCACAAATCGTTTATCGCTTCCTGTACCAGTTTCAGTCCAGTTGCTAGTCCCACATGGCCCATTTAAATCCGTGTTGCCGCTATATGCAAACTTTGTTTGCGTGCTTCCACCGTATCCGTTGCTCCCGCATGTTAAAGGTGTCCCGTCTTTCCAATATCCTAACATGTATTGGAAATATTCAAAGGCCTGGCTGGGATCACTTTGTGAAACCGGAATACCTGCAAAAGAATTATTGAAGTACATAAAACCTGTCATACTCATTTGTTCTCCAGGTTCATCAGAACTGCCATCCGCGTTATCATCAATTCCATTGGTAGTATTAAGAGGGCCTTTTAATTGAACAACGCCCACGGCTGGTTGGTTTGAAGGCATCGCGTTATTGTAGATATATCCGTAATGATCTGTAACATCGCAACCGACATTATTATTTAGCGAGCCAACATCGGAGTCATTAAAAAGACTTACATAACTGTTGAGAAATGCAAAAGAGTTTCTGTTAATGATTTTGTAATTGTAGAATGTAGTATAGTTTAGAAATGAGTTGCTGCTGGTGATGCTGCAAGGCCCATATGCATAAGCCATTAAGTGAATCTCTGCACCAATTGCTTTTGCAGCAGAACTTTGGTGAAGTAAATAATTATCATTAAAAATCGTATAAATGGCCTGATCACCTTTAATTAATGGATAGTCCCCTGCACCCACCGGATCATAGATGTTATCTCCGTTTGTGTCAAAATATGGCGCCAGTTGTGAATCCTGATTTTGTGAAATATCTCCATTGCCGGGCCATGATATTAAATCTGCAACAGGAATAAAACTTCCATTTTGAATATTACCGTTGGCATAGTTAGTAATAAAATCGTCAATATCGGATTTGTTTAATTTCCATACCCTGTTATATTGGGAAACCACTGCTGAATCGGTTGTTGCATCGTTCGTTGTGAGTGGTCCCGGCCAAAAATCAACGCCACTTTGATGATAGGTTTGAGCCGCTAAATGCAATTGGCCGCCAACATCCAATCCGCCGAACCATAAACCGGCAGGGCCACCCCAATGCCTGTTACTCCCGATTGGACATTCATAACCACTAAAATTTCCTGTATTTGGATCCCAATGTAAATCGCCGCCACTATTGACGCGGGCCTTTACCTGGTTAATATCTAAATAATTAAAAGTTTGTGCCTGAGTTAAGCCTGTAATCAGGCCGGCAAACAGAAGTAAAGTAGTTTTCATAGTAGTAGTATTAATGAGTTTCTCATACAAAACTACCCTCAATGAACCGCATAAAAAGTCCAAACTAACAAGTGGTTAGTTTGGATTGATAAATGGGAGATAATAGAACATAAGTGTTTTGGTTTGTACCTGGCAGGAATGCAGAAATCATAAAGTATCAGAACGATAAATATTTTGTGCCCAGAAAAAATGGGCTTTAGGCTAGTAGCGAAAATCAGATGTTGCAAATTTCCTGAGTGGTACTTTGTTGCAAGGTTGAGGGGTAATATAATATGTAGATTTACGATATGGAAAACGCCGGAACAGTTCAACGCCCCGTAAATAAAACAAAATGGAAAAAATGGCTGTTTAGCACTCTTTTAATTTTAATTTTGATATCCGTCATTGCTGTTGTAATATGCGGTATGTCTTACAGTTCAGGAACCAGGTCAGGTGTTGTTATAAAATTATCCAGGAAAGGATATATTTTTAAAACCTACGAAGGAGAATTAAATTTAGGAGGTATTTCTGAAGGGGATGGAACATTGATGCCAACACGTATCTGGAAATTTTCAGTTCATAGAAAAGACAGCGAGGTGTATGATGCCATTACCAAATCCCAGGGAAAACATGTGCGACTTTATTATAAGGAAGTATTAAAAAACTTTTTTTGGCAATCTGAAACGCCTTATTTGATTGAAAAAGTAGAAGTCGTCAAATAAGGATTACTTCCCTTCGATCCAGTTTGTAATTTCCGTATCCATCGGTGCCACCTTTGAACCTAAGTGCTTCACCAACTGGCCATTCTCATCCACTAAAAATTTATTAAAATTCCATTTGACTGTTGCATCTAAAACACCATTTTCTACTTTAGACGTCAGCCATTTGTATATTGGACTTGTGGCAATGCTTACTTTTTCCATCATTTGGAAAGTTACGCCATAATTTTTAGCGCAAAAGGCTTTGATATCGGCGCTGGTTCCGGGTTCCTGACCTCCAAAATCATTGCAGGGAAAACCAATAATCACAAAATTCTTTGATTTATATTTTTCATATAAGGCTTCCAGGTCCTTGTATTGAGGGGTATATCCGCATTCAGAAGCGGTATTGACGATTAAAACTTTTTTACCTTTCAGGTCAGCGAAATTGAAATCAGCTCCCTCCAGGGTTTGGGCTCTGAAATCATGCAGCGTTTTTGTTCCTGAAGTGGTGAATGCCATCGTCACGACAGCTAACATACAGCCAATTATTTTTTTCATGATTGTTCTTAGTTTCTGACAAATATAAAGCAATAGTCGTTAAAAAATGCTGATTTATTTCCTAAATTTGCGCTGCTTTGCAAAACGAGTCTCATACTACTTCTAATAACACTATTATTTATAGTAAAGCTAAGTCATTTTTAAAGCTCACAAAATTTACGCTTTCTGCGCTGGTTGTTTTTTCGGCGATCATTACTTACTTTACTGTTGCAGAGACTTATCACTGGAAACAAATAGTGGCCATTTGCTTAGGAGGTTTTTTAGTTACTGCCGCTGCCAATGGGTTTAATCAGATTATTGAAAAGGATCTTGATAAATTAATGAACCGGACCAGGCTCAGGCCAATTCCAACAGGTAATTTGTCTGTTACCGAGGCTCTGCTTTTTTGTGCTGTTTTTGGAATCACCGGAACGGTCTTATTATGGGTTTTTACCAATCCTTTATGTGGGATTATAGGATTTATTTCCATCATTTTATATGCTCTGGTTTACACCCCATTAAAAAGAAAAACGCCTTTTTCAGTGTTTATCGGAGCGATTCCGGGGGCTTTACCAACACTTATTGGTGCTATTGCGGCTACCGAGGGATTTGGTGAAGTGACCTTTTTTGCCATATTATTATTTTGTATCCAGTTTTTCTGGCAGTTTCCTCATTTCTGGGCAATTGCCTGGGTAAGCCATGATGATTATCAACGGGCCGGTTTTTTTATGCTCCCTTCAAAAGGTGGCAGGGATAAAAGTTCCCGTTCACAGATTTTGGTATACACATTGTCGTTGTTTCCCATCGCTTTGACTCCTTTCGTATTTAATTACACAGGATGGATCTCTGCCACCGTAGTAAGTTGCATGGGACTGGTTTTCATTATTCAGGCCTATAAACTATACAGGTCCGGAAGTATTGAAGATGCGAGGAAACTGATGTTTGGATCGTTCATTTATTTGCCGGTTGTGCAGGTTGCACTTATGATTGGCAGCAAATTTTTTATATAATAAAAATCATGGAAGAAAAAGTTAAACCAAGTCCTACTTATAAATCTGAATTAAAAGCCGCTCAGCAAAAGGCGTCAAAACCGCTGTTATGGGTGGGTATTTTAAGTATTGTGATGCTGTTTGCGGGATTAACAAGTGCCTATGTGGTAAGGGCCGATAACGGAAACTGGCTTTTGTTTGAACTTCCCAGCGCATTTTATTTAAGTACTGCGGTGATTGTAACAAGCAGCATTACCTTGCTTTTTGCCTTGCAAATGGCAAAAAAGAGCAACCGGAATGGAGCAACCCTCGGTTTATTGGCTACCTTCTTTTTAGGAATTCTTTTTGCTTATTTACAATACGTGGGGTGGGGTGAGTTATATAGCAAAAATATTGTATTTGCCGGTAAAACAGCCAATGCATCCGGTTCGTTTTTGTACCTGATCACTTTTTTACATTTATTGCACTTATTTGCCGGTTTAATAGCGGTTTTAGTAACCCTGAAGAACAGCATCAAAGGTAAATACCATGCCGGAAATACTCTGGGTTTAGAGCTTTGTTCAATTTATTGGCATTTTCTTGATATTTTATGGGTCTATTTGTTTTTATTTTTGTATTATATTCGTTAAACTTGCACCATAATTTATAAAAATCGTTAAAACGTAAATTTTATTATGTCTCACAGTACAGAAATCAAGCTACGGAAAAATGATGATGTGGTTTTTCCTGGTATCGGATGCTTTAACCTTTGGTGGTTTATTAGTGTCTTATGGCTTTATCCGTCATAAATATGTGGATGTTTGGCCAAAAGCTGAAAATGTGTTTACTCACTTTCCTTTTGTAGAGCAACACTTGCCATTAGCTTATGTGGGTTTAATGACATTCATTCTGATCATGTCTTCTGTAACGATGGTATTGGCTGTAGAGGCAGGACATAGAAATGATAAGAAGAAAGTTATTGTCTGGATGTTTTGGACAATTGTGGGTGGAGCAACGTTTGTAGGTTCTCAGGCATGGGAATGGTTTCATTTTATCGTAGGTACAGAAACAGGAGCTTTAAGACATGTATGGAGCCAGGAATTAGGAACTTATGTTGAGCAAACCGTTTATGGTGCCAATATGGTAGTTAACGAATATGGCGTCCCTCAATTTGCGAACTATTTCTTCTTTATTACCGGATTCCATGGTTTCCACGTATTTTCAGGTGTAGTGATTAATTTCATTATCTTCTTAAATGTTATAAAAGGAACTTACGAAAGACGTGGTCATTATGAAATGGTTGAAAAAGTTGGTTTATACTGGCACTTTGTAGATTTAGTGTGGGTATTCGTATTTACCTTCTTTTATTTATTGTAATCACTATAAAATTTTAATTCACTAATTCCCGAACTCAAAAATTATAAAATTATGTCAGAATTTCACGACGATTACCCTTCATACGAGCACATGGCTCACCACAGCGAAGAAGATGGAAAAAAAGCGCGCCGTACATTATGGAATGTGTTTTGGATCATGTTGGCCATCACTGTTTTTGAATTAGTTATTGGTTCAATGGCCCCAAGTCGTGGCTGGTCTGGTACCATGTGGTTAAAAGTATTATTCATTGGTTTAACCATTGCTAAGGCTGCTGCTATTGTATTATGGTTCATGCACCTGGGTCATGAAGTTAAGTTTTTCAAATACGTAATTTTAGCTCCTTATATCTTATTCATTACTTACACTATTTTCATCATTTTAGTTGAGGGTGTTTATAGTGGTGATCCTCAAAACAGAACCAGGGTAGATCCTATTCTGATTCAACAGCAATTGGATCTTAAAGCAGGTCATGGTCACCATGATGCTGCTCCGGAAGGAAGTCATTCCGGTGAGCAGCACGAAGAAACACATCACTAAATTTTTGCATTTTATTTAAAGCCCATTTGTCAAAAGCAGATGGGCTTTTTTGTTAAATGCCCTGAGAATTTTGAAAAGAGAAATTTCCGGGTAACTTTACTAAAAGCTAAATAATTTTTGGATGAAAAAATTTTACTTAGTTCTGAGTATTATACTTATTGTTTTTTCTGCCAGGGGACAATTAACTCTGACAAAGGCGTTCAATGAACCTGTTTTGGGCGATGTGAATACAAAACAATTGTATGATTCAGTGGGAGTTATTCCAAAGGGGGCCGGAACAAATCAGGTCTGGGATTTTTCAGGGTTTTCACTTAAATCCAATGTTGAGGTCAGTAATTATATTGCAGCTTCCTCTGCCCCAAACGGTTCTTCCTATTCAGGAACTTCTTTTGTTGAATCCTTTGGTCAGACTTATTTCTATATGAAAGCTTCTGCTACCAAATACGAAATTGTTGGAATACAAAACCCAAGTTTTAAATTGAATTTCAGCGCTAACAATGCCACGGAATTTGTATGGCCGGTATCCATGGGATATTCCATGAGTGATGTTTTTTCAGGAACTGCCAACGCGAATAATATGAATGGTAGCGTTTCAGGTAACATCACAACCATTGCTCCTGGCAGCGGTACATTGATATTACCGGGAGGCGATACTGTTTCTGGTGTACTTCAGGTTAAAATAAGTCTTTCAGCTGTTGCCAGTTTTATTTTCGGAACAATAAAAGCAAATCTTAAAGCGGTAGATTATACCTATTATGATGCTTTTAATAAATTTCCTTTATTAACTGTTTCTTATTTGACTTCATCCGGAGCATATACGGCAAATTCCGTAGCAATTAAAGTCAATTCCTCGCTTGTCGGAATTCAGAATCTGAGTTCGGATTTTTCCAATAATATATTTCCTAATCCGGCAACTGACAATTTCCATATCGAGCTGAAAAATCCAACTAATGCTTCGTGTAAACTTGAAATTATAGATGTTTTAGGTGACGTTGTATTAACGGCAAGCCTTGGAACCGACAGGGAAATATCCCGTACTATCACAATCTCAGATTTATCAAAAGGCATGTACGTCATTAGGATGCAGGCCGGGGATAAAATATCTTCAAGAAAACTGATCAAAGAATAGCGCATAAAAAAACCATCCGGTAAACAGATGGCTTTTTTAAGTGTATTAAAAATTTTAATAAGCCCTTTCGTTTTTGCCTTCCATAAAATTCACAAACGCTTTATTGGAAACTTTATTACCTCCCGGTGTAGGATAATTTCCGGTAAAATACCAGTCACCAAGGTTATCCGGGCAAGACTGATGCAGTCCTTCAATCGTCTGGTAAATGATCTGAAGATCGGCTTTCAGGGTTTTAGGACGCAGCAGATCAGCAATTTTTTGCGAAATTTCTTCGTTCGTAAAGGTCCTGTAAACGTCCTGAACAATATTAATCTGATCTTCTTTTGGTTTTAATAATTCCGCTTTAGCCTTTTCGTATAAATTTTTTAAGATAGAATCTTTTCCGGTTTCTTTAATGAGTGCAATGGCCGCATTAAAGGCTATAAATTTGCCTAAAATAGCCATGTCAATTCCATAACAATCCGGATAACGGATTTGTGGTGCCGAAGAAATGATGATGATTTTTTTCGGATGCAACCTGTCTAAAATCCTTAGAATACTTTGTTTTAAAGTGGTTCCGCGAACGATACTGTCATCCAGAACAACAAGTGTATCCACATCTTTTTTTACAGTTCCGTAAGTAATATCGTAGACTAAATTAACAAGGTTATCTCTGCTCTCGTCATCTGTAATAAAAGTTCTTTGTTTGGCATCTTTTAGAACGACTTTGTGAATCCGCGGATGCTTCGAAAGGATATTGCTTAATGTTGGTTCAGAAACATTAGCACCTAATTTTAGGATCTCGGTAGCTTTTATTTTATTGATGTGTTCGTCAATGCCTTCCACTAAGCCACCAAAGGCAACTTCAGCTGTGTTTGGAATATAACTGAAAACTGTATTGTCAAGGTCATAGTCAATGGCTTTCAACACTTGTGGTACCAGGTAACGGCCAAGTAACTGCCGCTCTTTATAAATATCGGCGTCGTTCCCACGGCTAAAGTAAATGCGTTCGAAAGAACAGGCTTTCTTTTCAAGAGGTTCAATAATTTGCTGTTCAGAAAAGGTGCCGTCTTTTTTAATGATGGCAGCGCAACCTGGTTTTAATTCTTTTACATCATTGATGTCAACGTTAAACACAGTTTGAATAACCGGTCTTTCGCTTGCCACCACAATTACTTCATCATCTTTGTAAACATATGCCGGGCGAATACCATTAGGATCACGGAGAACAAAGGAATCGCCATGTCCCATCATACCTGCCATCACATAGCCACCGTCCCAACGTTTGCTGCTTTCGATCAGGATAGAAGCAACATCAATATTTTTCTGAATTTCTTTAGAGATGTCAAAATTATTTAATCCCTGTTCTTTGAATAATTTGAATAAACGGTCATTTTCTTTATCTAAAAAATGTCCTATTTTTTCCATCACGGTTACGGTGTCTGCTTTTACTGTAGGATGTTGTCCTAATTCAACCAGGTGTTCTAATAGCTCATCCACGTTGGTTAAATTGAAATTTCCGGCAACCAATAAGTTACGGGCCATCCAGTTATTCTGTCGTCTGAAGGGATGACAGCTTTGAATGGTATTTCCGCCATAGGTACCGTATCTCAAATGGCCCAGAATAAGTTCTCCCATATACGGGATGTTCTTTTTCTGCCATTCAATATCATTATAGGCTTCCGGATTTTTCTGCTTGGCATTCACAAACAGATCATTTATTTGAGAAAATATATCCTGTGTAGCTTTTGGTTTGATGGATCTCAACCTGTTAATATAGGGGGTCCCGGCTTCTACGTCCAGCTTGATGGTAGCAACCCCGGCACCATCCTGCCCACGGTTAATCATCTTGTCCATGAGCTGATACATTTTGTGCAAACCGTAACGGCTGCTGCCGTATTTTTCTTTGTAAAAACTTAAAGGCTTTAATAATCTTATTAAAGCAACGCCGCATTCATGTTCTATTTTATCACTCATAATTTCAGGGTACAAATTTACTGATTTACGGGGACTTTATGTGAAAGTTTTTTTAAACCGTTTTCTAAGAAATCCTATCCTGGAGCATTTAAATACTTCTTTTTATTGAATTAATAATGTATATTTAGGGTTGTTAAATTATTACATATGTGTAAAATCTTACTTATATCCATAACATTATTATTTTCATTTGTAAGCTTAACAGCGCAGGTAAAAATAAATGAATATTCAGCGTCGAATACAGGCGGTTCTATATTGGATAATACCGGTGAAAAATCTGACTGGATTGAATTATATAATTCCGGAGCATCTGTTGTAAATCTGGGAGGCTGGACCTTAAGCGATGATCCTACTGAAACTAACAAATATATTGTTCCATCAGGAATAACTATTGCTTCAAACGGATTTTTAAGAATCTGGTGTAGCGGAAAAGGCTCACCGGCTGATGCTTCCGGTCATTTGCATACAAATTTCAAATTAACACAGTGTATAGGAGAGTGGATCATTTTAACAAACGGCTCCGCTATTAAAGATTCTCTTCGGATGAAAAGAACCCAGGCTACTCATTCCAGGGGCCGGAAACCGGATGGTAGCTCAACCTGGAATGTATTTACCTCACCAACGCCAAATGCTGCCAATTCATCAACCGGTTACGCTTCCTATGCTCCAACTCCTAAAATGGACATTGCTCCTGGCTTTTATTCAGGCACCAAATTAGTAACGCTAAGTGTAACACCGTCAAATAGTATTTCCATTTATTATACAACGGATGGTTCTGTTCCGTTGACGAGCTCTACTCAGTATGTTTCAACACCGGTTTCCATCAGCGCTACTTCTGTATTGAGAGCTTATTCTGTAAGCAGTGATCCTGATGTTTTGCCAAGTTTTATGGAAACCAACACGTATTTTATCAATGAAACCATTGACTCTCATTATGGTGTTGTTTCGGTTTCGGGCGGTGCACCGCTTAATCAATTGTTTGGTGGTTTTCAAAATGAACCGGCTACTCATTTCGAGTATTTTGAAAATCAGGCTTTTAAAACAGAGGGTTATGGTTTAGCTGATAAACATGGAAATGATTCCTGGGCGTATGACCAACGGGGAATTGATGTTGAAACTTACGATGAATACGGATACAATAATGCGTATAAACACCAATTTTTTACTGATCCAAATATGAATGACGTGAGTCCTCGCAAGGAATTCCAACATGTTATTTTAAAAGCGGCAGCATCCGATAATTATTCAGCTGAAAATGGAGAAAATTCCGCTGATGGTTCTCCGAAATACACTGCACATATGCGCGACGCTTTTGTGCAATCATACGCCTTCCAAAAAGGCCTGGAATTAGACGGGAGAAGAAATAAGCACGTGATCGTATTTAAGAATGGCGCTTACTGGGGAATTTATGAATTACGGGAATCGTTTGAAGGAGATTATACAGAATACTATTACGACCAGCCTGCCGACAGTATCGATAATCTTGCTTACTGGGGTGGTTTACAAATCAGGAATGGAAGTGATACAGGTTGGGTTAACCTCTACAACTTCATCATGAATAATTCCATGACCAATGTAGCAAACTATGCCTATGTGGAAAGCAAACTGAGTTTCAAAAGTCTGGTAGATTATATGATCTATAACTCTTATGTAGTGAATTCTGATTTTATTAACTATAATTCCGCATGGTGGAGAGGACGAGCTACGCAGGGTGATAAGAAAAAATGGCGTTACTGGATGTGGGACATGGATAATGTGTATGGCTTGGGTGAAGATTGGTCCGGTATTGGTAACACTAACATGACTGCAAGCCCCTGCGACTATACAAATACCTTTCAAAATGCAGGTCCAAATGAAGGCCATCCTGATATTTTAGAAAAGCTATTGACTAACGCGGATTTCAAGTCTTTTTATATTAATCGGTATGCGGATCTCATCAATACAGCTTTGAAATGCGATAAAATTATGCCGCATTTTAACTATTTCAAAACCATATTAAGTGCTGAGATGCCCAGACAAATCGCGAGATGGGGTGACGCAACTTATGATTTGGCGAAATGGAACAGTAATATGGATACTCTCGAGTTGAAAATTCAGCAACGCTGTTCTTTTATTGACTCTGTGATAGTCGACTGCTATAACGTTTCGGGGCCCTATGAAATTACAGTAGATGTGGATCCTCCCGGTGCCGGTAATGTTAAATTAAATTCGATCTGGTTGAATGATTTTACCTGGACCGGTAAATATTTTGGAGGTGTGAAAATGATTTTTGAACAAACTGTTAATGATACCGCTCTATACGAATTTGATCACTGGGAATTTAAAAACCATATTCCTTCTCCTAACACCACTAACGATAGTGTTTCTATTCAACTTACGGCCGGTGATAATGTCATAGCCCATTACAACGAGAAAACAAAAGAAGTTCTTTTCCCAACCGCGTTTACACCAAACGGCGATGGACGAAATGATATTTTTGAGCCGCTTGGTATCAGAAATGTAAAAACGATGACCATTCAGATTTGGAACCGTTGGGGAGAGCAGGTATTTTCTTCTTCTGATCCAACCAAAGGCTGGGATGGAAATCATAAGGGGGCACCCGCCCAAACAGGCGTTTATGCTTATTTAATAAACTACGTTAAGTCAGATGGAGAAGAGAAGGTGATAAAAGGAAATGTTACCCTAATCAGATAATTTTAAAATTATAGTTTCAGATTTAAATCCTTCAAAAATGAAAAAATATTTACTATTCATCACATTATTTGTTTCGTCCCTAGGCTTTGCCCAGGACGTTCATTTTTCTCAGATCCAGGATGCGCCTTTATGGTTAAATCCTGCCAATGCCGGTTTCATGAATGGGTATTTCCGTGCAACTGCTAATTACAGAAATCAATGGATGGCGATGGGAAATGCGTTTCAAACTATGGCACTTTCTGTCGACGCTTCTACTTTAAAAACCAAAAAGAATAAGGCTTACCTGGGTTTGGGTTTATTTGTATTTAACGACAAAGCCGGAGTCGCTAAAATGGGAACTACCCAGGCTCAAATTCACATCAATGCGATTCTTAAAACCAGCAAAAAAAGCAAATTGGGCGGTGGTGTTTACATTGGCTTTAATCAAAACACTGCCAATTATGCATCGTTGACTTATGGTAGTCAGTATAACGGAAAGGAAATTGATAATACGCTTGGAAGTGGTGAGGCTGTTACCTATACCTCTTTTCTGAATTCCGATGTTGGTGCGGGATTGAATTATGAATTTTCATCCGCAACGATTGATATGTTGCGTGATGATATTTTTAGTTTGAAGATAGGTGGTGCGATTCATCATTTGAACAAGCCGACTCAAAAATTTGCGTCCGGTTCAACTTATCAGCTGCCGATGCGTTTCGTGGCAAATGTGCAATCAAGGATAGACATAAAGGGTACAAAAATTTCGTTTTTACCAAGCTTCATTTATTTGAAACAGGCAACTGCCACTGAATTAACGATTGGGACACATCTCCGTTACCGTTTTAAGAACGCTACGAAACTGACCGGTGTTAAATCTGAAACCGGAGTAAATATTGGAGTTTATTACCGCTTAAAAGATGCGATCATTCCACAGGTAAGCCTGGATATGGGTAAATACGCGATCGGCCTGGCTTATGATCTGAATGTTTCCAAATACAAGGAAGTAAGTAACATGAATGGTGGTTTTGAAGTATTTATTAAATTCATGTCGTTAGACGATGCTTTGTTTAAACGTAAACGCGAACATGGATTGTAATTTTTTTTGTTTTTTATAGCTAAATTTAAGTCGGGTTTTATCCCGGCTTTTTTTTGTCTTCATTTAAAACACATAGGAAGAAATGGACTGCATTAATTTTCTCATCAGGATTATTGATGTGGTTTCTAATGTGCCTGCCAAGCCCTTTATTTAAAGATTCGTATTCAGTTATTTTAAATGATAATGAAGGAAATTTATTGTCAGCAAAAATTGCGGAGGATGGACAGTGGCGCTTTCCGGAAAGCAGTAGGTTAAATTCAAAATTCATTTATAGCATCCTGGCTTTTGAAGATGAATATTTTTTTAATCATCGGGGAGTGAATCCTGTTTCGATATGGCGCGCTATCCTTCAAAACAGGAAAGCGGGAAAAATTATCAGTGGCGGAAGCACGGTCACGATGCAATTGACGCGTTTGATGCGGAAAAATCAAAAGAGAACTTATTATGAAAAATTAATAGAACTTATTCTGGCCTTAAGAATAGAGTTAACCTATTCTAAGGCAGAAATCCTAAAATTGTATTCGTCTCATGCGCCATTCGGGACCAATGTGGTGGGCGTTGAAGCTGCATCATGGCGTTATTTCGGAAGATCATTATCTCAGTTGTCCTGGGCAGAATGCGCCACCCTGGCCGTCTTGCCAAACTCTCCGTCTATTATTTATCCCGGAAAAAACCAGGAGCGGTTAAGAATTAAACGAAATAAACTGCTGTATAAATTAGTTAGTTCAAAATACATTGATGAAGAAACCTATGCCCTGGCAATTCAGGAACCCTTACCTCAAAAGCCGTTTCCTCTTCCAAACAAAGTCAGGCATTTATTAAATCGTGCGCTTGCAGAAAACCCTGCAGGCAATAATTTTAAAACGACGATCAATTCAGAAGTGCAAAACCGCGTTTTGGAAATAGTGGGGAAACACGCTTCTGCTTTAAAGCAAAATGAAATTCATAACCTATGCGTGTTAGTTTTAGATGTAGAGAAAAATGAAGTGATTTCATATATTGGAAACACGCCGATCAGAGATAATGATCCGCATGGCGAGGATGTGGACGTGATCATGTCTAACCGTAGTACAGGGAGCTTATTAAAACCTTATTTGTATGGCTTTATGTTGAATGATGGCCAACTATTGCCTAACATGTTAATTCCGGATGTCCCAACTCAGATTGCAGGATATGTACCACAGAATTTTGATTTTACCTACGATGGCGCCGTTCCTGCAAAACAGGCTTTATCCAGGAGTTTAAATATTCCTGCCGTAAAAATGCTGCAGCAATATACCGTGAATAAATTTTTAGATCGCTTGAAGCAAATAGGATTATCATCCATGAACCGTTCTGCAGACAACTACGGACTGTCTTTAATTTTAGGTGGAGGGGAAGCAAGGCTTTGGGATATGTGTTCTGCATATGCAAGTATGGCGCGTGTGTTACACCGCTATAACAAAACAGAAACATATTCGGTTAAAGATTGGAAGAAGCCTCATTATGTGTTGAATGACTTTGAGAAAAGTCAGGAGGATCGGTTCAAAGAAACAAGTTTAATCTCCGCTTCATCCATTTGGTTAACCTTTGAAGCCATGGCTGAGGTTGGCCGGCCCGATATTGATGCAAGCTGGCAGCGATTAGGTAATGCACAAAAGATCGCGTGGAAAACAGGTACCAGTTTTGGTTTCAGGGACGGCTGGGCCATTGGCGTTTCTGGAAATTATGTAGTTGGTGTGTGGGTTGGAAATGCAGACGGAGAAGGGCGTCCGGGACTAACCGGAATTTCTGCAGCGGCACCGGTCTTATTTGAAATTTTCGGATCTCTGCCAAAATCAAATTGGTTCAGGATGCCTGTTAAGGATTTGAAGTCCGTCAGCGTTTGCAAACAAAGTGGTTGCCTGGCTTCCTCCTATTGTGTTGAAACCAGAAGTGAAAGGATACCAAAGAATAGTAATGTTTCCATAACCTGTTCTTATCACAAGCCGATACACGTGGACGTCACCGAACAATTCCGCGTGACAGATGCGTGTGAGTTGCCGCTCAATATGAAAACAATTTCCTGGTTTGTGTTACCACCCGTTCAGGAGTATTATTTTAAAAGTAAGAATCCTCTTTACAGGGCTTTGCCTCCCTATAAACCCGGATGTGAACCGGAAATCGGTCGGTCGATGGAAATGATTTATCCTAAAGCCGGCACAGTGATTTATATCCCCTACGAATTGAGCGGGGAACAAGGAAAGACAGTTTTTGAAATTGCCCATCGTGAAGCGTCCAGCACAGTTTTCTGGCACGTAGATGGAACCTTAATTGGCACCACCCGTGACATTCATCAATTGGGCTTTAATCCAACAAAAGGTAAACATATGTTGTCCTTATCCGATAACACCGGTGAAACCCTGAACATTCCATTCGAGGTGCTGAGCGAAAAGAAGTAACCGTAGGCTAATGGTTTATGAGAATGCATGATAGCACTTCTTTTATCACGCGTCTATCTCCCTTAATGAATTTATTAAATGTTAATTCCTTTATCGCTTTTGTTGAAAAACTTTAAAACCTGCTAGGTATTAGTTATTTATATTTGGTTAATGGCTTTATTGGAAAAAGAAACCGAAAAATTATTTTATTCTATTGGCGAAGTTGCCGATATGTTCGATGTAAACACATCTTTAATACGGTTTTGGGAAAAAGAATTTGATGTCATTACTCCTTCCAAAAACAAAAAAGGCAATCGCTTATTTACAAAAAAAGATATTGAAAACTTCAAACTCATCTTTCATTTTGTAAAGGAAAAGGGATATACTTTGCAGGGCGCCAAAGATAAATTAAAAGGCGGTTTGAAAGAGTCGGACCAGGTGAAAGTAGAGGTTATTGATAAATTAAAGAATATCAAAGAGCAGCTTTTAGCCATCAAAAAAACTTTGTAATTAATTCCGCTTCATTTCGTAAATCTGTTTAGAGATTGACTCACTAGTGTAAATGTATTTCTTGGAAAAGTGTAACATCAGGAGCGCTGTCATGAATTTTAGGCTCCTAATTATAGTTGATTCAAGCTAAATTCTGTAAATTTAAACCATGACGTTAAACAGAAAAATCGCACCCGAATTTAAGACCATCGATAAGATTGATATTCAACAAGCTGTTGAACACACCTTAGCGAATGGCATTAAAGTATATACGATCGATAGTGGTTCGCAGGAACTGACAAAGATTGAATTTTTATTTAAGGCCGGCATGTATTACCAGTCACAGCCTTTACTGGCATCAGCCACTAATAATTTATTGGAAACCGGAACGAAGAATTATACAGCCAATGAGTTATCCGATAACATCGATTTTTTTGGATCTTTTTTTGAATGTTCTGTGGAACAGGATTATGCTTCCCTTGCTTTATATAGTTTAAATAAATACCTGGACAAAAGTTTGCACTATGTGGAGGATATTATCAAGAATCCAATCTTCCCAAAAGATGAATTTGAAATTTATATTTCTAACAAAAAGCAAAAACATATTGTCAATTCTGAAAAAGTAAATGTGCTGGCACGCCGTCGCTTTTCTGAATTGATTTTTGGAGAGAAGCATCCTTATGGGGTAGCGGTGAAAGACGAGGATTTTGATAAATTGAAGATTGAGCATATTGTCGAGTTTTATAAAATGTTTTACCATTCCGGAAATTGCAGTATTGTAGCTTCGGGTAAATTATCTTCAAACCTGATTGATACACTGAACGATTTTTTCGGCAAATCAACCTGGGGACATGTGCAACCTATTCCTGTTCCAAAACCTGCATTGGACACAACTAAACAGCAAAAGCATCTAATTGAGAAACCTGATGCGATTCAATCTGCAGTGAGAGTTGGAAGACATCTGTTTAATAAAAAGGATCCGGATTATTTTAAATTCCAGGTACTCAATACAATTCTGGGAGGGTATTTTGGTTCGCGCTTAATGGCAAATATCCGTGAGCACAAAGGTTATACTTATGGTATCGGAAGCGGCCTGGCTTCTTTAGTGAACGACGGTTACTTTTTCATTTCCACGGAAGTCGGCGTTGACGTTACGAATAACACGTTAACCGAGATTTACAAAGAAATTAAATTGTTACGTGAAGAACTGGTGGATAAGGATGAGTTGGAAACAGTTCGTAATTACGTGCTCGGTCAATTCTTAAGAAGTGTGGATGGCCCTTATTCATTGGCAGATAAATTTAAAGCGATCTGGGAATTTGGTTTGGGTTATGATTATTTCGAAAAATATTTTGCAGCCGTAAAAACAATTACTCCTGAAGAAATAAAAGATTTAGCAAATAAATATTTGCAGGAAAAAGACCTGATTGAATTAGTTGTAGGTAAAAAATAACCGTGGCAAAAATCTTTATCATAGGACCCGCGTACCCGTTACGTGGCGGATTAGCAACATTTGACGAATTATTCTGTGATGCTTTCAATAAGCAGGGACATGATTGCGAGATCATTTCCTACAGCCTGCAATACCCTAATTTTTTGTTTCCCGGAAGCACACAATATGACACAAGTGGTATTGCACCAACGCACATAAAAATTCATACGCTGATTAATTCTGTGAATCCCTTGTCCTGGATTAAAACAGCGCGTTTTATTAAAAAAAACAAACCCGATTTTATCGTTTTTCGTTTTTGGATTCCGTTCATGGGTCCTGCATTAGGGAGCATTGCCCGAATAGTTCGGAAGAGTGGGATAACAGTATTAGCCATTACCGACAATGTGATTCCGCATGAAAAGAGGGCAGGAGACAGTGCTTTTTCAAAATATTTCATCGGGGGCTGCGATGGGTTTGTCACCATGAGTAAAGCGGTGATGAAAGATCTGGAAAAATTTACTGACACGATCCATAAAAAATATTTATTGCATCCCTTGTATACATCATTTGGAGAGAAGCTAAACAAGGCAGAAGCACGAACAGCCCTGGGATTACCCGCGGATAAAAAATTAGTGTTGTTCTTTGGCTTGATTCGAAAATATAAAGGACTCGATATGTTACTGGATGCGATGCATGAACTGAATTCCCACCCGGAAATTAATTTGGTCATCGCTGGTGAATTTTATGAAGACAAGCAACCTTATTTAGATCTGATTGAGAAGTATGAGATTAAAGACCGGGTGATTTTGCATGGAAAGTTCATTGCCAATGAAGAGGTGAAGCTTTATTTTTCAGCAGCTGACCTGGTAGCTTTGCCGTATAGAAGTGCTACACAAAGTGGTGTGACCCAGGTGTCCTTTCATTTTGAAGTTCCGACCCTGGTGACTAATGTTGGCGGCTTATCAGAAATCATTCCGGACAAGGTGGCTGGCTACGTGGTTGATTCAAACGGCAAGGCGATTGCTGAAGGTATTTCCGATTATTTTACTAATAATCGAATGGAAACTTTCACGCAAGGCATGATTCATGAAAAGAAAAAATATGACTGGAAGATATTTGTGGACGAAGTATATTCTTTGTTTCAATCCATTAAAAAATAGAATTTAACATCATAGAAAAAGCCTGCTTAACTTATGTAAGCAGGCTTTTTATTTTTTTGATCAATTAAATTAATCGATGATCACTTTCTTGGTTACTTTCTTTGAATTGGAAGTTATTTGTAAAAAGTAAACGCCTGCAGGTACTTTGTTTTGCAGATCAACATTGATGGTTGATACACCTGAAATTGTTTCTTTTTTGAACACTAAAGATTCCATTTCCTGTCCGCAAATTGAATATAGCTTTGCAGTAATGTTATTGTCGCTTGAGTTCAATTTTACTGTAAACTTATCTTTCGCAGGATTAGGAAAGACAACGACGTTACTCGAGTTCATATCCTGTTCATTAACTCCGGTAGATGAAACTGTAATCATGCCTTTCATTCCCATTACGGCATGAAACTGACACACGTAATAAATTGTGTTTGTCGTTGTTACAGTAAATGTATAATTACTGGTTTTAGTACCAAAGCCTGTGCCTGAAGGTGAATTTCCATTTGCATTCCAGGTAGTCTGGGTTACTTCCACCAAAGGATGTGATCCGTTGGCCTCGATAGTAACCACATCACCAATGGTGACAGTCAGACTTGCAGGAGCATACGTTGTTCCAACAATTGCCACAGTGTAAGAAGTCGCTTTCATTCCTAAACTTAACACCGCAAGAAAAAGTAAAGAGTAGATTTTTTTCATAGTTTTGATTTTAAGGGGTTTAACATTTAATAAATATAATAAAATTTTTTCAAAGGTAATTTCAATTAAGATTCTAGAGTTATATTTGAGCATTAGTAATGTTACAAGAAAATGATCATTAGAAGCAAAGCACCATTAAGGATCGGCCTGGCAGGAGGCGGAACGGACGTTTCACCCTATAGTGATATCTTTGGCGGAGCGATTTTAAATGCAACCATTGATCTTTATGCGTACGCCAGTTTAGAACCCCTGGATAATGGGAAGATCGAATTCTGTATTGACGGTACCGGTGCTTGTCTTGTCCTTAATTCGGAAGCTGAATTGAAATTAGTGGAAGGCTTTGAATTATTCATAGGGGTTTATAATCGTATTGTTAAACAATTCAACTTAAAACCGCTATCGTTTCGCCTGACGTCATACATTGAAGCTCCCCAGGGTTCCGGTTTGGGAACTTCTTCTACCATCGTCGTGTCTTTGATAGGGGCTTTTGTGGAATGGCAAAAACTGCCTTTGGGTAAATATGATATTGCTCATCTGGCTTATGAAATTGAACGTGTTGATTTAAACATGAGTGGTGGTAAACAGGATCAGTATGCGGCTACTTTCGGCGGGATCAACTTCATGGAATTTTTGGCAAACGACCAGGTAATCGTTAATCCCCTGCAACTGAAAGATGAGGTTCTTTATGAGCTGGAGTTTAACCTGCTATTGTATTTTACAGCAACACAACGGTTATCGGCGACTATTATCAATGAGCAGGTAAAGAATGTAAAAGAAAACAATATCAAATCGGTGGAAGCCATGCATCATTTAAAAGAGCAGGCTCAACAGATGAAAGACAGTTTGTTGAAAGGAGATCTTCATCATATCGGCGAGATTCTTCATTTTGGATGGACGAATAAAAAACAAATTGCTCATTCCATCAGTAATGAATTGATCGATAGAGTTTATGAAACGGCTATAAAAACCGGGGCGACCGGTGGTAAAATTTCCGGTGCCGGTGGTGGAGGCTTTATGTTCTTTTATTGTCCTGCGGTTACTAAAATAAAGGTGGCTAAGGCCATTGAAGGCTTAGGGGGCAGAATTCAATCTTTTAAATTTACTCAACAGGGTTTAACTACCTGGACGAGTTTGTAAATAAAACCCTGCCGAAGGTTTATTTCCAGCAGGGCTCAAGGTTTTTCTGTTGTTTAATTAGAATTACCTTTTTTATTTAGACGCTTTGGATCTTTCGTTTTGTAATACAATAAGTTGTATTTGTGTTAATTGATTAAGCACTTCAGTTTTGGTTCCGGTATAAAATCTATAAGATGGATCAAATCTACTATCCGGATCTAATGTTATTATTTTATTTAATGGTTTACTGTTTTCCCTCGTGTTATAAACAAAAATTAAAAGGTTCAGTTTATAAATTTGCGGATAATCGTTAAAGCCATTATCATGTATATATAAGTCTTTGGAGTCAAAATCATTTGGAATTGCAGCGCTGCCTGTTTCTGATAAAACTATAGAGCTTTTTATTTCATCACATACTTTAACTATCTGATTTGCCAGCTTTAACATTTCATTTTTCAGGCGATCACTTTTAACGACGTCAGCAAACAATTTTTTTTCAGTCGCTACAATTTGTTCATTAATTAAGAAAACCGTTGTGTTTTTGATATTAATTGCTTTTGTACTTTTTGGTGATCTTATAAGAGTTAGCCATAATCCACAAACCATAATCATAACAAGAGACATCGTTATTGTATTGATCTTCTCCTCTGGTTTTTTAATTCCTGTAAAAAAGAATAGCGGGAGTAAGATGAGGCCTAAAGAAATTATTGCTGAATACCCAAGAATCATTGAATAGGGCCAATGCATCACTTTAAATAAAATAGATAAACTCAGCAAAATCCCTGATAAAATTCCAAACCCAAGGATGATTTTGTCTTTCGCTTGTTGACTATCCTTGACTTTAAGCAGGAACAATAGAGGTAGGAAAACAAGACTTGATGTACCAATGCCCAGTATTATAAATACCCCTGCTCCCGGCCAGTGCATAAATTTGAAGAATATGCCAAAAATCATAGCTGCAGCAGAAAAAATTCCGCTAAATATCATTATCTTTTTCATGGTGTAATAGTTTTTATAAGTTAATAATAGGAGAGTCTCTTCTTCAATCTCCCACAAAACATCTTTGTAAAATGTTTTAATGGTTTTTTGATAGAAGCTCTCGAAGTCTCCATCCGCTTCGAGATTTTGCTCAATGATACAACAAACATGATCTAACAGGTTTTGCTGCAGGCTCTCCATCTCAACGCCACGTGCACTAATGTCGTTGAGTATATAGTCTATTTGTGTATCACTGATGCGGTACATTCTTTATGCTGTTTTTGTTTTGATGTCCAGTAAAAACTTCATGGTTTCCATGAAGTCAGTCAGCTCACTTACTTTTTCTTTGGTTTTTGTTTTTCCGCTTGGACTCAGCGTGTAATATTTTCTGACACGCTTTCCAATAAATTCGGTTTCAGTAGTTACCAAGCCATCACTTTCCAAAGCATGCAAGGTCGGATACAATGCGCCTTCCGTGATCTGGATTTTCTCTAGCGTCAGTTCCTTGACACGTTGAGTGATCTCATAACCATACATTTTTTTATTATCGGCTAGTAGCTTCAAAACAATCGTTTTAAGTGTTCCTTTTATTAATTCTGAGGAGTAAATCATGTTATTATAATTATATACTTAAGACAAAGATACATAAGAATCTAATGTATCGTTCTATTATGCTTATTTTTATCCTTAAATTATTGATTTTGAGTGCTATAATTTTTATTAGAGTTTATTAATTGATATTAACGGTGCTTAATTGAAAGGCTCAAATTCCGTAACTTTAAACCTATGACTGAAGAAATTGTTTTAAGGGAAGCGACTTTTAGCCCACGGGTAAAGACCTACATCTTTTTTGTGGTGTTATTTGTTTTATGTTCTACAATTATTGGTATTGTGTTGGTTCCATTCTGGATCTTTGGTTTAGGGCAATGGCTGAGTGGAAAGTATTTTAAAACCTTATCCTGTCAGATTACCAATAAAAATTTACGGTTTTCAAAAGGCTTTATTGTTCATATTGAAAAAACAATTCCTGTGGAGAACATCCAGGACCTTTCATTTGTTGGCGGACCTGTGCTTCGATATTTTGGTTTAACTCTGATCAAAATTGAAACAGCCGGTGGCGGCGGCGGGCCCCATGCGCAAAACATGATGAGCATGTTAGGGATCAATGATGCGGAGAGTTTTAAAACTGAGATATTATTGCAACGTGAAAAAGTCATTAACCAAAAACATGGTTACGGTAGTGTTCCTGAAAAACATTCGCCTGCCATCGATAACACGCAGCTTTTAACAGACATTAAAAACGAATTAATTGAAATTAAAAACGCTTTAAAGAAATAACATTAACACACTTCGTCCCGATAGCTATCGGGACCGCTCAGTGTGACAAAATTTATCACTCAACCCTCATAACAGAATATACATGTTCCTCATATTTGATACCGAAACAACGGGTTTACCCCGTAACTATAATGCCCCTTTAACAGATTCTGATAACTGGCCGCGTATGGTTCAGGTTGCCTGGCAATTACATGATGCTAAAGGAAACCTGATTAGCTGCAATTCCATTATCATTAAGCCGGAAGGGTATACCATTCCTTTTAACGCGGTTCAGATTCATGGTATCACCAATGAGCGTGCTAACGAGGAAGGCCAGGACTTAAAAGCAGTTTTACAGAAATTTGTAGAGATTGTGAAGCAATCACAGTATCTATGCGGTCACAATATCGAGTTCGACAATAATATCATTGGTGCTGAATTGCTGCGTTGTGGATTAGAGAACGTATTAGCGGGAAAACCATTCATTGATACCAAGAATGATCAGACTACAGAATATTGTGCAATACCTGGCGGACGTGGCGGTAAATTCAAATGGCCCACTCTAACGGAATTATATTCAAAATTATTTAATGATAAGTTTGAAGAGGCACATAATGCCGCTTTTGACGTTTTAGCTACGGGTAAAGTTTTCTTTGAAATTATCAAAAGAGGCATTACCAAAGTAGCAGAAGTACCCTCCACAGAATTGGTCACGGTTAACTACCAGGCACCTGATTTAACTGAATTATATAAACATGAGCAAGCCTGGAAGGCACGGAAGAGCCAGAAAGCAGGAGCCACTGGGCAGAAGCCGGATGTTTCTGTCAGTTCGGGCGTAGTTGGGAATCTGAAATTTTCTCACCTGCACAATCATACACAATTTTCCGTTCTTCAATCTACCAGCGATGTAAAAGAATTGGTTAAAAAAGCGGTGTTTTATGATATGCCGGCTGTTGCTTTAACAGATCACGGAAACATGTATGGTGCGTTTTTATTCTGGCAGGCCATTGATAAACACAATAAGGGCGTCAAGGATCATAACGCATTAATTACCAAAGGTGAAAAAGAAGGTGATCCTCAAAATGAATTAAAATGCATCATTGGTTGTGAATTATTTATCTGCAAGGATCATAAAGATAAAACCAAACAGGACAACGGATACACTCAAGTATTCATTGCAAAGAACAGGGCAGGGTATCAGAATTTATCCAAGTTAAGTTCGGTTGGTTTAATTGATGGGGCTTATTATGTGCCTCGTATCGATAAGAATTTATTATTGCAATACAAAGACGGATTGATTGCAACGACGGGTTCTCTTTCGGCAGAAATTCCCTCCTTGATTTTAAATGTAGGTGAAGAACAGGCAGAAGAAGCATTTGTTTGGTATAAGGAGTTATTCGGAGATGACTTTTATGTGGAGTTAAATCGCCATGATCTGCAGGAAGAAAACCATGTGAATGATGTGTTGTTAAGATTCGCAGCTAAGTATAACGTGAAATATTTTGCTGCCAACAGTAATTATTATTTGGATAAGAACGGATTTGATGCGCATGATATTTTATTGTGCGTGAAAGACGGCGAGAAGAAATCCACACCTGTTGGCCGCGGAAGAGGCTTTAGATATGGATTGCAAAACAAAGAATTCTATTTTAAATCTCCGAAAGAGATGATTGAATTGTTTGCAGACATGCCGGAGGCGATTGAAATGACCAATGAAATTGTTTCAAAGATCGAACAGTATAAGTTAGGCCGTGATATTTTATTACCAAAGTTTGAAATCGCACAGAAATTTATTGCTACCAATGAAAATGAAATCGGAGAATCTCATCAACGAATTGTTGCCTTAAAGGAAAAAGGTTGGGCAGAGAAGAATTTATCGCCTGAAGCCATTGAGGTGCAGAAAGCAGAGATGCGGGTAATTGCAGAGCAGTTCATTTACATGTCACATTTAACCTGGCAGGGCGCGCATAAGCGTTATCCTGATATGACTCCCGAAATTAAAGAGCGGATCAGTTTTGAGTTAGCAACCATCGAGAGAATGGGTTATCCGGGATACTTTTTAATTGTAGCCGATTTCATTTCCAAAGCCCGTGAAATGGGAGTGGCTGTTGGTCCGGGTCGTGGTTCCGCGGCGGGATCTGCTATCGCGTATTGTTTGTGGATCACCAACGTGGATCCAATTAAGTTCGATCTCCTCTTTGAGCGTTTCTTGAATCCGGATCGTATCAGTATGCCCGATATCGATATTGACTTTGATGATGAAGGCCGTGATAAAGTGATTGATTATGTAATTAATAAATACGGATTTAACCAGGTTGCACAAATTATCACCTATGGTACCATGGGAGGCAAATCCGCTATCCGTGATACTGCCAGGGTATTGGATTTACCATTGCCGGACGCTGACCGTTTGGCAAAAGCGTTTCCGGATAGTTTGGATGCGAAGTTAAAAGCCCTTTTAAAACCGGGAGGCATTGATCAGAAATATTTAGATAAGATAAAAGATAAGCGGGAAGTTATTGAACAATCTCATAATTTCAGAAAACTATCAGAAGAAAAAACACAGGAAGCTGATGTACTGAAGCAGGCTTACGAACTGGAAGGTTGTTTGCGTAACACAGGAATTCATGCCTGCGGGGTGATTATCACGCCGGATGACATGGTGAAATTTGTTCCTGTTACCAAAGCAAAGGACAGTGATATGCTCGTGACCCAGTTTGATAACTCGGTCGCGGAGAGCGCCGGGCTTTTAAAGATGGACTTTCTTGGTTTAAGAACCCTGACCATCATTAAAGATGCTGTCGCCTATATTAAACAAAATCATGGGATTGAAATTGATATTGATGCGATTGATCTCGAGGATAAAAAAACTTACGAATTATTTCAGCGCGGTGAAACGAATGGTGTGTTTCAGTATGAGAGCGCCGGTATGCAAAAATCATTGAAAGATCTGAAGCCGGATACATTTAATGATTTGATTGCAATGAATGCCTTGTATCGTCCGGGACCAATTGCCTACATTCCAAATTATATTAACCGTAAGCACGGTAAAGAGCCTGTGACCTTTGATTTGGAGGGGATGGACGAATACCTGGGAGAAACCTATGGTATTACTGTTTACCAGGAACAGGTAATGCGTTTGTCTCAGAAACTGGCAAACTTTACCAAAGGTGATGCAGATACTCTGCGTAAGGCCATGGGAAAAAAAGACAGGGCCACGCTGGATAAAATGAAAGGCAAGTTCATTGATAATTGCAAAGCCAATAATCATGATCCTGTTGTCGCGGAAAAAGTGTGGAAGGATTGGGAAGCATTTGCGAGTTACGCTTTCAATAAATCCCATTCAACCTGTTACGCTTATGTAGCGTTTCAAACGGCTTATATCAAAGCGCATTATCCTTCTGAGTTCATGGCTTCTGTATTGAACCATGCCGGCAGTATTGATGCTATTTCCTTTTTAATGGAAGAATGTAAGCGTATGGGTGTGAAAGTACTTGGTCCGGATATCAACGAAGGTTTTGCCAAGTTTGCGGTAATTCCGGGGGGTACCGATATCCGTTTCGGGATGGGCGCGATTAAAGGAGTAGGTGAGAACACTGTTAATAATATTATTGAAGAAAGAAATACCAATGGAAAATTTACTTCTGTGTTTGACCTGGCAAAACGTTTAGATAGTAAGAGCGTCAATAAAAAATCATTGGAAGGATTAGCATTAGCCGGTGGCTTTGATAGCTTTGAAGGAATTCATCGCGCTATGTTTTTTACAGCTGACTTAATGGACGGAACGACTTTAATTGATCGCATGATCAAATATAGTAACCAGATGAGTTTGGGTAATGATACATCGCAGGCAAGTTTGTTTGGCGGAGATGATTCGATCGAGATCACGGAGCCTCAATTGCCAAATAAAATAGAGCCCTGGGGGAAACTGGAAGAACTGGCGAGAGAAAAAGAAGTGGTAGGGTTCTTTATTTCCGGACATCCTTTGGATCCTTATAAATTAATTATCGAACATAAATGTAATGCCAACTGCGCCCAGTTAAAAGCAGGCCTTGAACCCTTTAAAGGAAAGGATGTGACCTTTGGAGGTGTGATAACAGGCTTTGAAAACAGAACCAGCAAGACGGGTAATGCTTTCGGGAAACTGATCATCGAAGATTACCATGGTTCAGTAGAGCTTATGTTGTTCGGGAAAGACTTTGTAGAGTATAGCAAATTTATGGTAAGCCCCTTATTTGTATATGTGAAAGCAAAGGTGCAGGAACGTTATAACCAGCCGGGCAGCCTGGAATTAAAAATTCAAAAGATTGAGTTGCTGGAAACAGTGAAAGAAAATATTTTTTCTTCCATGAAACTGAAACTGGACATTAATGCATTGAATGATGAATTGATCGCTAACATAGAATCTATTTTTAATCTGTCACAGGGAAAATGCAGCGTGGAATTTTTTGTAGAGGATGTTGCGGAAAATATCAGTGTGAAATTATTTTCCAAATCTCAAAAAATTGCAGTGAGCACCGAGTTAATGAATGAGTTAGATAAGATCGGAAGCCTCACTTACGAATTGAATTAGCATTTATACTCTAATGCCGGCTGGAATAAAATAGATATAAAGTGAATTCTTTTTTTTAATGTTTAAAAACTTTTTTGCTTTTCGTTTTGCTTTTTATTTGATACTGAGTTCTAAGCACTTATAGATAACAAAATTCGATGACTTGCACTATTCTATATATGATGTTACATTTTTCAAAGATATATTCGGTGAATGTTGAAAAAAGCAAGCCGAAAAGGTTTTAAAAATTAACAAACTCCCGTTATTTTTGTAGTGCATATTATAGGGCTTATTTCATAATATCCAGTGCCATGTCAATAAAAGAGAAAATAGAATTATTAAACAAAGAAATCAATGAAAAGATTTCTAATTTAAAATCTGTGAAAGCGGAGTGCGAAAGCGAAGAAACTATTAACGGAGAGTTAAGTTCTGAAACTTTTGCTAAAAAGAAATTGATTGAATCTGAGTGGAAGAAGTCTATAAGCAAGTATAACGAACTGCAGGGGAGTATCAGGAAATAGTTTATGTCATGATCGGGAAAAAATTCTCCCCGCTGATGCAATGCCTTTAAGAAAATTAGTTAAGGATTAAATTTAGCCTCAGAAGTTACACGCACATTTAACGCTTTCGAAACAATACAGTTTTTTGCAGCATCTTTGGTGATGGATTCAAAGCTTTCAGCATCCAATCCGTCTGCACCTCCTGAAATAATCAAGTGAATAGCAGTTATAACACCCCCTTCGAAATTCAGAATGGCGTCTGTATCTAATGCTTTAGGAATAAATCCTTTCTCGGTTATCTTCGCGCCTACATACATTGTAAAGCAACCGGCACTGGCTGCAGCAATTAATTCCTCCGGGTTGGTACCCTTCTGACCTTCTTCAAAACGAGCACTAAAGTTATAGTTGGTATTGTTTAGTATACCGCTTTGGGTGGATAAAGTTCCTTTTCCTTCTTTCAGAGTTCCTTCCCAGTGAGCCTTTGCTGTTCTTTTCATAATGCTTTATAATGAGTTTGTTTTTAATTCATAACCGGTATTACCAATATTAGTCAAAAAACTGACATAAGACGTTACACCTGTAAAATAAATATTTACATTTTGTCCTTGTTCTGATTTTAAAATGGGTTTGCTTTCAAGGTTCTTTTTGCCCATAAATATATAGTGGTATGTTTTTTTTGAGGACACAATATCCGTTTTTTTGAGAATATAGAATGCGTTATTTAAACTGTCTAAACCTGTTTTTATAACTACATTATTCATGGGCTTTTTATATTTAAATTTATCATATTCGCCGATATCGTTTAAAATAAATTTACCGTATGTGTCACCTTTTGCAAGACTTGTAAAATGAGGCACGGCCTTAGTGCTGATGGTGAAAATGGAACGCACTATTTCATAATCTACGTCATTTGGTACGATATTAAATTGCCAGGAACTATAGTATGTGAATACATTTGGCAAGGACTGTTCGTACATATCTGACCATACAGCATAGCTTCCATCTTTCTTTTTATCAAACTCTCTTATTTTTAAATGAAAGGATTGGAGAATAGTTCCGGCTTTAGTCTGTACAGGCATCGGAAAAGCTTTTTCCACTCTTGAAACAACATCCCCTGTACTGTCTATGATTACTAAAAAAAGTTTATGGTTCTTGGATTGATTGGTAAAATTTGATGTTCTATTGTTAAAGTCAATCATATTAGCCTCGTAAATACTCCCGATGACATCAACGCTCTTGTTTTTTTTATCAATATTCACATTGGACATCAGGAAGTGACGGGAGTCACCTTTAGCGCTTAATTTAGTCCCCCTGATTACCTCGCCTGTATTCGCATTGATCCGTAAAATCCATTGGCCTTTTTTTAGCCCATCGTACACATGCGCATATACCATTACCAGATTGGAGTCGGCATAAATGATGGATGCCCTGTAGATATATTTTCGCTCAAAAGCAAATTGCCATTTGTATTCATATTCAAATGGTTTATTCATGTCTTTGACATGATACCTGGAAAGGTAGAATTGTTTTCCGGATGTATCAGATGATGTCCTGATGATGTAGAGGCCATCTTTAAAGGCATATTTTTCATCATCAAACACAGATAAGGCATTGATGTGATTGGCATCATAATTTTGCGCTGATCCTATTTGACGGAGGGAATCGTTCACTCTTAACAGACTTACTTCGTTTTTCTGATTGGCTAACTGAAAATAAAAATTTAAAACGTTATGTAATGTATCAACCGAGATCTCCAGGTAATCTGAGGGTGAATGTTTTCCAAGATTAAAATGAACAGTATCTTTTAGTTGAAGTTTCTCATCGTAAGAAATACATTGAAACAGAAGCTCAGAATTTGCCTGCTGATATCCATAAACGTAGATTAAATGATGGAATCGTAAGGCTTTAGCGGATAACATTTGCTGATTTACAGTTTGAGCCATAAATAAGGCCGGAAAGCCTAATATCAGTAAGATGATGTGTAATTTTTTACCCATTATGTACAAATATAACCATTAAAAAAAGAAAGGAAAAAAGCGTTTGCAAATGCCTGTTTTTAAGCTTATTCTTGTAGACTAAAAATTAAAATCAAATGACAACTAAATTGTTAATACTTCCTGTTTCAGCCGTAATCTTGTTCAGTGCCTATAAAACAAATCAGTTTGTGCAAAACAGTAAAACTCCTGTATCTAAAAATAATCCGGGAATGACGGATCATCCTAAATTTGACTACATCAGTGAACAATTTGCTGACCTGAGAATTCTACGTTACGAGATTCCCGGATTCGATCAGTTATCGCTACAGCAAAAAGAGCTTTTGTATTATCTTTCTGAAGCAGCGTTATGCGGCCGCGATATTACCTGGGATCAAAATTACAAGTATAATTTGACCATTCGTAAAACAATAGATGCTATTATTGAAAATTATAAGGGCGATGTAAATTCTGCAGATTATAAAAATTTCATGGTTTATGCAAAACGTGTTTGGTTCAGTCGCGGCATTCATCACCATTATGGTAGTGAAAAGTTTTTTCCGGAGTGTTCCCAGGAATTTTTCATGAAATTAATACTGGCAGCAGATAGCAAATCATTGCCATTGAAATCGGGCGAATCGGTTAAGGATTTTTCTGCTCGTATTTTGCCAATTATTTATGACCCAAAAATTGCTCCTAAGAAAGTAAGTTTAGATGCCTCCAAGGATTTAATCACAAGTTCATCTATAAATTTTTATGAGGGTGTTAATCAACAGGAAGCTATTGACTTTTATGAAAAAATGGTCGATAAAACAAGTAAAACTCCTGTCATGATTGGTTTGAATAGCAAGCTGGTTAAAGAAAACGGTGTCATTAAAGAAAAAACCTGGAAGGTTGGTGGTATGTATACACAGGCTATTGAAAAAATTGTGTACTGGTTAGAAAAAGCGATTACAGTGGCGGAGAATCCGGCGCAGAAGTTAGCTTTGGAAAAATTGGTGACATTTTATAAAACAGGTTCTTTGAAAGATTTTGACGACTATAATATTGCCTGGGTAAAAGACACAGAGAGTGCCATTGATGTGACCAATGGATTTATTGAGGTATACGAAGATCCGTTAGGTAAAAAAGGATCATTTGAATCAGTTGTCTCTGTGAAAGATTTTGAAGCTTCAAAGCGTATTGCAATGATAGGAGCTAATGCCCAATGGTTCGAAGATAATTCGACATTATTTCCTGAACATAAGAAGAAAAATGTAAAAGGAATTTCTGCTAAAGTAATCAATGCAGTTATGGAAAGTGGAGATGCTGCGCCTTCCACACCGATTGGTATTAATCTTCCAAACAATGAGTGGATCAGGGAGACGCATGGTTCTAAGTCAGTGAACCTTGGTAATATTGTAGAGGCATATGATAAAGCAGCCGGTGGAAGTGTAGTAAATGAATTCTATTACACGGACGCTATAAAGAAAAACGTTTTGGCATACGCAGGCCTGGCAGACAAACTACATACAGACATGCATGAGGTAATTGGGCATGCGAGTGGACAGATTGAACCGGGTGTTGGGCAGCCACATGAAACTTTAAAAAACTATGCGTCGGCCCTGGAAGAAGGACGTGCGGATTTGGTTGCGTTGTATTATTTAATGGATCAGAAATTAGTTGACCTTGGCGTAATGCCATCTTTGGATTACGGAAAGGCTTCTTACGATGAATACATCACCAAAGGATTAATGGTTCAATTATCGAGATTAAAACTAGGAGATAACATCGAAGAAGCGCATATGCGAAATCGTCAGATGATTGCTGCCTGGGCTTTTGAAAAAGGAAAAAAAGATAACGTGATCGAGAAGAAAACGGAGAAAGGAAAAACATTTTTCGTAATTAACGATTATTCGAAGCTTCGCGTTTTATTCGGTGAATTATTAAGAGAGATTCAACGCATTAAATCCCAGGGTGATTACAAGGCAGGTAAGGATTTAATTGAAAATTATGGCGTGAAAGTGGATCAGACTTTACATAAAGAAGTATTGGATCGCTATAAGAAATTAGCTATGGCTCCTTACCAGGGATTCATCCAGCCTAAACTTACTCCTGTTATGAAAGACGGGAAAATTGCCGATGTTAAAGTAGAGTATCCCAACAGCTTTACAAATCAAATGTTGGAATACAGCAAAAATTACAGCTTTTTACCGGCTGAAAATTAAAGAAAACTGATTTTAAGAAAAAAGGGGGATTTAATCCCCCTTTTTCATTACCCAAAATTTGTACTTTTGAACCATGAAATTAATTCTACGAACGCACTTGATCTTATTGTCCATTTGCTTGATGGCTAAGACCGGCTTTTCTCAATGGGGACAAATTCCGGACAAGGCTTGTTATACGCCATCTTCATTTGGAATATCCTATAATTCTCCAAATTATTTTTTAACGGATAGTGCCGCAATATACGCGTATCATACAATAGGAGGAAACACCCAGGCTACTACTTTATCGTATTATCTGTGTGAATCAACTGATGATAATGTAACGGCTCAAAATTTCTCCAATGGTATTGGTGGTTTAGGCTGCTGTTCTTCCAAACAGATCATTCCTTTGAATAAGAACCAGGTGGTTTATTCTCAAAATAGTTTCTTATCCACGAAAGTAATTTTGAAGACGAATAACAGTGCATTGACTTTATTCACCGTGCCGGGATTCGAAAACACGTTTACTGCAACCGCTAATCAATCTGTTTATTGTATTTGGCGAAAGTATACGTTTACCAATAATTACTTGTTTTTTAACAGGTACATCAACGGGGGAACCTACACGGATACGTTAAAATATTATGGAATTAAAACAATGCCGAAAATTTATTTCTCGAGCGATTCGGTTGGATATATTTTTGGTAAGGACGCTGCCGGACAAAATTATGTAGCGCGTACCAATAACTATGGTGTCTCCTGGGCAAAAGTTTTGGTTCCTGTATCAGAAGTAACTGATCTTAAGTTTGAAGGCAATACCGGTTATGCTGTTGGAGCAGGAGGTATGGTTTATCAATCTTTGGATAACGGAATTAACTGGTTACAGGCGCCCGGTTTTACTACTAAGAAATTAAATTCAGTGAGTGTCATGAATTCAAAATGTTATATAGCAGGTGATAGCGCCGCGCTTTTTCATTCATTCAATTTTGGTTTAAACTGGGTTCAGGATACTGCCAATATCAGCGGTAACATAGATTGGGTGAGGATCACTGCCTACGACCAAATTTATTTTCAGTCATCAAATAAATTGTATAAAAAAGGGTATTACAGTTCCGTTTCGGAAATCAACAAGAGTAAAGATTTTTCTTTAGTATTATTCCCTAACCCGGCCACTGATAAAATAAATATTCAGTTTCCCATTGCTATGGGAGAAAAGTATACAATTTCAGTGCTGAATTATTTGGGGCAGGAAATTTTTATGACAGAGAATGATACCGAAATAGATATACATGATTTGGCATCCGGGATGTATTCAATTATAGTAACTTCCTCAAAGAAGGAATTCTACAAAGGTACATTCATTAAAACGGAATAAGCTATTTGTTTCGAAGTGAAAATTAGTTTGCAAGTAAAACACACCAGGCTTCTTTCACTTTATTAACTTCTAATAAAGTTTTGGCATACTGATGTTTTTCATTCTCGGATGCAAATGTTTGTGAGAGTGATTTGTTATAGGTTTCAATTTCTTCTTTAGTGGGTAACACCTCAATGTTGCCTAATTGTCCTAAATTATTACCGGTTAATACAGGACTGTTTTTAATAGTTCCGGGAATTGTATCAACTCCGATGCCAATCGTGGTTATAGGTTTTTCAATTTCAAACAGCGCATCGCCGTGAGCTCTGCAATACCAGTTTCCACCCATGCGCGCTACAAGATCTATTTTTTGCTGATCGATTAATTTATGTTCATTGAGTACAGATTCGCTGATGTGTATTTTGACAATTTCACACATCACCAAATTACAGTTGCCAATTTCTTTTACTTCAAAGACTTTACACTCCAGTTGTACTGGACTTTCTTTAACGCGCATTGGTTTCACCAAATCAGAAGCGATGGGTGTGAAGCCGGCTTTTGTAAATTCACTAATGCCTTTTGGATAAGGACTGCTTGTAAGGCTCATTTGGTGCACCATGTTAAAATTGACGATATTGATCACACATTCCGGAACCTCCAAAACATTCAGGTGGGTATCTTTTGCAAGACCTGTTTTTCCGCTAATGTTTGGAGAAAAAATAGCAATCGGTGGTTTCGCTGCGAATACATTAAAAAAACTGAAGGGGGCTAGGTTGTGATTCCCGGCGGCGTCTACTGTGCTCGCAAAACAAATGGGGCGTGGGCCAACTGCCCCAAGTAAGTATTGATGTAATTGGGGAACCGGTATTTCTTTTGGGTCGATTGTCAGCATGAAAAAGATTTATGTGGAATAGATTAACTGGCCTTTTTTATTTTGGTTATCAATTCGGGATCACCTAAAATTTCCGTACAGGTCACAACGGAACTAACGGTTACGCCCATGACTCCATGCAAATTTAAATTCTGGCCTGTTAAAAATAAATTGCTCACTTTAGTTCTGGGTGTAATAAATGTTTTCAGAGGCTCTTTATAATCCTTAATAGCACCATAAAGGGAACCATCTTTGCCGCCTATATAGTCACGATAGGTAATAGGCGTGGCACTTGTATAAGACTGCACTTTTGACCTGAGACCCGGAATTCTCTTTTCGAGGGCGTCGAGTAATTTTTCGGATTTCTCAATTTTAAACGCTTCGTAATCATCTCCCCGGTAATTTATATTGTTTGGGATAATGCTTTTGGTATGAGCCCATTTTTCACATTCTTCAAAACGCATGTAGGCCATAGCGGTAAAATTTTCGGTAAAACCCGGATGCCTGGAATTTGTATTTCCAAAAACGGCAACGGATTCAGGCCATTTATTTACATCATAAAAAGGACCTGCCCATACGTCCGGATTAATAAGGTGATAGATATTGTGATCCAGATGTTCAAATGAATTTGGCTTCGTCACAACGTTTAATAAAAAAGCAGAGGTGGTGTATTCCAGGGTCTTAAGACGATTTTTGTACGCCGGACGTAATTGAGGGCCCTCTACCATATCAATGGTCTTGCTTAAATCAATGGCTGATACAAATGTTTTTCCTTCAATTCTTTCTCCATTAACCAGTTCAACAGATTCAATTTCATTACCATTAAAAACAAAGCGGACGGCTTCATGGTAATTCAAAATTTCACCACCCATCGCCTTAATGTTTTTACTCATGATCTTTGCAATCTGGGCACTGCCATCAATGCAACGGTAGGAACTTTCGATGTAAGAATTGACTACTAAAGCATGAACGTAAAAAGGAGATTTTCCAGCAACACCGGCATAAAGCATATTATTGCCACCAATTACTTTTTGGAGTTTCTTATCGGTAAATATTGAATTGATAACGGATTCAGAATCAATTTGTAGATGCCAGGCATTGGTAAAATCTTTCTTTTCACTGGAAAGATTATACATTGGAAAATCAGCACAAGCTTCCCTGACCTTTTGAATGTATATTTCTAACGCTTTTCTCTCGTGGGGAAAAATGGCGGCTAATTTTTCAATAAAATTTTCGTAACCCTGGGCGTGCGGATACAATTGATCATCTCCCTCAAATGAAATTACATCAAAAGCATCTTCGTTTAACTTTTGTAATTTCAAATCCTTCATGATATTGAAGTATTGAAAATAACGATTCAGGTTTTGTCCTTCTGCTAACCCTCCTACGTAATGAACCCCCGTTTCAAAAACGGTTTTGTCTCTACTGTATATCTGCAAAGAACCACCTATTTGCCTGTTTTTTTCCAAAACGCAAACTTTCATGCCATGCTTGGCTAAAATGTAAGCAGTGCATAAACCTCCAAGGCCGCTCCCAATTATTACAACGTCGTATTTACTCATAAAATAGCTAGTTCAAGTATAAACAATTTTCCAAAATAAAGTTGAAGTATTTATTAATAAGTATTACTTTTAAGTTCATCAAATTTAATGGCCAGGACACTACATTTTTACGCTTTTTTGCTGCTTGTTTTCTTTAGCCGGAATTTCTGTGCGCAAAGTTATACAATTAGTGGGAAAGTTTTTGATTCTGAGTCAAAAGAACCTTTACCCTTTGTCCCGGTTCTGATTAAAGGAACCACTGTTGGCGGAACTACTGATTTCGACGGCAACTATTCTATTACGACCGATAAACTTGGGGACTCCATTATCGCATCCTATGTAAGTTATAAAAAGCTAACCAGAGCTATTAAACGGGGAGTAACCCAGGTGGTTAATATGCCCATGGTTCTCGAAGGAGTTAATTTATTGGAAGTTGTCGTGAAGGCTGGTGAAAATCCTGCACATAGGATCATTAGAAACGTGATCGCCCATAAAGATTTTAACAATAAGCGAAGACTTGGTGCCTACCAGTATGAAACATATAACAAAGTTGAATTCGATTTAAACAGAATCCCAAAGGAAATGCGCGAACGGAAAATTTTCAAGCCTATCCAGTTTGTATTTGACAATGTTGATAGTATAAATTCCGGGGAAAAGCCATCCTTGCCAATTTTTATAACAGAAGCCATTTCTGATATGTATTACCGGAGTGATCCGACTTTAAAAAAAGAAGTGATTAAGGCGAGTAAAGTCACAGGAATCGAAAATACGAGTGTTACTTCTGTGATGGGCGATATGTATCAGAATATCAATATTTATGATAACCATATTTTGGTATTTGGTAAGGATTTTGTAAGTCCCATTTCTGATAATGCTTTTTTTTACTATAAATTTTATCTGGAAGATAGTCTGTTTATTGGCAGCACCCGGTGTTACCAGATTCGTTTTAAATCAAAGCGGCCACAGGAATTATGTTTTAGCGGTAACATGTGGATTGCCGATACAACCTGGGCAGTAAAAAGACTGGAAATGAGCATCCCGAAAGATGCCAATATCAATTTTATTAATGCCGCTAACGTTGTGCAGGAGTTCACACAGGTTGACAGCACCTGGATGTTAAGTAAAGACAGGTTGATTATTGATTTTGCCATGAATAAAAATCAGGTTGGGATTTACGGACGCAAAACCACCTCCTATAAAGATTTTAAAATCAATCAGCCCAAAGATGTGAAATTTTATGAATTCGGAGATAAGATTGTAGTGGAAGATTCTGCCATGAAACATACTGATGAATTCTGGAATAGTCACCGGCATGATAGTTTGTCGATCAGGGAAAAGAAAATTTACCACATGATTGATACCATTAAAACATTACCGGTTTACAAAACCTGGGTAGACATTTTTACCATTTTTGTATCGGGTTATAAAGTGGTCAATAATTTTGAGATCGGTCCTTATTTTAACCTGGTAAGTTATAACCGGATTGAGGGAACGCGTGTGCGTTTTGGCGGAAGAACCAGTAGCAAGTTCAGCCGTTGGTACGAATTGCAGGGTTATGTGGCCTATGGATTTAAGGATGAAAAATTTAAATACAGTCTTGGCTTTAAAAGTTTTATTACAAAAAAGCCACGTCGTCAACTCATCGGTATGACTTATAAAAGTGATTATGAAATTCTAGGACAGAGCCAGAATGGTTTTTCCCAGGATAATATTTTCGCCTCCTTATTTAGAACGAGTCCTTTAACCAACCTGACACGAGTTGACCAAACTTATGCATGGTATGAGAGGGAATGGCTGGATGGCTTAACTTCAAGAATTACTTTCGCCGGGAGAACGATTACCCCCTTGGTAACCAGTACCTACCAGTACTATAAGAATGACGGAAGCATTGGCACGAAAGAAAATATTAAGAATACTGAAGCAAGGCTCAATGTTCGTTTTGCTTACAAAGAAAAATTCATCAGCGGTGATTTCAGTAGAATCAGTTTAGGTACAAAATGGCCGGTGTTCCAGGTTAATTATGCTAAATCATTGCAAAATGCTTTCAGGGGAGAATATGATTATCAAAAAGTAGTACTAAACATCTTCGATCGTATTCGTTTGATTTCCCTGCTTGGGTATACGGATTATACTGCTGAAGTGGGAAAAATTTACGGAGCAGTACCTTTTCCTCTGATGGAGTTGCACGGCGGAAACGAAACCTACGTATACGATTACATGTCATTTAATATGATGAAGTATTATGAGTTTGCAAGTGATCAATACGCATCAGTAGGTGTGTTTCATCATTTCGAAGGGTTGTTGTTCAATAAAATCCCTTATGTGAAAAAATTAAAATGGCGGGAAGTTGTAACGTGTAAAGCATTGTGGGGTAGTGTGAATGAAAAGAACAGGAGAACATTGATATTCCCTACAACTTTAAATGCACTCGGAAATGAACCTTACGTTGAGTTTAGTGCAGGAATCGAGAATATTTTTAAAGTCTTCAGGATTGATGCGTTGTGGCGTTCCACGTACCTGAGGCCTAAAGCTATTGATAATTTTGGAGTTAAATTTGGATTTCAGTTGGCATTTTAGGACTTCAAAAGGCATTCACATTTTTTGTAATTTCAAACGCTTATCTTTTGTTTATATTTGGTAGATATTAGTTGATACACATGATACTTCGTTCAGAAAATTTAGTAAAAAAATATAAAAGCAGAACGGTTGCCAAAAACGTTAGTGTTCAGGTGCAGCAGGGCGAGATCGTTGGACTGCTTGGGCCGAATGGTGCAGGTAAAACAACTTCCTTTTATATGATTGTGGGAATGGTAAAACCAAATTCAGGCCGAATATACCTGGATAGTAAGGACATCACGGATGAGCCAATGTATAAGCGTGCCCAACTCGGTGTTGGATATTTACCACAGGAAGCGTCGGTTTTCAGAAAACTAAGTATAGAAGATAATTTACTGGCTGTTTTACAGATGTCAAAAAAGACCAAGGCGGAGCAGCAGTACAAAGTTGAAAGTTTGCTCGATGAATTTGCATTGCATCATGTTCGAAAAAACTTAGGAGATCAGTTATCTGGTGGCGAGCGCCGAAGAACTGAAATAGCAAGGGCATTGGCGACGGATCCAAAATTTATTTTATTAGATGAGCCATTTGCCGGAGTAGATCCAATTGCTGTGGAAGATATTCAAAGTGTGGTTAGAAAATTAAAAGATAAGAACATAGGAATTTTGATTACGGATCATAATGTGCACGAGACTTTAAATATCACGGACAGGACTTATTTGTTGTATGCAGGAGAAGTAATTAAGTCGGGTTCCGCGGAAGATCTGGCAAATGATGAAATGGTAAGGCGTGTCTATCTGGGCAGCAATTTTGAATTGAGAAAATAGATTTGTCAACGAGCTCACATAAATCGTTAGATGAAGTTCACTCTTCGGTAAACACTTCCGGTAAGGGTGGGTTTAGAAAATTATTAGCGTTTATTGGCCCTGCTTATATGATCAGCGTTGGTTATATGGATCCGGGAAACTGGGCTACTGATATTGAAGGCGGGAGCAAATACGGATATAGCCTCATCTGGGTCCTGGTTATGAGTAATCTGATTGCCTTGTTATTACAGAGTCACTGTGTGCGATTGGGTGTTGTTGCAGGGCGTGACTTAGCTCAGGCATCCAAAGATCATTATTCTAAGTTTGTTAATTATTTTTTATACGTTTTAGCTGAAATTGCTATTGCCGCCTGTGACCTGGCAGAGGTAGTTGGTATGGCTATCGGAATTCATTTATTATTTCCATCTATTTCTATTTTGATGGGTGTTTGTATCACGGTGTTGGATAGTTTCGTTTTACTATTTCTTTTAAATGCCGGAATTAAAAAACTGGAAGCTTTTATCATTTCCCTGGTGGCGATTATTGGTGTTTCATTTTTTATTCAGCTAATGATTGCGGAACCTGATGTCGTGGAAATTTCCAAAGGTTTGATCCCGGGTTTTGCTAATGAAAATGCGTTATACATTGCCATTGGAATTATCGGTGCTACTGTCATGCCTCACAATTTATACCTGCATTCTTCCTTGGTCCAGACCAGACAATTTGAGCGTTCTCCTAAAGAAATCCGGAAGGCTATACGGTTTAATATCATTGATAGTGCTGTTGCTTTAAACCTGGCCTTATTCGTCAACGCGGCCATTTTGATTATCGCCGCGACCACTTTTTTTAATACCGGCGTTGAGGTGAAAGAGATTCAGGATGCACACCGAATGATGGCGCCAATGTTAGGGAGTACTTTAGCGCCTTTATTGTTTGCCGTGGCGTTAATTGCCGCTGGCCAGAGTTCAACAATCACAGGAACCTTAGCGGGTCAGGTAATAATGGAAGGTTATTTGAATCTGCGTTTGCAACCATGGATCAGAAGATTATTAACACGATTAATCGCTATTGTCCCTGCGTTTTTAACTATCTATTTTTTTGGGGAAGAAAAAACAGGAGATTTGTTAGTGGCAAGCCAGGTCATTCTAAGCTTGCAATTAGGATTTGCGATTATTCCCCTGATACATTTTGTAAGCAATAAAAAAAGAATGGGAGAATTTGTTATTCCCATGTGGCAAAAAATTGCTTCCTGGATTTCCGTTACCGTGATTGTGTTTTTGAATTGTCAAATGCTGGTCAATAAAGTAACTGATTGGTTGGCTAGTTCTGACTATCCTGTATTACTGTGGGTAACAGTGATACCATTTATGATCTTATGCCTTGGAATTTTATTGTTCATTGTATTTGAACCTTTATTTAAGAAAGCAAAGCACGAAGTCTCTACTCAGTTTCATGGTGAATTGCAAAAAATCACTTTTGAAAAACAAAGACCATATTCGTCTATTGCCGTTACCGTTGATTTTAGTACCAGTGACAATAAAGCAATTAATAAAGCACTGCAACTTGGAGGAAAGGAAGCGCATTATATTTTAATCCATATTTTAGAATCAACTAACGCGGTGATGTACGGCGAGGATACAAATGATTACGAAAGAAGCGAGGATAGCAAAAACCTGCTAGCCTATAAGGACCAACTCAGCGAACAGGGTTACAAGTGTGAATTTAAGCTGGGCTTTGGTAATCCAAAGTCGGTAATCCCTACTCTTGTCACAAATTGTGATTTATTAGTGATGGGAACGCACGGACATACAAGGTTTAAAGACTTGCTGTTTGGAACAACCGTAGAGGGCGTAAGGCATAAAATTTCCATACCACTTGTTTTGGTTTAACAGGTAATGCTGAAAAGAAATTAGACAAAGTCATTTTTTTAGTTTAAAATTTCCCTTATTTTGCAGTAAAATAAACTTTGCAAATAGTAGTAAATACACGTCTCTTAATCCACAATAAACTAGATGGCATTGGATGGTTCAGTTATCAAACGCTAAAGCGTATAACGAGGAATAACCCTGATGTACATTTTGTTTTTTTATTTGATAGAGATTATAACGATGAATTTATTTTTTCCGACAATGTTACCCCTTTAGTTTTAGGCCCTCAGGCACGTCATCCGTTTTTATACTATGCATGGTTTCATTTGTCGGTTAAGAACCTGTTAAACCGCATGAATCCTGATCTGTTTCTGTCTCCCGATGGGTTTTTATCTCCGGGTGCCAAGTGTAAGCAGCTTCCGGTGATGCACGATATTAATTTTTTACATAATCCTAAAGATCTCAAAACACTTACCAGCAGGTATTATAACTATTATTTTCCTAAGTATGCTCAACAGGCAACCCGAATTGCTACAGTGTCCGAGTATAGTAAGATGGATATTTCAAAACATTATCACGTAGCTCATGATAAAATAGATGTTGTTTATAACGGTATTAATGAAGGTTTCGCTTCGTTATCAGATCCATCGCAACAAATTATCAGGGAAAAATTTTCTCATGGGAAGCCCTATTTTTTATTTGTTGGTTCTCAAAGTCCTCGTAAAAATCTAAACAGGCTCATTGCCGCATTCGATTTATTTAAAGAGAGATCGGGTTCTGATTTTAAATTGGTTCTGGTAGGAGCGGTTTATTCGAGCGAAGGAGATGTGAAACGTGTGATTGATAAATCCAGGTATAAAAATGATATCGTTTTTACAGGAAGACAGCCCCAGGAGGAACTGGAGAAAATTATGGCGAGCGCGTTTGCCCTGGCTTTTGTTCCTTACTTTGAAGGTTTCGGAATTCCAATTGTGGAAGCTTTGCAGTGCGAAACCCCTGTAATTTGTAGCAACACGACGAGTATGCCTGAAATTGCAGGTGATGCCGGTTTGTTAGTGGATCCTTTTGAGGTAAACAGCATTTGTGATGGCATGCTCGAATTATATCATAAACCACAACTCAGAAATCAGTTAATAGAAAACGGAAAAGTAAGGAAGAATTTATTTTCCTGGGATAAATCGGCAGACCTGCTTTGGAACAGCATAACCAGGTGTTTATGAGTTCACCCATCAGTAAATCAGCATTTATTAAAGCTGAACAATGCCTGAAGCATTTTTACCTATATAAAAACCATCCTTATTTAAGAGATTCCTTATCAAAAGAAAAGCAATTTATTTTTAAGCGCGGAACCGATGTGGGTATTTTTGCCCAGAAGTTATTTCCCGGTGGAGTTGATGTAACAGAAGGTGAGAAGCGAGATCAGCAATTATTTGCACAAAAAACGAAGGATTTAATCGCTAATGGAACTCAAACCATTTATGAAGCCACTTTTATTTACGATGACCTTTTGGTCATGGTTGATATCCTGACAAAGCAGGATGATAAATGGGTGGCTTACGAAGTGAAGAGTTCTTTGAAAATCACGGATACTTACGTTAAAGATGCCTGTTTCCAGTTTTATGTAATTAAAAATTGTCTGCCTGACCTCGTCGATTTTAATTTATTGACCTTAAATCCAAAATACGTTTTGGATGGAGACCTTGATATTTCTAAATTATTTAAGGCTACTTCTGTCATGAAGGATGCACTTAAGAATTTGGAATACTTTGCTCACAAAACTCATATCGCGAAACTTACGCTGGAACAAGGAAAAATTCCGGATATCAAAATTGGCACGCATTGTTTCCAACCCTATGATTGTGATTTTTTAGGGACTTGCTGGAAAAACACCAACGATTCGTCTTCTGTTTTGACACTTGGGAAATTAACGAAGCAGGCGATGTTTGATCTGTATGATAAAGGTATCAAGAGAATTGACGAAATTGATATTAATACCATTCACAATAAGGAAGTGAAAATCCAGGTAAAAGCAGCCATTGAACAAAAAGAGCAGATCAATATAGAAGAAGTCAGAAATTTTGTGACACACATTGAAGAACCCTTTTGTAGTTTGGATATTGAGGTGTGGATGCCGGCAATACCTTATTATCAAAGCACAAAGCCGTTCCAACAAATCCCTTTCTTATTTTCCATGATTTCTGAAGAAGGAGGCGAAGTAAAAACGTTCAGCTATTTTAAGCCCATCGAAGAGGATTTGAGAAAAGAATTTCTGGAACGGATTTTATTAGTGACCAAAGATTTTAAGTCCATTCTGATGTTTGATAAATCATTGGAAGAAACGGTTTTAAATCAGTTGGCTGAGCTTTATCCGGAATATAGAAATGATATTACTGATTTAAAGAAGAAGATTGTCGACCTGGCTGAACCGATCCGGAAAGGAAACTATTATCATCCCGACATGAAAGGTAATTTTACATTGAAAAGCATTGCCCCCTTGGTGAACCAGGAAGCCGGTTTTAATAATCTGGATATTCAATCAGGTATAAGTGCCATGTATATTTACGAAAGTCTGCTGGAGCAGAATGTGATTGAAGGGGAGCATATCAAACTGCAATTAATGGAGTATTGCGAAATGGACGCCTTGATTACCTACCAGTTGTTGAATTATTTCAGAATGAAGTTAAATTAGTTTTTCATTTTTTGTAGAGCTTAATTTTTATCTTTATTGACTTTTGCAGTTGAAATTTATCATACTTATTTTATGTTTTCCTGTTTGTGTGTATTCACAGTTCAGGATCGATACTGCTAAACGCGTCAACTACCTCGCAATTCCAATTTTATTCAGAACGCCTGAAACCGGCTGGGCCTATGGTTTGTCTGCATCTGCTAATTTTAAAACGTCGCATAAGAATGATACATTAACACGCACTTCCGTGATCACATTATTGGGAATTTTCTCCCAACGTGAACAGAACATCCAGGCCCTGGATGCAACCATTTATTTTCCAAAAGAAAAATATATTTTCTATTTAAACAGTTCACATAGTTATTTCCCGGATAATTTTTGGGGTATCGGACAATATTCTAAAAATACAGACGTGGAACGGTATGTATTTGAGCAGGTGGTTATAACGCCACACTTGAAACGAAAATTTTTTAAGCATAATTTTTTTGGTCTGTTAGCAGATTATCAAAATATTTTTAAAATTCAATACAGAGAAGAGGGCTTAATGGACTCGCTTTCTTTTTATGGCAAAAGCAATTACAACATTCTGGGCCTGGGTGTAACAGCAAGTTACGACACCAGGAACTCTACCTTCTGGCCAACCAAAGGCATATTTTTGCAAGCTCAGTTCTCGACTTATAATAGGAAATTGGCTTCCACATACTCTTTTAATAAATGGGCGGCCGAAGTACGTTTATTTCAAAAGACATTTACGAATCAGGTGATCGCCTGTCAGCTATACAATTATTTTACATTTGGAGAAACACCTTATCGTTCTATGGCTGCCTTAGGTGGCGCCGGAAACCTACGAGGGTTTTATCAGGGAAGGTTCCGGGATAATTCCATGTATTCTGCTATTGTGGAATACAGGGCCCATATTTTCTGGAAGATCAGCGCTTGTGTTTTTGGTGGAGTAGGCGACGTTTATAAAACTCCTGATCATATCAATGTATCATCCATGAAAAGCAGTTTTGGTGGAGGACTTCGCTTAACTATTCTGGAAAAAGACAAACTGAATTTAAGAGTGGATTATGGTTATTCGGATGCGTATAATCAGGGTTTTTATTTTACCGTCGGAGAATGTTTTTAGCGAAGTAAAGTCAGGACTCTCAACGTTCCGGGTAGCTATCGGCCGGGAACTTTAAAGCGTATCTTTTAACATTCTTTGGTTCATAGTTTCTTTTGGGGAAAGCCTGATTTTTCCAATACTGAATTAACTTTAAGCTTTACAATTTAAGCACGGTAATTATGTCAAAAATAAAAGTTGGGATTCTGTTTGGGGGGCGTTCAAAAGAGCGTGAAATTTCTTTCGCTGGCGGAAGGACAGTGTATGATAATTTAAACAAATCTATTTTTGTAGCGATTCCTTTGTTCGTTGATTCCTTTGGTAATTTTATTTTATTGGATTGGAATTTCGTATACAAAGGTACTATCCGTGACTTTTATCCACCAGTTGAATTTATTCCTGCGTCTAATACTGATTTTCAATATTACGCCGAAAATCTTGGAGCATTGACTGTTTCGCAGCAGGACGAATTGATTTCAAGAATTGGAAAAAAAATCCAGGCACATGATTTATCGTCTTTGATTGAGTTTGCTTTCCTGGCATTACATGGCCCGTATGGCGAAGACGGGCGTATACAAGGACTTTTAGAATACCTACACATTCCTTATTCGGGAAGCGGCATTTTGCCAAGTGCTATTGGGATTGATAAAAGCGTTCAGAAAAAATTAATGGTGAATGCCGGATTTAATAGTCCCGAGTATTTTACGATTGACAGAGCTGATTGGATCAATGGTAACGTCAAAGGAGTTTGGGAAAAAGCGAAAAAAGACATTGGTTTCCCGATGGTGATTAAACCTGCCAATCAAGGGTCATCTATCGGAATTTCAATTTTCAACGAAGATAATAACCATAATTTTATGGCAGCTGTTGAAAAAGCATTTTTTACAAAATGGCTGGATTCAGCAGAATGGAAAAAACTTTCAGAAAAAGAACAAATAGAATATGTGCGTTCATTGTCTGATATCCGTGAAGGTATCGGCATGCCCATAAAAGTAAATTTAGGTCTTGTCAATTCGATTGAAAGCAAAGATGTATTGATATTTTATAATCAATACGAACTCATTTCTTTCTTAAATAACAATTGCGATCAAACAGAAGGATTTGTTTTGGAAGCATTGGATGGTGAAAGTACAGTGATTATAGAAGGTTTTATTGAAGGGAAGGAATTTTCCTGTATTGTTCTGGAAGATACGGATTCAAACAATAAGGCCGTTGCCTTACCTCCAACAGAAATCCGGAAAGGAAAAGAATTATTTGATTACCGCAGTAAATATTTACCTGGTTTATCGCGAAAAATTACGCCTATTGAAGCGACGGATGATCAGATCAACGCAATCCGAAAAGAATGTGAGCGCTTATTCTCTGAATTATGTTTTGATGTGTATGCACGCATCGATGGTTTTTTGAGTAAAGACGGGAAAGTGTTTTTGAATGATCCAAACACGACATCAGGTATGATGCCTTCGTCTTTCTTCTTTCACCAGGCAGCTGAGATTGGTTTAACGCCTTCGCAGTTTTTAACCTACATCATTCGTGCGTCTCTTAGTAAACGTATTAAAAGCAGTAAAGGAGCTTCAGTTTACGAACCGTTATTACAGAAGTTAGATACGTTTTTGCACAATGAAAAGAACGCGGTCAATAATAAAATTCCGGTGGCAGTTATTTTAGGAGGTTATTCTTCTGAACGGCATATTTCTGTGGAAAGCGGACGGAACATTTTTGAAAAGTTGGCTTCTTCAGAAAAGTATTCACCTATTCCTGTGTTCCTGACAGGCGATAACGCGAATCATTTAATGTACCAGATTCCTGTCAACGCATTGTTAAAAGACAATGCAGACGATATTAAAGATAAAGTCAATAATTGGAAAATACATCCTGTGATTAACCAGATTATTGTTGAGTGTAAAACCATTACAGATAAATACGGTTCTCCTGATAACCTCATTGCACCGAAACAATTATCATACTTGGATCTTGGAAAATTGGTAAAGCAGGTGTTCATTGCATTGCATGGTCGTCCGGGAGAAGATGGTGCCGTACAGGAGCAATTGGAAAAAGTGGGATTAACTTATAATGGATCAGGCAAAGAAAGTTCATCCATTACAATTGATAAATTCAGGACGAATGAGATTTTAATGAAGCACGGTTTTATGGCGGCTAAACATTGTCTCATTACAACGGAAGACTGGAAAGTGAACAAAGAGAAGATTAAATTATCGCTTCAGAATGATTTTGTTTATCCTTTGATTGCAAAACCGGTGGATGATGGCTGCAGCAGCGCCGTAAAAAAAATCAAAAATTTTGAAGAGTTTGAAGCGTTTGCCACTTTAATTTTTAGACCTTCCCAGGAGTTTGATACAAAAGCTGCCGAAACGTTACACATTAAACCTAAAGAAGAGTTTCCGCAAAAACAGGTATTACTGGTAGAGGAATTAATCAGTAAAAACGGAGCAAAACATTTTCTCGAAATCACAGGCGGCATGTTAACGAAACTGAATGAAAAGGGAGAAGTGGAATACGAGGTTTTTGAAGCATCCGAAGCATTGGCAGAAGGTGATATTTTGAGCCTGGAGGAGAAATTTTTAGCTGGTCAGGGGCAAAATATAACGCCGGCCCGTTATTCCAGGGATGAAAAAGAAAGACAGTTGATTTCCGATAAAGTGAAAGAAACTCTGGGAGCCGCGGCGAAGGTTCTAAACATAGTCGGGTATTGCCGGATTGATGCCTTTGTGAGGATTTTTGACGTGAACCATGTGGAGATTATCTTTATTGAAGTTAACTCCTTACCGGGGATGACACCAGCTACATGTATTTATCATCAGGCAGCTATAAATGGATATAAGCCTTATAGTTTTATTGATCGAATTCTGGACTTCGGAGCCAAAAATAATTCTAAATTAAAGCCAGCATAATCGGGTTTTTCAACTCAGAGTTCTAAAAATTTTAAGTGGTTGACTTCTAGTATGTTGATTGCTTAATTAACTGTCTTTCAACGCTTTATTAACCGGTAAGAAACATATTTTAAACATTTTTTGGTAGGGTTATTTCTTATCCTTCGTCTAATAAGTTAGTTTATTAACAATTTACCGGTTACCTTTGTTAATAACTGTAACTAATCGCCATGTTTGAGATATTAAAAAACTTTGAAAGTAAATTCGGTTCTCTTAAAAAAAAGGGACTAAGAATTGAAGGACTATCTATGATAGATCCGAAACGTAAGAAACATGTTATTATGATTTCTAAACCGTTTTTATTCGATAACCGCCAGTTGCCAAAATCCTATGAGGGTTTAGACATTAAGTCAAAAATTGAGGGTGGTTTGCCTGAAGAATTTAAAATTGAAAAAGAAGCTATAAAAAAAGATTATTTATGGGCTCCTAACAAGTTCGAGAAATATGTTGACCGTTGTTCTGAAGATATCAAGAAACAATTTGGTAATCCGAATATGTCCCGTTCTGAAATGTTAGACGCTTTGGCATTTGGAAGTTTCGAAGATCATAAACAAAAAACATTGAATTTAATTAAAGAAGGAAAAATTCCTGCTATTAATTTAAATTAAGATAAAGCAATTGACCAGGGTATAATTAAGGGTGATTTTTTGTTTTACAGATATTCCCAATAAAAGTAAATACTTTAAGATAATTATAAAGTAAATTTTTTAAACCATATATTTACGCTACTTTTAAAATAGTGAGTAACACCGTAGACCAAATAAAGGCGCCTATTAACAGGCATATGGATGAGTTTGAAGTGAAGTTCAAACAGTCTATGAAAAGCAGCGTGCCTTTATTGGATAAGATTACAAATTACATTGTCAAACGTAAAGGGAAACAGATTCGCCCGATGTTTGTGTTTTTAAGTGCCCAGAGCGCCGGGGAAATTAACGAAAGTACCTACAGAGCTGCATCTCTAATCGAATTATTACATACTGCCACCCTGGTGCATGACGACGTGGTGGACGATAGTAACGAGCGGCGGGGATTTTTCAGCGTCAATGCTTTATGGAAAAATAAGATCGCTGTCCTGATCGGGGATTTTTTATTGTCAAGCGGGTTACTTTTATCCTTAGATAATAATGATTTTCATCTTTTAAAGATTGTGAGTAATGCCGTGCGCGAAATGAGTGAGGGCGAGTTGCTTCAAATTGAGAAGGCAAGGAAACTGGATATTTCTGAAGAAGTATATTTTGAGATCATCACCAAAAAAACGGCTGCTTTAATTGCTGCCTGTTGCGCTGCCGGAGTTGCATCGGTTACCAACGATGAGAAGGTGATTAATCAATTCAGAGAATTTGGGATCAACACCGGTATCGCTTTCCAGATCAAAGATGACCTGTTTGATTTCGGGGACGATACTTCCATTGGTAAACCGACCGGCATTGATATCAAAGAAAAGAAAATGACTTTGCCTTTGATTTTTGCTTTAAATAATAGCACCTGGTTGGAAAAAAGAAGAATCATTAATATTGTCAAAAATCACAATAACGATCCTGTCAAAGTTTCGGAAGTGATTAACTTCGTTATTCAAAAAGGCGGCATTCAATACGCAGAAAAAATCATGCACACCTATAAAGAAAAAGCGCTTTCGCAGTTAAATTCTTTACCGGACAGCCCATCAAAACAAAGTTTAATTCAATTAGTAAATTATTCCATCGAAAGAAAAAAATAACCCATGTACAAATTATCTTTATATGCCAGTCTTTTATGCGTGTTCGTTTTGTTTTCAAAATGTAAAAACAATGGCGCTTCTGCGATAGAAGGTTCTAAAAACGATTCACTTGCGGCAATCGCAAAAGGAGACTCTCAAAAAATAGCCGGCGAATTGAGTAAATATTTAATTGTCCCGCCAGATACGGATTATACCGGCGACTACATTGATAAGTATCCAAATGGCGTCATCAAATTCACCGGATTTTTCAGGTTTGGTGAACGTCACGGTGAATGGATGGCTTTTTATGAAAATGGTTTGAGATGGAGCGATTGTTTTTATGATAAAGGTAAAAAACATGGAGCGACGACAGTTTACCACCCAAATGGAAAACTATTTTATTCGGGGTGGTACAAGAATGATTTAAAAGATAGTCTGTGGTTGTTTTATGATAGTCTTGGTAAAGAAGTAGACAGACGTGCCTACAGGGAAAACGTTGAAACCGGCCTGGTTTACTAAATATTCTGCCTTCTGATTTTTATCGCTTCTGCAAAACTAATAGTATGAATCTTTGAGTCGAGCCATGCATAAAAGTTGAAGTACTCCAGAGCATTTTTTTCATATTTATCTTTAAACACTTTTTCAAGTTCTTCTTTAAATTTGATATAAGTCTCTTTTTGCTTGCTATCACGCTTGGATAACGCAATTTTTTTGAAATATTCAAGAAATACAGACTCGAACTTGTATTGTTTTTCCTGCTGTGTAAAAAAACGAACACTTGACTTGAAGATATAAGACAACAGATCGTCGTTACCTAATTCAAAATGAACGATCAGGTTAATAAGTTTTGAGATCCGGATGATATCCTGGCGAAGGTCTTCATAATTGGTATTAATGATTTTGTTCAGCCAGTGTAATGCTTTGTTATACTCGCCAACACCGAAATAAACCATACTGATGGTATGGTATATTCTTACCAGGTCTTCGTTGTTGATTTTGGTTTCGTATTTATCAAGCCCTTTAATTACATGAGGAATAACTTGAGTGGCTTTGTCATGCTGACCAATGTAGCAATACAATACCATTTCGGTAATGTAGGATTGGGTAAAAATAGTAATCTGAAGATCAGTGGCTTTGAACATTTCATTTAATGCCAGTGATTTCAGTTTATCAATCATTTTGAAACCATCATTATACTGTTTTTTGATGGCACAATATCTCACCAGGTAGCCGTGGGACACAATGTAATAATACGGCATTTCTGAAATAATTTCCGGCTTATTTTCAAGTTCAATAATTAAATCAGAAAGGGATTTATGCACCTCATCCATTTCGTTTAAAAGCATATTTGCAACACCAATAATGAACAAAAAGATGATCCTGGATTTGTTGGATAAAAATCCTTGCTGGTTTGCAAAGCGTTTTGTTTCCTTGATGATATCGGTGATCTCCTTGACGTCCTCTTTGCTTCTGGCAATCATTAATTTTGAAGAAAGCGAGTTTAATTTTGCCAGTTGCAGCTCATAAGCTGCGAAATTTTCAATTTTATTAAAGAGATCATTTTCTTCTTCAATCAATTCATCCAATGTCCGATAATTAATCTCTCCAAAATGTGCTTCCATATCGACCAAGACTTTTTCAAGCTCCACAATTTCAAGTAAGCTGTAGAACAGTTCATAGTCATGCGCCATTTTTTTAACGATGCTCAGTTGCTTCCTGGATTGTTTGTATAAGGATTTATTGAAAAGGAGCTGTATGTTTTTTATTTCCTCATCGATTCGGGCACTGGCGCTTGTTTCCTGGCGGTGAAATCTAAGACTTTTAAGGATGTGATGTAATAGCTGATTTTTTTCAGATGCAAAATGCTGAACAAAAACCTCATTTTTAAAATGAGTTTTCACCTGTTCTTCATCATAGTCGTCTTGCTTTTGAATAAAATTGTAAAGTTTTATATAATTTTTTTCGCCCTGTTGCAATGATGAAAGTAACTTAAATTTTTTCTCCTCCTCTGGGGTAAGAGATTTGATAATATCGAATAACTGATTGGTTGGTTTCATTTTAGTTTAATTTAACCAAGCTTTGGCATATTTCTTTTTCATTAACTGATCCATTGGCGTATTGCTGATCTTTGATTCAATGTAAACTTCAATGTCAAAATAAAAGCTCACATTTTTTTCATGGGGGTCTTTCATTACATCTTCCAGGTCCTTTTTGAAACTCAGGAATATTTCTTTTTCGTTAGTCTTGTTTTTTATTTTGAGCTCAGATAATTTTTCAAAATAGGAAAGGATCAGTTTTTCGGTTTTAAAATAGGAGACCTGGGTTTTATAATAATTTTTAATAGTAGATATGATATATCCCAACTGTTTAAAATTATTTAATTCGTAATGCAGCCCAATGTTTAGAATCCTGGCAAAGGATTGCAGATCTTCCCTCAACAGGTTATTCCCTTCGTTTAGGATCAGGCCAATATAGTGTTGCGCTTTTTCATAGTTGCCAAAGTAGGTATTCATGATGGCAATATTGTAATAAAAGACAAGCTCTTCTTCTTTGCTGATTTTACTCTTGTATTCAGTCAATCCTTTTTCAATTTCTTCAACATTGGCAAGAGATTCTTTTTGATATCCGCTGTTTGTATTGATGGTCAGTTTTCCATTTAAAACGGATGTAAAGATTTTTAATTGCAGGTCGGTTGTATTGAAGGCTTTGAGGTTTGCTTTTTCTTCTATTTGTTTAATTCGCAGGGCGCATGTTTTGTATTTTTTTTCTTCGTATGCGATATTTACCAGGTTATTTAAGGTAGTTAAATAACGACTTGGCATTTCTTCAATGAGTTCCTTGTGATCATCCATGATCTTCAGTAGAAGTTCACATTCTTCTTCCCTGCTTTGATTATCCTGGCAACGACAGAATAGGATTGAACGACAATGGTGATAGATAATTAACGCTTTTTTTGATTTTATAGATTTGTCATTTTTAAGCAAAGGTGAGTTTAAAAAGGAATTAATGACCTCCATATCCTCTTCGGTTTTAGCTTTATTTTTTTGACGTGTATTTAAATTTATCTTAGAATATAAAAGTGTATAGGTTCCGAGGTTTTTTGCTTTTTCTATAACCGTTTGCTCTTCTTTTACCAGTTCTTCAATGGTATTATGCTTGATGTTAAATTGGGTTTCAATTGAAATAAGTAGTTTTTCAAGCCCTATCAATTCAAGAATAAAATGGAAACGCTCAAAGCGATAAGCTTCCTGTTTTTGCTTATTTAAAATCTTGCGGCATTGCTTATACTGAGCTTTGTCGAACAGGTTTAAAATATTAGTGATCTCGTCCTTTATAATATAGGACGCGCTGCTTTCTGCGTGAAAAGAGCGTAAACATTTTAAAATGAAATTATAAAGGTTATCGGAGATCTGGCTTTTAATATTGAGTGCTTCATCCTTTGATTTTTTCGTGAAAAAGTCTTCCCGGAAATCAGTGGCAACTTCAATGGTGTTGAACAAGGTAATGAGATTAGGGTTCAAATCGCTTGCAGATGCCGTGAGTTTCAAAAACCGTTTTTCTGATTTAGATAAAGATTTAACTAAATCAAATAAGTCCCTATTTGAAATTAAGTTCATAAATAGCAATACAATTTTAACAGAATATTATAGAACTCCTAATTGCCCCTTCTAATTAACTAAAATTAATTAACTTTATTTAAAAATTGCTCCCATGAAACTGATTTATTCTTTGCTTTTTATTGTATTCCTATTTAATAAGTCGATCCTGGCTCAAAGGATCAATTGTCAGTCTCATAAGTCTTCGGCAACTGTGTCTTCCATTTACTATTCTCCTGAGAACCTCAGGAGCGATACCATGGATGTAATAAAATACACCATCAATCTTGACATCACTGATTTTACGAATAAAAGAATCAAAGGAAACACAGTAATCCGGTGTGCCCCGAAAATGAATAGTCAGGCTGGTATCAGTCTTGATCTTTTAAAGATGAGTATAGATAGCGTTACCCAGAATTCTACTTTATTAACCTATGCTTACAATGATACCTTATTGCGGGTTAATTTTTTGATGCCATTGAACACCACTGATACGACGAATATCATCGTTTATTACAATGGTATCCCGCAGGGCGATCCTGCTGGTTGGGGCGGTTTTTCATTCAGTGGAAATTATGCTTATAACTTAGGTGTAGGCTTTGGCGCCAACCCTCATAATTATGGAAGGGTTTGGTTTCCCTGTTTCGATAATTTCGTGGAAAAGTCTCTTTATGAATTTAATATTACCACCAATATTGCGAAAACGTCTTTTTGCAATGGAGCACTCATGTCTGATGTAGTTAATGGAAGTGTGCATACCCGTCAGTGGATTTTAAACAAAGAGATTCCTTCATATCTGGCATCAGTTGCTGTCGCTGACTACACGCAGGTTAACTGGAATGTCAACGCCGCGAACGGGAATCTGCCGATTGTTTTGGCAGCCAGGCCAAGCGACACTACTGCCTTGAAAAATGGATTTATACATTTATCAAACGCCATTCTTGGTTATGAAAATTATTTTGGTCCTTATGTCTGGAACAGAGTAGGATATTGTTTAGTGCCTTTCGGAAGCGGAGCTATGGAACACGCCACAAATATTTCTTACCCGCAGGCAGCAACCTCCATTGCGTATGAATCTGAATTAATGGCACATGAGTTATCCCATCATTGGTGGGGAGATTTAATGACATGTGAAACCCAGGAAGATATGTGGCTCAATGAAGGTATGGCAAGTTATAGTGAGCGTCTGTTTTTGGAATGGACCTATAACTATACCCGGTATATAAACGAAGTGAAAATCATACACGATGAGTTGATTAAATTTGTTCACCTGAAGGAGAAAGGTTTCAGGGCCATTTCCGGAATCCCTCATGCATATACTTATGGAGATCATGTGTACAGGAAGGGAGCAGACGTTGCCCATACATTAAGAAGTTATATGGGAGATACCGCTTTCTTTGCAGGCTTGAAATACGTACTTCAACAAAAAGCATATAAGAACATGAACAGCCTTGAGTTCAGGGACCTGTTACAAACTTCATCCGGACAAAACCTTGTTCCGTTTTTTGATAACTGGGTAATGAATGGTGGCTGGACTCATTTCTCAATTGATTCTGTTAAAACCAGTGGAACATCAGCGCCATTTACGTCTGTGGTTTATGTGAAGCAAAAATTGTTTGGAGCTCCTGCTTTGTATTCTAACGTGCCACTTGAAGTTACATTTATGAACAGCGCCTGGAACAAAGAGGTAAAAAAAATATCTATGTCCGGGGCAAGCCAGTCGTTTACGGTTAATACAAATTTAAATCCGGTATTCGCAGGTATGAATGTCGGTTCAAAAATCAGCGACGCCATTTCATCGGAATTTAAAACCATTAAAACCAATGCCACTAACACATATACATTGGGTCGGGCAACATTTATTGTCTCCAATAAAGGAATTGATTCTTCTTACATTAGAGTGGAACATAATTTCGCAGCGCCTGATCCCTTCAAAAACAATCCCTACAATTTCCGGTTAAATACTCAGCATTACTGGAAAATTGATGGCATTCTTTCCCCGGGTTTCGCATCGAAATTGAGACTCAATTATGATGGTAACAAAACTATGTCCGGGAATAGTTATTTGGATACCTGTTTAACAGTGGTGAATGGAGACAGCATTATTTTGTTATACAGAAAAAATGCCGCTGATGACTGGAGAGAGGTAACGGGATACACTAAATTCAAGATCTCACCAAGAACCGGCTTTTTTACAGTAGATTCATTAAAACTGGGAGAGTATGTTTTCGCGAATGGCCAAAGTAATATTTTAACCGGTGTAAGAGATGTAGAGAAAAATAAAGATATACAACTGTTACTGTTTCCAAATCCAAGTTCTTCCGTTTTAAATTTGAAAATTGGTAATTACAAAATGAGTGCTTCAGCAAGCTTTGAAATAGTTGATATGCAGGGAAGAGTAATTAAGAGCTTTCCTGCATTGAGTCTTGAGAGTAAGCTGGATATTTCAGACTTAGTCAAAGGGCAGTATATTCTGAACCTTTTAGATAAGAACAAAACGATAATCAGTAAGCCATTTATGGTGGAATAATTACCTGATCAGGTCTGAAATGACAATTTTTTTACAGAGGAGTTTTTCGGTGAAATGATACACCGACGCGTAATACAATTCAGCGGAGACGTTTGTGAGATCAATCATAAAGTTATTATCACCGGCCTTTGCTTCCAGAAGATGTACTTCAATTAATTGCCCAAGGGTATTGTGAATTTGCAGTTCCAGTGTTTGGTCTGTCGGGCTATTTAAAATTATTCCTATTTTTTTAGAGCCGTCGTTTGCAATTGCAATCTTGCCTTTTGCATTGTTACATGGTTCAACGGCAATAGTTTTAAGTAGCGTTGTCTGGTTATTGTGATCTGTTTGTGATAAACGAAAATAATTAATTTCGGATGAAATGGAAGTCCCAATAAATTTATAGCAGTTTTTGATATGAGAAGTTCCGTTCCCGTAAATGTTTCCAATAGTAATATAATCTACATTATTGATCGACTGTTCAATGGTAAAGTAACTATTGTTTTTTTCCGAAGCCGTGCACCATTCTATCACAACGTCATTACTATGGCAAACCCCATCATAACTTATCAGTTCAATCGGCAAAGGCGATAAGGATAAAGACAGAATCCAGGGACAAAACGAGGATTGACTCACCGCTGTGATAGATCCCACACCGATTGTGACTGAAGGCGCACTACCGATTGTTGCATTATTTGGCAGCCAACCTGTGCCGTCCCAGTGTTGTGCGCCAATTAATCCGTTTGGCACATACAATGCATCATTTAATGTATTTTCCGAACCTCTGTAGCTGAAGGTTAGATCTGCTGTAATCGGATCGCTGTTACTGATATCCCACCATCTGTCAATTACCGAAGGAATAGTTCCGTTAGCCAATGTGGAAGAGTTAGTTGAAAACATATGTACAACTGGAGCTACATTGCTGGCGCCGGCCCAGGGTGTATTATCTGAGGGTGTATGTCGTGTTGATACGTCTACATAAGCGGCGGTGTTCGTCATTGTCGATGTAATGTTAAACGTAAAAGGAATATAATCTCCGTCAACTCCAAATGGATAAATTTTGGATCCACCAGCTGTTCTATGATACCATCGGATAATACTTGGGTTCACAGTACTTGATGTTTCGCTGATAATATAACCGCTCGAGCGACTAATTGCGCCGGTCGAACTATTGGTAATGTCTAATCTGTTTGCGTTTAAATCCAGTGTTGAAGAACCCAATGATAAAATACCCGAATAAGTAGATTGACCTCCAACAGTTGTACTGCTCACAGCCAACGTTTTAATACCATTTCCGGCCAAAGATAAATTGTAAAAGGCGCTGGGGTTAGTACCTCCGATCGTTTGTGTTGATCCTGCTAAAATTACCAAGCCTGCATCTGTAGTGAATGCGACATTTGATGAATTGTTAAGCCAGTTACCTTCAAGGGCAATGGTTGAAGTTGAATTAGGTATGATGGAACCTGAAGCCTGACTGGTATAATGACCATCCGGCCCGTCAATATATAGTTGAACAGAGCCAATGAGGGTAATGCTCCCGCCGTTATTAACAAGTCCCTGAGCCAAACATTGGGCAGGTAACAAGCCGATGAAGAAAATGGTTTTAAAGAAATTATACAAATGCCGACTCATTGAAATAAATATATTATTTATTTAGTTTTTGAGATAATTCTGTGACCATGGCTTCCAGTTTATCGATGCGTTGTTTTTGATCATCAATAGTCGCCTGTTGCTCCTGGATGGCTTTTACCATGGGTGCAATAAAGTCATTATAACGGACACCATACATACCGGCATCATCTTTATTGATAATCCCTGTTTTGGTAGTGCCGAATTTCTGCAGACTTTCTTCAATTTCCTGTGCAATAAAACCAAACTCTAATTTCTTGCTGGCATCATTATTTCGGGTATAAGAAACGGGCCTTAAACTTTTGATAAAATCCAAACCTAGTTCTGAATTTTTTATGTCTGATTTCCATCGCCTGTCAGAAGAAACAGATAACGCAACCTGACACACAAATGTATTTATGGAAGTACTTCCCAAACGAATCTGGTCAGAACCCGAAGCGGTGGGTACCTGAGCATTAAAGCCGATAGCAATATTATTCGAACCTGTTGTGATTGCATTTCCGGCATTTGTTCCCAAACCGACGTTCAAACTACCGGTTGTATTGGCACTTAATGCATTTGCTCCAACAGCTGTATTCGATCCGGAAGTTGTACTTAATTTCAATGCATTTGCCCCAACAGCAACATTTAAACTACCGGTTGTATTTGTAAATAAAGAATTAACTCCATTCGCCACATTAAAATCACCTGTGTTGTTTTTATTGAGAGCATAAGAGCCTACTGCAGTATTAGAGCCTCCAGACGTTGCGCTGAATAAAGTTTTGTATCCTACAGCCACATTTAGGCTTGCAGTGCCAACACCAGATGATTGTATGGCATAACTTCCAATGGCAGTATTCCAACTTCCAGTCGTGTTGCCAACTAAAGTATTAATTCCACAAGTAGTATTTTCATTACCGGTTGTATTATCCCGCATGGTAAAATAGCCTAAAGCTGTATTATCACTACCCGTTGTGTTTTTTCCTAACGAGTTATAACCAACTGCAGTGTTATCCAAACCACTGGTATTTGTTTGTAAGGCTATATAACCAATTGCAGTATTGTTGGAACCAGTATTTGCTTTTAATGAGTTATAACCCATCGCCGTGTTATTCGATCCTATTAAATTTTTTTGCAAAGACGCTACACCCATAGCGGTATTAAAATTCCCCGTAGTGTTAGAGTCCAATGCATATGCGCCGGTTGCTGTATTTTGGTAGCCTGAGACATTTCTCTTAAGGGCATTATAACCTGAGGCAGTATTATAATTCCCAATAGTATTATAATACAAGGCATTAACACCATGTGCAGAATTTTGGCTTCCTGTTGTATTGGTAAAAAGTGATGTTACCCCCGAAGAAGTATTATTAGAGCCCGTGGAATTATACCACAAGGCGTATGCGCCATTTGCCGTATTAAAACTCCCTGTTGTAACTGAATAAAGTGAACTGAAACCATTTGCTGTATTATACCATCCGGTTGTGTTTTTATATAATGCACTATCGCCTATCGCAGAATTATAATTTCCGGACGTGTTTGCTTTCAGAGTTTGCGCGCCAAATCCAGTATTATAAGCAGCGGTATTTACGCTACCCGAACCGACACCTAAAAAAGTTGGGCCAAGAGGATCTATTCTTCCGGCTTTATTATTGTTAACTTTAAAACTAAAAGCAACATTATCGGTGGTGCCAATAAAATTTGTACCGTCTGCAGTGCCTGCATTCCCCAATAAAGACCAATCTTTACCGCCTGTTCCTGAAAAGGCTATCCATTTAGTCCCATCCCAGAAGTAAAAGCCTTCAATAACTGCTGTGGACCCGGATCCGGCAGCGGTCGTATTATAAACCATTAAAGATGTAGCGGGACTTGGAATGGTTGCAATATCGGTTGCAGAAGAAAGTGTGACCCTTGGAATTAGTAAACCTTTTTTTGATGTGGCGCCTAACGACGATACATCAATATCAAGCATAGCGCTTGGGTTTGGTGTAAATCCACTCGTGGCGCTAATTCCAACGTTTTGCGAAAACAAGGCGTTAGCTATAAAAACCAACAATAAAAAGATGCAAGATTTCATAATTTAAAATGAATTAGCTTAATGTATCTGCTTGTAAATGAAGTGATTATTTTAAAGCGACGCGAAAATACACATAAAACCAACGCGAATAGCATTTGTTTTGAAGTAAACCTTAAAGATCAGTAATAAATCGAAGAAAAATAGAGATTAGTCGAATGTAGCCTATGTTTGAGATTCAAGAACTTTCATCATGGCTTTGGCCTTTAACAAACATTCCTGGTATTCGTCCTCGGCGTTACATAGGGCTGTAATAGCGCTGCCGACCGTAAAACTTAGATAGCGTTTTTTTTCATCATAAAAAATACTGCGAATCAACACGTTCAGGTCAAAATCCCCGTTTTCATCCAGATAACCGAGGGCGCCGGAATAAGGGCCGCGGTTGTACAACTCATATTCATCAATTAATTCCATGGCTTTAATTTTGGGCGCACCGGTCATGCTCGCCATGGGAAATGTCGCTTTAATAATTTCCGCAAATGATGTGTTTTCTTTTGTTTCACAACTGATAGTACTTACCATTTGATGCACCTGTTCGTACGATTCAATGCCATACAATTTTTCGACGTTAACTGTTCCTTTCTTAGCAATCCGCGACAAATCATTTCTGCATACGTCTACGATCATCACATTTTCGTTTCTTTCTTTTTTATTCAGATAAAGTGCCTCTTTGATGTGTTTGTCTTCTTCTAACGTGAACCCTCTTTTAGCAGTTCCTTTAATAGGTTTGGTAAGAAGTGTGTTCCCTTTTTTTGATAGAAATAATTCGGGACTAGAAGAAATGATATAGAGGTGATCGAACTTAGCGAACGCAGAGTAAGGCGCCCGGCTGATGTTATTTAATTTATGATAAATGTGTAAAGGATCAATGACAACGTCATGCGCCTCAAATGTTATGCAGTAATTAATTTCATATATATCACCGTTTTGAATATGCTGTTTTAAAGAATTGACTTTTTGGAGATATTCCTCTTTGCTTATTGTAGCACTAATCTGTATGGGTGAGGTCGCATCGTTTCCATGATTCTCTAAAGTCAGGTCATTTAATAAAATGGATTTTTCTATTTCAATAAATAATCCCCTGGGAAATTGAATCGGATTGTTGGTTTTAGGAATAAATACTTCGAAATCATTTTTCAAGTCATAGTTTAAAAAGCATATTTGGGGCTTTGAAATGTTAAAATGAGTAAGAGGATTTTTATTGGAAAGCAGTAACTTATTGGAAAAGCCTTTATAATGTCCATTTGAGCGAAATAACGCCAGGTATTTATAAGTGCTTAAATATGTGTTTAGTGAGTGAATCTTGTATTTAATTTAGTTAAACTTTCAGGTCTAAAACCTGATCTAAAATTAAGGAATTAATTTTAGAAAGTTGTAGTGCCCTGTAAATAGTGGTTTTCGCAATTTGATCCATAAATTTCATGTTTTCGAGATTGTTAAATTTTCAAAGATTGCATATGATTTCTGCAACTTTTACGGTATTTTTTTGTAAATTTGGTTGTCCTTAATAATATTTCTCTCAAAATTTATAACATGAATGCAAAAAGACAAATAATACTTTTCTTTGTTTTAGTATTATCGAAAGTATCAATTTCACAAAATACATGTGATTCAACGCTTTGGGCTAAACCAGGAACTTATGAAATTGTTACTATCCCTGGTACTGTTGAGGGATCATCAACCGCGAAATTTTCAATTCCAGATAACGCGTTATGTGAAATTGAAAAAATGAGAAAAGAAAATAAAATAGTGGAATATCAGTTGAATTATTGCACGATGATAAGAATTTATCCTAAGACTAACCAGATTAAAACAACGATTGAAAAATGAAAAGAGTATTTATAATTTGTTTATTCGTTTTATGTATTGGTGGTTTAGTGGCACAACCTGCAAACGACGCATGTCTTAGTGCAATTTCGCTTACATCCGGAACTAATTTATGTGGCCAAAATTCCACTAATACCACACTCCAGACAGGAGAATGTAATTTAAACTTTACAGGGTCGACTGGTAGTTCAATGTGGTATTCATTTACCGCATCTACATCCTCTTTGGTTCTTAATTTTATACAAAATAACAGTACTAATCTTGCCCCTGACTACGTTGTTTATGGCCCCTATACAACTTTAACGGCAGGTTGCACGAATGTTACGTCAGCCTGTACCGGCGGTTCTGTATTGGCAACTGCGCAACCTACGAGTCATGTATCAGGCCCGGTAGGCGGAGTGAGTTATAACCTGATTAATGGTGATCCTGGGAAATATACTGAGTTAACAGGATTAACTACTACAGCTGGTAATAACACCTATTTAATTCAGGTGCAAAACAATAACGGAGGTGGTGGTAATGATCGTTGGGTTGAATTTTGTGTTGGAGTTCATGCCCCAGCTGCAAACGCTGTTGCTCCGGCAGCCAATTTGATTAATCAATGTGGTATTACATTCAATGGATCAACCGGAGGAGGAAATTTTCCATCGGCTACAGGAGCGGGGTTTAACAATTTGGATAATGCCGCCACTCAATGCGGAAGTTGCGCTGGCGGAGCCGATGTAACCTATGTAATAAATAATCCATCATGGTTTACTTTTTGTGCGGCGACAGCCGGTACTTATAATGTCCAATTTGATGTGACCTCTTGTGTAAATAGTGCTTTTACTGGCGCAACCGGAGGCCAGATGGCTCTTTTAACTGGGACAACTAATAGTTTAACGAATGTATGGCAGGCAACTAGTCCAACCTTAGTGAGTACCGCTGTTCAAACTTCACCTAATTTTGCATTAGCCGCAGGTAAATGTGCCTATTTGGTAGTGGATGGTTTTGCCGGTGATGCCTGCAATTATTCTTATATTTTGACAAATGTAGCAGGTGGTTGTATTTTGTTGCCGGTTGAATTGATGAGTTTTGATGCTGTTGTGAAGAATGATGCAGTGGAGATAAGCTGGATGACTGCATCAGAAAAAAATAATAGTTTTTTTAGCGTGGAGCGTTCAAAAAATGGAATTGATTTTGAAACATTTAAAACAATACAAGGTGCTGAAAATAGTACGGTTCAGAGAAATTATTTTGTCGTTGATAAGAATGCGTTTTTTGGTTTATCCTATTATCGTTTAAAGCAAACTGATGCCAATGGGAAATATAGTTATTCGGAAATTAAATCAGTAAATTTTGCACATGATACTAAATTCCAAATGTCAGTTTTCCCGAATCCAATTCATGAAAATAACAGCTTATTTGTTTCAATTAGTTCAGATAAAAATGATAAAGTAGTTTTATCTATTACTGATATGTCAGGAAAGATAGTTGCTGAAAAAGAAGTTAAATTTGAAAATTCAAATACCAACGTAGAAGTTAAGCATAATTTTGAACCCGGAATTTATTTCGTAAAAGTAGTTAACCATGAAGGTCAAGCTGTTTATCAAAAATTAATTGTAAGATAATTTTAAATCTTAAGAGTAAATAAAAGAGCGGCCAATTGGCCGCTCTTTTATTTTAAAGAGATTTTCTTTATAGTCTCCACCCAATCATCCCCACTGTTTAAACTTTCTACCAGTTGAATTTTTTCCCCGCCATGCTCGTGAAAAATTTCCTGGTATTCTGTGCCAATTTCATAAATGGTTTCCAGGCAATCAGCGGTAAAGGCCGGTGAAAAAACCAATATATTTTTATTCCCTTTTTTTGCTAATTCTTCCACCACTTTGTCGCTAAAAGGCTTGAGCCATTTGTCATCGAGGCGGCTTTGAAAACTGACAGTGTATTTATTTTCAGGAATATTTAATTTTTGCACGATGGCTTTGGTGGTTTGGTAACACCCTGCTTTATAGCAATAATAATTGGTATCGTTTAATTCATCTTCGCAATGATGATCCTTGCATAAATAGCCGTCCTCATACACTTTGTCAACCTGCCTTTCAGGCAAGCCATGGTAGCTAAAAACAATATGGTCGTATCTGTTGAGTTCATGCGCTTTAGCCCGGTTAACAACACAATTGATGTAATCATCGTTGTCAAAATACTGACTAATAATCTTTAATTCAGGAATTACCCACCATTGACTCACAATTTTCATGAACTCCTGTAGTGCGCTCCCTGTACTGCTGGAAGCGTATTGAGGAAACAATGGAAAAACAATGATCTTGTGATAACCCTGTTTTTTCATGCGCTCCAGAACGCTTTCCATTCCCGGATTCTGGTAGCGCATAGCCATTTCAACCGTTATTTCTTCCCCAACTGCCGCCTGTAATTTTTTTTGAAGATCAAGCGTGTGTTTGAGTAATGGTGAACCTGTTTTCTCATCCCAGATAGCCTTATAGAGCTTGGAAGAATTGCCTGCACGAAACGGAACAATGATGCCATTTACCAATAAGGTACGCGACAACCAGGGTATGTCGATCACACGTTCATCATTTAAGAACTGGGTTAAATATTTTCTTACATCCGATTTTTTCGGACTGTCAGGTGTTCCTAACTGTAAAAGTAAAATGGCTGTTTTTTGTTTCATAATAGTGGATATTAACCGCAAAGAACGCTGAGTTTTTTCGCAGAGAAAACAGAGAGTTTTATTGATAATAAATAGCAAAAATACATAACAAACTGAAATAGCAAGGTTTATTTTAATACTTCTTAGGGGTCTCTGCGCTTCTTTTCTTTGCGTCCTCTGCGGTTAAATTACTTTAAAAACTTAATTTCCGTAATCCTAAAATTTTCGCCATTTTTGCGCCTTCAATGACCCAGAACCTTCAACAAGATAAAGCTCCGAAACGTATTGCCATCATGGGCAGCACAGGCAGTATCGGCACGCAGGCGTTGGAGGTGATCAGGAATAATCCCGGACATTTTGAAGCGGAGGTGTTAGTTGCCAATGGCAATGCTGATTTGCTTATTCAACAAGCCATCGAATTTAAACCAAACGCAGTAGTTATTGGTGATGAAAGCAAATACCAGTTGGTAAAAGACGCTTTGTTCACGCATGATGTAAAAGTTTTTGCAGGCTTAAAATCCATGGAACAGATTGTGGAAATGGAAACCATTGATATGGTGTTAGCCGCTATTGTTGGTTATGCCGGATTAGCCTCTACCGTTAACGCCATCAAACATAAAAAAGCAATTGCCCTTGCCAATAAAGAGACCCTGGTAGTGGCAGGAGAAATCGTCACTAAATTAGCGTATGAAAATGCCGTAAACCTTTATCCTGTAGATTCTGAACATTCAGCGATATTTCAATGCCTGGCCGGAGAGTTTGATAATCCTATTGAAAAAATATATTTAACTGCTTCCGGCGGTCCGTTCAGAGGAAAAGACAAGGCTTTTCTGGCTAATATTAAAAAAGAACAGGCTCTTAAACATCCTAACTGGGTCATGGGAGCAAAGATCACCATTGATTCTGCAAGTTTAATGAATAAGGGGCTGGAAGTGATCGAAGCAAAATGGTTGTTTAATTTAAAGCCAGAACAAATTGATGTTATTGTGCACCCTCAAAGTGTTATACATAGTATCGTTCAGTTTACGGATGGCAGCATGAAAGCGCAAATGGGATTACCGGACATGAAACTGCCTATTCAGTATGCTTTTACATATCCTGAGCGGGTTAAATCAAATTTCCCGCGTTTTGACTTTTTTAACTACCCTCAGCTCACTTTTGAGAAGCCGGATATGGAAACCTTTAGTAACTTAGCGCTGGCCTTTAAAGCAATGGAAAAAGGCGGTAATATGCCATGTGTATTAAATGCCGCTAATGAAATTGCAGTGCAGGCTTTTTTGGAAGATAAAATCGGGTTTTTAAATATGAGTGATGTCATAGCGAGTGCACTGGATAAAATGCCGATGATTAAAACTCCTGGCATCGAAGATTATATCCAATGTGACAAAGAGACAAGATTACTGACCACCGAATTAATTAAAAAATAACTATGGGTACTTTTATTAATATAGCACAATTTATTACAAGCCTTGGCTTGTTAATCTTGTTGCACGAATTTGGACATTTCATTACGGCCCGTATGTTTAAAATAAGGGTTGATAAATTTTATATGTTCTTCGATTTCCTGTTCCCGTTACCGGGTGTCCTGAATTTTTCTTTGTTTAAAAAGAAAATCGGTGATACGGAATATGGTATCGGTTGGTTCCCGATGGGTGGTTATGTTCAAATTGCCGGTATGATCGATGAAAACCTGGATACAGAGCAAATGAAAAAACCAGCAGAACCATGGGAATTCAGGGCACATCCGGCCTGGCAGCGTTTGATTGTGATGTTAGGCGGTATCATTGTAAATGTGTTACTGGCCTTCGTTATCTATGCCATGATTTTGTTTACCTGGGGCGAGAAAAAAATCCCTATGAGCAGTTTAGTGGATGGAATCGAATGCTCAGATTCTTTAGGGACAGCAGTTGGTTTCAGAACAGGGGATAAAATCATTTCTGTGGACAATAAACCGGTAAAATACCTCGACGATTTGAGGATAGAAATTTTGTTAGGTCAAACTGTACAGATTGATCGGAACGGAGAAAAGGTAGAATTGACGTTGCCAAAAGATTTTATTGATCAGATTGCCACTTCCGAAAAATTCGGGTTTGGTAATCCTCGTACACCGGCTATTTTTGCCGAGTTTACAAAAGGTTCAGTGAATAAAGATGCCGGGCTAAAAGAGTTTGACCGGGTGGTAGGAATAAATGATACGTTACATGTAAAATTTTATGATGAATTGGTGTCTTATCTTAAACTATTTGCGGGGCAATCGATTACTTTGAATGTGGAACGAAATGCAGTGAATGTTGTTGTGCCTGTCAAAATAACATCTGATGGGAAAATCGGAGCTGCTTTTGCAAGAAGACCTGAGGATCTGGTGAGACTTGGAATTGTTAGCGAAGAAATAAGGTCTTATGGTTTCTTCGAGTCTTTTCCTGCCGGTGTAGCTATGACATTTGATAAGCTCAATTTTTATGTTCGCCAGTTTAAAATGATTTTCACACCAAGTACTGGTGGATACAAACACATTGGTGGATTCAAATCGATGGCTAAAATGTTCGGGGATGAATGGATATGGGAAGATTTCTGGAACCGTACGGCATTTTTGTCGATTGTGCTGGCCTTTATGAACTTATTGCCAATTCCTGCATTGGATGGAGGACATGTGGTTTTTACACTGTATGAGATGATCACCAGAAGGGCACCGAGCGTTAAAGTGTTAACCTATGCTCAATATGTCGGCATGGCCTTGTTATTGTTCCTGATGCTTTACGCTAACTTAAATGATTTTGTTCATTTTTTTAAGTAACCTTTTTTGATTTTAGAGTTATAATTTTGATGGGAAGAATATATTTCAACTATGCAATTGCCTGTGTTTTGTGTCTTTTATTCAGTGTTTTTCAACTGAAAGGGCAGGATAAAACCATCAGTTCCGGTAATAAGCCTGTTTCAAAGGAAGCACTTTCCAAGCATAAAATCATGTTGATTCCATTTGAAAACCGGATGTATTTAAGTGAAATTGATTTTATGATCAACAAAGAATCAAAGTTGAACGCGAAACAAATTAAGGCAGTTATGCGGGATGGGTTGAATGAGCAATTCTATAAAAAATTAAAGTCAAAAATGCCGGTTGTGGATCTGCTTGAGGATACCGTGAAGACCGGGAAAGATCTCGAAAATATCTATCGGTATTTGTCGTATCAATATGTCAAAGTCCCTGATCAGGGCAATTACAAACCACCTGTTAAGGATAAAGAAGAGAAGACCATAGCAAACGGCCAGCTTACTGTGGAAAGCAATAGCGATGCCCGTTTTATGAACGCCAAACTCATGAATGCTACGCTAGTGCCTTATCTGGGAGGAAAGTATAAGACTGATCTTTTCCTTTTTATTAACGAGCTGGATATTAAATCACTAAACGGGATGCCCGGAGATCTGAATAGCTCGTCCTCGCGTAAAATTGTGCTGCATTATACGATTTATACACTGGATGCAAGGGAAATTAATTCAGGTACAGCTGAGGTCAGCCTTCCTAATAATATCAATGCACCGCCAAAAATTATCAATTCTTATTTTTCACAGTTAGCAGATATTGTAGCCTCCAGAATAGAGAAGGCATTAGCAGTGAAATAAAAAATTAACAAACTTTTTTTGTTAATAAATAGCACTACCGTCACGTTTATCCCCCTTGAATAGGTTTATTTTTGTTTTATAATCGAAAATGAAAATGAAAGCCAATTATTTACCTATCAGCCTTGCTTTATTAATTTTAACTTCCTGTGTGCCACAACGGCTAATGGAGGAAACAAAAAACAAGCTGACCAGTTGTGAGACAGAATCTGCTGCATTAAAAAAATCTAACCAGGAGAATGAAGCTAAATTAGCTTCTTTGACTGAGAAACTGACCAAAGAGGAAAAAGAACTGGCGGGATTACAGCGTGATACTTCCATCATGGCAACTAATCTTCGTTTGCTTCAAAATAAATACGACAAATTGAATTCAGTTAATGATCAGCTTCTGGATAAATACAACCGCATGTTGGTTGGCTCGGAAAGAGACAATGCAGCTTTGAGTGGCAAATTACAGATGACACAGGAGCAATTGTTGAAGAAGGAAGATGAATTAAAAGCATTGGAGGCACGTTTAAATAAACAACAACAGGATCTGGATGCCTTATCAGCAGAATTGAAAAAACGTGAGGCCCGTGTCAATGAACTGGAATCCATTTTAAAAAGCAAAGACCAGGCAACAGCGGATTTAAAAAAGAAATTGCAGGATGCTTTGCTTGGTTTTGAAGGTAAAGGTTTAACCATCACTCAAAAAAATGGTAAAGTGTACGTGAGTATGGATGAATCTTTATTGTTTGAAAGTGGAAAGACAGCTGTCCAACCAAAAGGTGTAGACGCTTTAAAAAACGTGGCTAAAGTATTGGAACAAAATCCTGAAATTAATATTTTGGTGGAAGGTCATACGGATGACGTGCCAATGAAAGGTGCAGGAGAAATTAAAGATAACTGGGATCTCAGTGTTATCAGGGCAACATCGGTTACTAAAATTTTGTTGCAAAACTCTAAAACTGATCCAACCCGGATTACCTCTGCAGGTCGTGGTGAATTTTTTCCATTGGATCCCGCTAAAACTCCGGAAGCAAGAAAGAAAAACAGACGTACGGAAATTATCTTAACGCCGAAGCTGGATGAGTTACTGAAAGTATTAGGAAGTAATTAATCTAAAGTATGGGCTTTGTAAAAGAATTTAAAGAATTTGCGCTAAAAGGGAACGTCATTGATTTAGCAGTTGGTGTTATTATTGGCGGCGCATTTGGAAAAATAACTACTTCCGTGATTGATGACCTGATGATGCCTATATTGGGTAAATTAATCGGTAATGTTGATTTCAGTAATTTGTATATTCCTTTATCCGATAAAGTTACAGCCGGCCTTGCATTGGCTGATGCAAAAAAACTCGGGCCTGTTTTTGCCTATGGAAATTTTATTTCTGTGATGATCAACTTTACCTTGCTGGCCTTGTGTGTGTTTTTAATGATCAAAGCAATTAACAGAATGAAACGAAGGGAAGAAGAAGCTCCGGCAGCTGTTGCTGAAGTGTCGAACACGGATCATTTATTAATGGAAATCAGAGACGCGTTGAAAAAATAAAAATGTTTTGTTTGTTTAAAAACCTTTCACACACTGAAAGGTTTTTTTAATTCCTATTTGTGCTATCTTACCGATATATTTTAATCTCCTATGTCATTGCAATAAACTTCATTGCCTATTTAGTAATGGGTTTCGACAAATACAAATCCCTTAAAAAAGGAAGTAGAATTCCGGAAAAGAACTTATTTGCACTGGCTTTTTTGTTTGGGGCGTTAGGAATTTTCCTTGGCATGAAAGCACCGCTTTATCATAAAGCAGGCAAGCCGAAATTTAAGTGGGTTATACTGCCATTATTAATTATTAATCTTATTCTAATTGTGTGTGTTTTCAAATACATGCTTCCCTAGTCTTTTTCACTTAAAGAAAATAGTTTACTTTTGATTTTATGAGATCTTCCTTTGTCCTGTTTTTTATTTTTCTTTTTACGAATTTCTTTTCTCAGAATGATACAGATTCAGTTATAAAATTAAATAATCTTAGCGCCGCTTTTGAAAAAAATGATCAATCCGATTCTGCCATTTTTATGGCAACTAAAGCATTATCACTTTCTTTAAAGTTGAACTATAAATTAGGCGTTTCTGATGCTCATAATAACCTTGGGAATATTAGCAGGCACAAAGCTAATTATCCGGCCGCACTCAGTTATTATTATAAAGGTCTGGCCATTGATGAAGAGATCGGTAATTACGAAGGAGCCTTATTGAAATTGGGCAATATTGGAATTATTTATTATAATCAAAATGATTATAATAATGCTCTTAAATATTATGACCAAGCACAAAAACTGGCTGAAAAATTGAATGATCGAAAAGCAATCGCTCATATTTTCGCTAACAAGGCAGACGTTTATTCTAATCTGCAGAAAATTGATACGGCTTTAAAATATTATAATATTGCTTATGAAAATTACAGAGCGATTGATTTTAAAAGTGGAATGTCAAGTGTTTTAATTAACAGTGGAAACGTTTATATAGAAAAGGGACACGCAAAACTAGCATTGGAAAAATATTTGTTAGCATTGAAAATAGTGGAGGAGTTAAAAGATAAAAATCAGATTGCCAGTTGTTTGTTAAATATTGCTTTCGCAAATTCACAATTAAAAAACAACAGAGTTGCTGAGATTTATTTTAATAAAGCATTGAGTTATACTATGGAAACAGATGATTTGGATCTAAAAAGCTCACTTGAACTGGCGGTTAGTGAATTTTATTCTGGAAGACATGAATTTGAAAAAGCATATAAGCATTATAAAAATTATATCGTTTTAAGAGATTCTGTATATAATAATGAGAATACAAAGCAAAGTATAAAGGCAGAAATGAATTATGAATTTGATAAAAAGCAGGCTGCTGTCAAGTTTGAGCATGATAAGGTTGTGTATCAACTGGCTGCTGAAAATAAACTTCAGAGACAGTGGCGATGGTTTTTTATCGTAGTCATTGCGCTTGCTTGCGGAGGTATATTTTTTATGAAAAGAGCTTATGATAATAAAAAAAGTTTGGCCGCATTCCTTGCCTCAGAAGATCAACGGAAGGATATATTACTTCAGGAAGTGCATCACCGCATCAACAATAATCTACAAATAATATCAAGCTTATTGACCCTTCAGGCAAATAGTGCTGATAATGCAAAGTTAACGGAGTACCTGACTCAGAGTCAGAATCGAATTCAATCACTTTCGGCGTTGCATGAGTTGCTATATGATACGAATTCGCCCCTTGAAATTAATATGAAAGAGTACATTGAAAAAGTATTGGATTTTCACAGAGATATATTGAGAACAAAGGGAGAAAATATTTCAATTGTGACAGGAATCGAGCAAATTAATTTTCCAACAAAATTGGCCGTACCATTAGCCTTAATAATTAATGAATTAGTAACTAATTCAATTAAATACGCCTTTAAAGACAAAAATACCGGGCAGATCAAGGTTGAGCTAATTCCTGAAATTAGCAGGAACTGGCAGATTATCATTTCTGACAATGGAAGCGGTTTGCCTGATGAAACTGAAAGAAGAAAAGATAGTCTCGGTCTCAAGTTGGTTAAAATTATGACAAAACAAATTAAAGGAATACTCCTGATGAAAAATGAAAATGGAGCGGTTTTTAATATTATATTTAGCCTTACCAAACAAAAATAGTCCATTTTATGATTGCCGCCTCTATATTCCTGATCGTTGAAGATGAATTGTTAATAGCAGAGACTATTTCTGATTTTTTGAAAGCGGAAGGGTGTAAAGAAATCTTAATAGCTGAATCTGTTGATGAAGCCACTGATATTCTAAATTCTTCGAAAATCGATTTTGTATTAACAGACATTGCCTTGGGAAAGGAGCAAACGGGAATTGACCTCGGAAATTTGCTGAATTCAAAATATCACCTTCCTTTTATCTACATCACTTCTCATGCCGATAAGGCCATGATAGACAAAGCTAAGCATACACATCCGAAAGCTTATATCATTAAGCCCTTTAAAAAGGAAGATCTCTTGGTGGCGATTGAATTAGCTTTGTACAACCTTGAAAATTCGCCGATAAAAACGGAAGAAAGCGAAGAATTAATTGTTAAGGAAGGCAGGGCTTTGGTGAAATTGCACCATCAGAGTATTGTCTGGCTGGAAGCGGATGGTAACTACACAACGATTCATTTAAAGAATGATAAACGTAAAGTAATCAGAATAGCTTTGTCTGAACTGGAGCAACAGCTTCCCTCTGTAGACTTCATACGTATCCATAAATCCTATTTGGTGAATAAAAAATACATTACGGAAATGAAAAGTGGAAGTATTATAGTGAACAATGAAGAACTGTCTGTTGGGAGAACCTATCAGCAGAATCTTAACAGTCTCTTTAAATAATAACACTCTTTTGTAGTTCATATACTTTAATCGGTAGTTTGTCCCAAACTTTGGTCAAAACAGTATTATTTCTGTAGGTTCGCCGAAAAATTAAATTATATGAAAAAATTATTACTTTCTTTTGCCTGCCTGCTGGGCACACTAATTTCAAATGCACAGTGCGTTGGAGCCCTCGATTTACCAACAAGTGCAGATTATGTTCAGTTCGCCAGTCCCTTCTATTCATACACAAACGAACTAACTGTTGAAGGATGGGTTTATGTGGATGGTTCAGTAAACTCAACGCCGTGGATCGGACAAGCGACTGCAGGTCTTGATAATATGGGTACCAATGTCTGGCACTGGCATGGAGCCAACCCAAATGAGTTGGCGTGGCAGGTCAATGATAATGGTACCTGGAGATCAGCTAATTCAACAACAATGAGTAATGGATGGCACCATGTAGCAACGGTTGCAGATAATGTAAGTACACGTATTTATATTGATGGTGTGCTGGATGCCACTGGTCCTGGTATTTCCGGAGCAATTGTGAATAATTCCGGTTCTGAAATTCATGTTGGACACGACGTGCGATTTGCTGCCGGTGCGGGAGGGAGAAATGGAGATTATAAAATAGGTGAATTACGTGTTTGGAGTGTTGCAAGAACGCAGTCAGAATTATCGACCAATATGTCTTCTTGTTTAACGGGTTCTGAAACAGGCTTAAAGCTTTATAATAAATTTGAGAATGGTACAGGTAGTTCTGCAACATCTGCGGTAGGACCAAACGGTACACTTGTAAATATGACTCCGGCAACAAACTGGGTTAACGGTTCCGGTTCTGAATGTTGTACACCCGCATCTGCTCTTAATTTCGACGGGACTGACGACTTTGTGGCTATAAACAGCACGTCATTGCTTAGCATGACCAATGCGGTAACCATTGAGGCCTGGGTGAAAACCTCTGCGTCAGGAGAACAATACATCGTTACCAAAAACGACGATTCATTTTACATGGGCGTAAATGTTGACGGTAATTTTGGCAAGGCAAGCTTTTACATTGGTGGTGTATCCGATTTTTCAGGAGGTTGGTTATATAGTAATGCAAGCAATATAAATAATAATACCTGGCATCATGTGGCAGGTACCTACGATGGGTCAACAATTAAAATTTATATCGACGGCGTATTGGATAAATCAGTTGCCGCAACAGGAACCATTGCAACAGGCCCTAATAATGTTAATTTGGGATGCAGGAGCAATAACTATTTTTTCCAGGGAAGTATGGACGAAGTAAGGATTTGGGATATTGCACGGACAGATTGTGAGATCAATTCCTATATGAACTGTGAGATCCCAACAACTGCAACAGGTTTAGTGGCTAATTACCATTTTAACCAGGGAATTGATGCAGGTAATAATTCATCCATAACCACCTTAACCGATGATTCAGGAAATTCAAATACAGGAACATTGGGTAATTTTTCTTTATCCGGTAGCACATCCAATTGGATTGCTCCGGCAGCGGTAACCTCAGGCAATATAACACCTGGAGCTTGCACGGCGGCGGCGGCTTTAAATTTTGATGGAACCGACGGGATAACGTTAAATACATTCAACATCAGCGGCGCGTCAGCAAGAACGGTTGAATTTTGGTTAAAAACAACGGTCACTGGAAATTTTCAAACTCCTTTTGCTTCAGGTAGTTCAAATCCAAATGAAGCATTTAATTTTAAAGTGACGCCAACGGGCCACCTTGGTTTTATGGGTTATGCCAACGACTATTTCCCATCATCAGGAACGCTTATAGCTGATAATACCTACCACCATATAGCCCTTACTTATAATGGGACTAATGTAAAAGCATACGTTGATGGTAACCTGGAATGGACCTTTACAACCGCTTTAACTACGATTGGTAACAATAACTACCTGGGTAGATCCAACCATACAGGATTTGAGCAGTATTTTGTGGGTACTATGGATGAGGTGCGTGTTTGGAATGTGGAACGCACGCGATGTGAAATCATTTCATACAAAAATTGTGAGATTCCAACAACTGCAACAGGTTTAGTAGCTAATTACCACTTTAACCAGGGCGTTGCTTTCAATTCTAATCCAACGGTAATAACCCTGGTTGACGCTAGTGGTAATTCGAATACAGGAACCCTTGCTAATTTTAATTTAACAGGATCTTCTTCAAACTGGGTTTCACCGGGAGCTGTTGCTTCAGGATTTACTACATCGATTGCTTGTCCGGTTGCCGCTGCTCTAAGTTTTGATGGTTCCAATGATTATGTAGAAATAGGAAATGTTATTCCGTCAGGAAGTTCATATACTAAAGAAATGTGGGTGTATGCATTAGATAATAGCTGTAATAATCTTCTTAGTTCAGGTGATGACCCTTTTTATTTATCAAGTGGTCGACTTGCAGCTGGTAATAACGGTAATTATAATTATGTACAAGATGGAACTAATTTCCCACTTAATACCTGGGTTCATGCCGCCGTTACGTACGATGCTTTAACATCAACAATGGTGTTATATGTAAATGGTATTATGGTTGCAAGCGGCAATAGTGCTGGCCCTTATAGCGGAGCTCCAACAACTTATATTGGGAGACATACTGGTGCTTGCTATTTTTCAGGAAAATTGGACGAAGTGCGTGTATGGAATGTTGCCCGTACTCAGTGTGAAATCAATACCTATATGAATAGTGAAATTACAAATTCAATGACCGGATTATTAGCAAATTACCATTTCAACCAGGGATTAGCTTCCTATTCAAATCCAACGGAAACAATTTTAGCAGATGCTTCAGGTAATGGAGTTAATGTAACATTAAATAATTTTGGATTAACAGGTTCAACTTCTAACTGGATCGCGCCAGGTGGAGTTGTTAGCGGTTATACAACAACAACTATAACACCACCTGTTATTTCCGTTACCAGCGGCTCTATTTGTGCAGGACAATCCTTTACCATGGTTCCATCAGGAGCAAGTACCTATACCTTTTCAAATGGAACGGATGTGGTTATGCCAACTTCTGATGCAACGTATTCAGTAAGTGGTACGTCTTCCGTTGGTTGTGTATCTTTAGTGGAGGCTGTAGCCAGCGTAACGGTACATGCCTTGCCTACCATCACTGTAACCAGCGGTGCTATTTGTGCCGGAGAATCATTTACAATGACTCCGGGCGGCGCAAGCACCTATACTTTTTCAAACGGAACGGATGTGGTAACGCCAAGCTCTGACGCTACGTATTCAATAAGCGGTACTTCTTCTGTTGGTTGCGTATCCTCAGTAGAGGCTGTAGCCAGCGTAACGGTAAATGCCTTACCAACAGTAACTGCCAGCGCAAGTAATTCAGTAATCTGTGTAGGTCAGTCAACCACGTTAAACGGTGCAGGTGCAGTTGGCTATGTATGGAACGGTGGTTCAACTCCTAACAATTACCCGCTTTATCCAAGTACTACCAGTACTTACGTAGTAGTTGGTACCGATGCAAACGGTTGTGTTGGAACAGCTACCCAAGTAGTAACAGTGAATGCTTTGCCAACGCTTACAGTAGCAACCACTAGCACCTTATTGTGTACAGGCGAAACAGCAACTTTATCAGTAAGCGGTGCGTCATCTTATACTTGGAGTACGGGCGAAGCAGCATCAGACATTGTAGTTACACCTGCAAGCCAGGCTACTTATACAGTAGATGGAACAGATGTGAATGGTTGTATGAATAACACAACAATTACACAGGATGTATCTTTATGTACAGGTATCGTGTCTAATAGCTCAGTAAATTCTACTGTACTGAGTATTTATCCGAATCCAAATAATGGAACGTTTACTGTTAAATCAGATACGGATATGCAGCTTAACTTAACAAATGCATTAGGACAGTTAATTCAGGTTATTGAATTGAATCATTCAAATAATCATCAAATGATGATTGATGTATTGGCCAATGGGGTTTATTTCATAACAGGACAAAACGAAAACCAGTCTGTGAAACAAAAAGTAATTGTAACTAAGTAGATTAAACAACAGTAGTTGCATAAAAAGAGCTACTTCAAAATGAAGTAGCTCTTTTATTTTGTATCGCTTTACAAAAAAGCCTGAAGATTATTCTTCAGGCTTTTTTGTTAAACTTTTTTTCTAATTAGTGATGATGTCCACCCGGTCCATGAACATGTCCATGATCCAGTTCTTCCTGGGTAGCTTCTCTTACAGATAATACTTCTCCAACAAAGTGTAAGTTATGATCAGCTAAAGGATGATTGAAATCCATGATCACGTGATCATTTCCGATTTCCTGTACAAAACCCATCAGTTGGTTTCCGTCAGCATCGTTCATCATTAATTCTTCACCTTCTTTTACGCGTTCAGCATCAAATTCGCCGTCCACATGAAATGCTTCTTTAGGAATTTTAGCAATCATTTCTTTATCAGAAATACCGTATCCGTTTGCAGGAGTTACTTTGAAATCAAATTTATCACCTACTTTTTTACCCAATAGATTTTTTTCAAAATCAGGTAATAACTGGCCAACTCCAAATATAAAAGTAAAGGGATGGTCAGTTGAGGTTTGTTCAACCAGTTCTGGTGTTTCGTTGTCGACGTGAGATGATAAATGATAATTTACCGATACCACTTTGTTTTGATCAATGGTCATTTTTTTATTTTTTGTTTTTTGGTCATGCTGAACTTGTTTCAGCATCTCCTGTATTATACTATTTATTTAGAACAGATACTGAAACAAGTTCAGGATGACTGCCCACGTTCTTATTTGTTTTAAAAATCAAATTTAATTCCCTGAGATAAAGTCAATTTTGTTCCATAATTGATGGTGTTGGTTTGACGACGCATATACGCTTTCCAGCTGTCTGAACCACTTTCGCGGCCACCACCTGTTTCTTTCTCACCACCAAATGCTCCGCCAATTTCAGCACCGCTGGTTCCAATATTAACGTTGGCAATACCACAGTCGCTTCCGTTTGCAGATAAGAACTGTTCTGCTTCACGCATATTCAGTGTCATGATAGATGAAGATAAACCCTGAGGAACTCCGTTCTGCAGTGCAATCGCTTCATCCAAGGTTTTATATTTCATGATGTATAAAATAGGAGCAAAGGTTTCATGCTGAACAATTTCAAAATCATTTTTTGCTTCTGCAATACAAGGTTTCACATAACATCCGCTTTCATATCCTTTTCCTTCTAAAACACCGCCCGGAACTAATATTTTTCCACCCTCAGCAATTACTTTTTCAATTGAAGCCATGTAATCTTTAACCGCACCTTTGTCAATTAACGGACCAACGTGATTCTTTTCATTTAACGGATCACCAATTACTAATTGCTTGTATGCGTTGATCAGTTTTTGTTTAACATCTTCGTAGATATCTTCATGAATGATTAAACGACGGGTTGAAGTGCAACGTTGTCCTGCTGTTCCAACTGCTCCAAAAACCAGTCCGGGTAAAACAGCTTGTAAATCTGCATTTGGCGTAATAATCACGGCGTTGTTTCCACCTAATTCTAAAATAGAACGGCCAAATCGACTTGCCACTTTTGAACCAACGATTCTTCCAACACGGGTTGAACCGGTAGCAGATACTAAAGGAACACGACCATCTTCACACATTTTTTCTCCGATAGATCCCGGGCTTACTAATAAACAGGAAACTCCTTCCGGTAAATTATTGGCTTCCGCAACTTCGTTCCAGATATTGTGGCAGGCCACAGCACATAAAGGAACTTTGCTTGATGGCTTCCAGATACAAACATCTCCGCAGATCCAGGCTAAAGCTGTATTCCAGTTCCAAACGGCAACCGGGAAATTGAAAGCGGAAATAATTCCTACAATTCCCAATGGATGCCATTGCTCATACATACGGTGGCTTTCTCTCTCAGAATGCATGGTTAAACCATATAACTGGCGCGATACACCTACAGCGAAATCGCAGATATCGATCATTTCCTGAACTTCGCCCAAACCTTCCTGGTAAGATTTACCCATTTCATAAGAAACCAGTTTACCTAACTCATTCTTTTTTGCACGTAATTTCTCTCCATACTGGCGAACAATTTCTCCACGTTTAGGTGCTGGAATATTGCGCCATACTTTAAACGCTTCAGAAGCTACCTGAACTACTTTTTCATAATCTGCTTCATTGGCAACTTTTACTTTTGCAATTAATTTACCATCAACCGGGCTATATGATTCGATAATGTCTCCACTGGCAAAATAATTTTTACCGGTAGCACAACCATTATTTATATCTTTTATTCCTAAGGTTTTTAATACTTTTTCCATATCTGTTTAATCTATATTTTTATTTTTTGAACGTTAAATATACCCATTATATCAACTTTGATTCAAGAAATTAGACAAAATGTGAAAAACTTGAATTTTACGTCTTCTAGTTAAAAAACAAGGTTTAAAAACTTGATTTACAGAGTTTTGCTATTGCGTTGCGATCCTTATAAATTTTATGATAAACGACAATTTTCTGGAAAAACGAAAATTTACGCTCTCTTTTTAATCTGGACGAGGTTAACAAAGAATGAAAAAGCCATAGAGAAGTAAATATATGCTTTTGGAATATGCAGATGAAATCCTTCTGCTATTAATGCTAATCCAATCATCATTAAAAAGCAAAGCGCTAATACTTTCAACGAAGGATGCCTGTTGATGAAGCCGCTGATTTTTTTGGATACCAATAGCATGATGGTGATTGAAACTATCACGGCTACATACATGATCCAAAGCTCATCTACCAAACCAACCGCGGTAATGATACTATCAACAGAAAATACTAAATCCAGTAACAAAATCTGGCCGATAGTACTTTTAAATGAGCTATAAACTTTGATTCCCGAGTGTTCTTTGTCTTCTGTTTTTTCAAAAATTTCTTTGCTGCTTTTATATAACAAAAACAATCCTCCGGCAATTAAAATAATATCTTTTCCGGAAAAGGATTTATTAAAGACAGTAAACAATGCCTGATCTAATTTTAAAATCCAGCTGATTCCCGCCAATAATACCAATCTTAAAATAAGGGCAAGGCTAAGTCCTATTAATCTTGCTTTTCCGCGTGTTTCTGCCGGTAATTTATCGGTTAACAGGGAAATAAAAATGATGTTATCAATTCCGAGAACAATTTCTAAAACGATAAGCGTGATCAGGGATATAATAATTTCTGTGCTCATAGGTCTTTCGGTTTCCGGTTTGGCTTTTTATTTAATTTTTTGATCTGGCTTTCTCGGTATTTTCTTTCACCCTGAACTTTACCATTTTTTTGATCAGTGTTAAAGGTAAGGGTTTATCAAGAGGAAATTGTACCGAGCCTTTGCCCTGTTTATAATTAGATAACTCCTCTTTGAAAGCATTGTGTCCGGATGGTAAAGAATAAAAACCAATATGATTTTTATAGGCAGCGAAATAAACCAGCATGCCGTGATATTTAAAAGCAGGCATATTATAGCTGATAACTTCTTCGGCCTTCGGAGCAACCGATTTAATGGCAGATCTTAATTTTTCTAAAATGGGTTGAACACTTTCATCCTGTTTTAAAATATAAGAATCGATGTCTTTAAAAGTTGAATTCATGATTTACTGTGCCGCTTTTTTTAAGGCTTCAATATCAAATTTTTTCATCTGCATAAAAGCATGCATTACCTTTTGAGATTTTTGAGGATCTTTCATTAACGAGCCAAGTATATTTGGAACAATTTGCCAGGAAACCCCATATTTATCCTTTAGCCAGCCACATTGGCTTTCCTGTCCGCCGTCAGATGTCAATTCGTTCCAGTAATGGTCGATCTCGTCCTGTGTTTCACAATTGACTACGATTGAAACTGATTCGTTAAATTTGAACAAGGGGCCGCCATTCAGAGCCATAAAATCAAGGCCATTCAATTTAAAAATGGCAGTCATCACCGTCCCTTCTGGCATGTGATGAATTTCAAAACCCTCTTTACCGTATCGGCTAATTGCACCCATTTCCGAGTTTTTAAAAACAGATGTGTAAAACTGCGCGGCTTCTTCTGCTTTTTTATCAAACCATAAACAGATGCTCATTTTTTGTGAATTCATATTTAAATAATTTTGATTATTTATCTTCGCTTAATTGTTTCAGTGCTTTTAAGGCATTGGGCCACATCTCATCAAACATGTTTTTATATTCGGCATCCAATTGCATGTCCACTTTAACTTCTGTTTGATTTCCTTTTTCAGTGAATGTGTAATTTTCAAAAGAAGGCGTCCATTTTTTGACTTCATCACTGGTGGTGTCAACAATGCCATTCTTGATGATTCCCAAATGTTCAATGGAGATAAACTCGTATTTAATATTTTCTTTTATTCGGCTGTACATTCCCTGTAAATTCCCATCCTTATCGGGTCCTAGAAAACGGATCTCGCTTCCTTTCTCCCAATTGCCATCGTAGTAGGAGCCATCGTGAAACGCCTTCGTCCATTCACGGTAAGTTTTATCATTCAGCATGGTGTCCCATACTTTTTCTTTATTGGCATCAATTAGAATCGAATAGTGAATTGTTTCCATTTTCTTTCGTGTTTTTTTATGTGTTAATTAAGGATATCCATTTTTTGATTATTGTTTGCAAATTCTTTTCTTTTGATTTCAGGTCTTTCAGATCATAAATTTTCATCATCCTGCGACCGTCTTTATACTCTCCCTCCAGTAAACCCGACGTGTCATTTAATTTTGCACCCGTGGGAAATATCAGTAGGATATGATCTTTTTGGCGCAGGTTAGTGACAATCAGATCCCGTTTGTACTCCTTCGGATCGAATGCTTTCATTTCGCCGGTATAATAAAAGCTTGGTGCATTCCATTTGATCTGTTCTCCGATTTGTTGGTCTGTTTTTAAAATAATCTCCCTTAGGGCCTGCAGGATTTCCCTATAATCGGATTTTAATTTTTGAATATAATCCGACACTTCTTTCTGACTTTTATATTCTGATTTTTTTTCACGAACGCTGTCATCTTTTGCACGTAGTGCCAAACCATTTGTTTTTAAAATATCCCTGAGTTTCGGAAGGGAGCCAGGGCCCATTCCATGAAGGGATAAAAGGTCTTCCTCTGTTTTTTTGCTAAGTTGCACGATTGTTTTAATTCCTGCGTTGTCCAAAGCGCGTTGGGCAGGAGCAGACAGTTGAGAGAAAATCCCTTCCGCAGGTTTCTTATTCAGTTTGTTCAGTGATTTTTTAGGGGCAACGTTCTGATAGGAAGTTTTCAGCAGATCGTTCAAGACGCTTTTTCGGACTTTTTTTAATTCAACTTCAGTCCAGCCTTGTTTGCCCCAGGTGCCTTTTACAGGATAAATAATGGTTTGATCGTAAGCACTAAAAACGGATTGTTCCACTTCTGATAGCTTCACGACTACCTTTTGCGTCTTTATATCAAGGGTAGCAAATATTTTTTTATTCACCCGAAAAGACGGTTTGTCAAAATGGGCTTGTTGCTCTGCCGAGTCAAAAGAGAGAGCTATTTTTATGAAATGATCGACGCTTACCATATGTTATGCTTGTGGCAGTTTGCTTTCATCCATATATAATAGTTCCCATTGATGTCCGTCAGGATCAGCAAAACTGTGCTGATACATCCAGTCATGATCGGCCGCTTCCATATAAACAGATCCGCCTGCCTCTTTGGCGATGTTGACCAGCTCAACCACTTTGTCTTTACTTTCCACATCAATAGCCAATAACACCTGCGTAGTTTTGGTGGCATCGGCTATTTCTTTTTTCGTGAAAGATTTAAATTTTTCATAGGTCAGCAGCATCACAAAAATGGTTTCATTTAGCACCATGCAGGCCGCTGTCTTATCAGTGAACTGAGGGTTATTTGTAAACCCCAGTTTTGTATAAAACCCAATGGAGCCGTTCAGGTTCTTTACCGGAAGATTGATGAAAATTTTAGTCGTCATTCTAAAAAATTGCGTTATGTAATTCTTTGTTTAATGTCGAAATTACATGCATTATTTGGATCCATTATTATGTGGAACCAATTTTTTTTCAATTTTTTAGGTTAGAACTTATGTAAGGAACTATTTTCCTTTTTTTCCTTTAGTGTGACCTGGATTGGTTGTATTTGGATGATGTGGATTATTGGAGTTTTTAGACGATCCGCGGGGCGAACCTCCCCCATGATGAGTAAATATAAGGCAAGAGGTAGAACCGATCATTAAACAAAGGGCTATAGTTAAGACGGAGATAGAGCGAAATAATTTCATTTTGTTGATTTAATTTAAATGTGATATGATGGAGTATCATATTTCACAGGTAAAGGTCAACTAATGGAAACGGATTATTCTACATAACTTAGGAAAGAAGTTACATTAATCCCACTTGTGTTTAATCAATTGTTGCAATCACCTTCAGCTCAATGGCAATAGGGGTAGGCAGACAGTTGATCTCAATAGTTGTGCGGCAGGGAGGATTTTCTTTAAAGTACTCGGCCCATAATTTGTTATAGGTTGGGAAATCGTCCTTCATGTTGGTTAAAAAAACCTGAACATCCACTATTTTATTCCAGCTGCTTCCGGAATCTTCTAAAATATATTTGATGTTCCTGAATACACTATGACATTGCGCAGCGATATCATAAGACGTAATTTTTCCGTTTTCGTCCAGTTCAACGCCGGGTATTTTTTTAGTGCCTCTTTCACGTGGACCAACGCCGCTCAAAAATAATAAATTTCCTACACGACGGGCATGTGGATATAAACCAACTGGTTCAGGAGCTTTGGATGATTCGATTGAGTTTTGATTTTCCATATGCTATGCTTGAATTTTAAAGAGTGACTTCAATTTTGATGCTTTTATCCATTAAACCGACATTGTCGACTTGCGCTAATTTTTTAGTTCCGTTGTGTACGGTGATCCACCTGGTTTTTGATTTATTGGCCCGCTTCTGGTCAATTTTAAAACTGCCATCCTGCAAAGTGTACATTTGACCGATGATGACTTCTGAGCAGTTTTCGCCATTTTCTTTACACTGAACGTAGCTCACTAAAACATTAGGCACGCCTTCTCCGGTCGTTTTATTAACGACTGTTCCTGCAATACTGGTTTTTTTGGAATCGCAGTTAAATAGTAAAAGACTTGTCAGTATAATCAGTAAATGGTGTTTCATTAGTTTTGTTTAAATGCGTTCCATCCCTGTGCAGTAATAGGGTGAGAAGTTCCGGCCTTCGCTACTAAATTGACACCGCTGCTTTTAGGCGTCATGTGACCAATGATAGTAAAATCAGGCAAATGCTTGATTTTATCATAATCTGCCATTGGTACGGTAAATAACAATTCGTAATCTTCTCCACCGCTTAATGCGCAAACGGTTGGGTCGAGGTTAAACTCACGCGCTCGGTCAAACGTTTGCGGGTCGAGTGGAATTTTTTCTTCATATAATTCACAACCTAATTCGGATTGCGTACACAAATGCATGAGTTCAGATGCCAGTCCGTCGCTTACATCGATCATGCTCGTAGGTTTTACTCCCAGGGCTTTCAATTGTTCAATAATATCCACCCTTGCTTCAGGTTTTAACTGTCGTTCCAATATGTAATCATTTCCAACCAGGTCAGGTTGAATATTAGGATTATCCTTAAAGACAAATTTTTCTCTTTCCAGCACCTGTAGTCCCATATAGGCGCCGCCCAGGTCACCGCTTACGCAGAGCAGGTCTTTTTCTTTAGCCCCGTTTCTATAAACAATGTCTTCTTTGTTGGCTTCTCCGATTACGGTAATGCTAATAATCAATCCACTGGTTGTGGAAGTTGTATCTCCGCCAATCAGATCCACTTTGTATTTATTGCAGGCAAACAACATTCCGGCATAGAGTTCTTCCAACGCTTCTACTGAGAAACGATTCGAGGCAGCAATACTAACGGTTACCTGCTTGGGTGTCCCGTTCATCGCGCAAATGTCTGAAAGGTTAACAATGATGGATTTATATCCTAAGTGTTTTAACGGAACATAGGTTAAGTCAAAATGCACACCTTCCACCAACATATCTGTTGAAACCAACGTGTGTTTTTCATTATCATACTTGATGACAGCTGCGTCGTCACCAATTCCTTTCACAGATGACTCGTTATGGATCTCCACGTGTTCGGTTAAGTGCTTAATCAGTCCAAATTCTCCAAGCGTTGTTAATTCTGTTCTCTCGCTGTTTTCTAACATTTATTTTTTTCTTCTTATTGATTACGAATTTCTTTACGAATACGAATCTGGGTTTTTTACCTTTTTTGTCTCTTTAATCTTTTATGTCTCTTAATTCTTTTACTTCAGTTTGATACACACATTCTTTGGCTCCGTAAAAAAGTCCAATGCTTCAAAACCACCTTCTCTTCCAACACCGGAAGATTTAACACCACCAAATGGCGTCCTCAGATCCCTCAGTAACCAGCAGTTGATCCACACGATACCTGTATGTAAATCCATGGCCATACGGTTTGCTTTGGTAACGTCCTGGGTCCATAATACCGATGCCAGACCATATTGTGTTGAGTTAGCATATTTCAAAACTTCTTCTTCTGTATCAAAAGGCATGATTGTTACCACAGGGCCAAAAATTTCTTCCTGGTTGGTCCGGCAGTCATAACTTAATCCTTCGATGATAGTGGGTTCTAAATAATAGCCGTTTTCAAATTCACCGGACTGCTTAGATTGTTTTCCTCCACATAAAACCTTACCGCCTTCTTCTTTCGCTAATTCAATATAAGAGAGAATTTTTTCCATATGAGATTTTGAAACAACGGCGCCGATTTTTGTTTTTTCATCCAATGGTGCTCCGACTACTAATTTTTGAGCTTTTGCAACAAAGTCGTTTTTGAATTTTTCATAAATCGGACGTTCCACAAAAATCCGTGAGCCACACAGACAAATCTGCCCCTGGTTGGCAAAGGATGACAACATAGTCGTTGATAGCATTTTTTCATAATCACAATCAGCGAAAATGATATTTGGATTTTTACCTCCAAGCTCCAAAGACAATTTCTTAAACATAGGAGCTGCGATGCTGGCAATATTAGCGCCTGTAGTTGTTCCTCCGGTAAACGAGATCAAGGGAACATCTTTATGACTAACAATAGCATTTCCTACTTTGTGCCCGAATCCATGTACGATATTTAACACACCTTTTGGGAGGCCCGCTTTTATACAAATTTCTGACAACAAATAAGCGGTCATAGGAGTAATTTCAGAGGGTTTGGCAACTACCGTACAACCGGCTGCCAATGCCGGAGCAATTTTCCAGCTGAATAAATACAGGGGTAAATTCCATGGTGAGATACAGCCGGCCACTCCAACAGGCTGGCGTAAGGTGTAATTGATCGCAGTATCTTCCATGCTGTGCGCATTCGCTGCGTAATGTAAAATACCGGTACCATAAAAATGAAAATTGGCAGCAGCTCTGGGTATGTCAACTGATTTTGCTAAGTGCAAAGGTTTCCCGTTATCTAAACTTTCGGCTTTGGCCAATTCTTCCAATTGTTCTTCAATCAGTGAAGCAATTTTCAGTAAAAATTTTGAGCGGGTTTCTTTAGGTGTAATACTCCAGGTTTTATAAGCTTCTTTAGCAGCAGTAATTGCTTTTTCTGCATCCTGCTCGTCGCTGTCTGGAATTAAGGAGTACACCACTCCCCTGGACGGATCATAATTGTCGATAAACTGGTTTGAGATAGGATCCACTAACTCACCATTGATATAATTTTTAAGTTTAAACATAGCCTTCAATGAGTTCACTAAATTAGTGAAATTGCATCAATTATTTTATAAATTATATAAGTCAACAATGCAGATCAAAAGTGTTTTATATGGTATTTATTGTATATTTTTATCCTGGTTAAATTCGAATCAAATGAGAGTCCTGAGTTTTGTCCTTTTTATTCTTTTTGTAATTGCCCCACCGGTAATTGCACAGGATATTATCTACACCACCGGAGGTAATAAATTACAGGCAAAAGTTCTGGAGATCAACCCGACCAATATAAAATACAAGGATCATAGCAACCTGGAAGGCCCAACCTATGTCATTATAAAAACAGACGTCGTTTTAATTAAGTATTCCAATGGAATCACGGAAGTTATCAATTCGAATCCGGCGACGCTTGGCCCTAAAACGGAAAACACCGTCGTAAATAGTTCGAAACCTTCTGAAAGTACTAATAATGCGGCTAAGCAGAAAACGGTTGAGAAGCCGCCATTCAATTTATATTATTTAAACAACAATATGTTATCTATCAATGCTCTGGCACTTGCAAATGGTGACGTGACACTGATGTATGACAGAGATTTACTGGATAGCAAAGTATCACTTACTTTTTTAGGTGGCTATAGTTTTAATTCAAGAATGGGCGGATTAAATGGATTTATCGCTGATTCAAAAGATAACGCGAAAAAGAAATACGATTTGGGATTTGGCGTCAATTTCATGCCCAGAAATACAAAACGGGTTCAGTATTTTATTGGTTTATTGGGAAAATACATGAGTTATGATTACCAGAATGTAATCGATACGACCAATAACCAAAAACAATATGAAAAAGCCAGCGCTTATCAAATGGCAGTGATGTTGTCGAACGGGTGGGTGTTTAGGGTATCACCCAATTTTAACTTTAAATTATTTGGCGCCATTGGTGCACCTATAAATTCAGTTGCATTAAAGCCGGAATACATTGGTGTTCCTAAAGTGTATTTGGGATATTGTTTTGGTTACCGTTTTTAAAATATTCATGAAGTTAACATCACATATTTGTTTTTTTGTTTTGCTTTTCGCTTCATGGAAGAGTAACGCACAGGATAAAGTTTTTTTGAGGGATGGAAAAGTAATTTCCTGTAAAATTGTTGCTATCTCAGAAAAGACAATCAGTTACCGGGACACAACCGTCAATGCGACACTGGTCACGCTTTCAAAGAATGAGGTGTTGTTAACCGAGTATCAGTCAGGAACTATTTATATGTTTAGTAAAGTAGAACAACCGCTCGAATTCAAAATCGAGAGTAACTCCACAAATTTTTCTAATAGTCCTGAAGTAAATGAAACCAGGGAGCAAAGAAAAGAGAGAAGAATGAAAGAGTGGAAGGAAAAAGAAGCCTTGTTACCAAACGGTATTTTGGGCTTTTATATTCCTGAATTAGTTTTTGGGAGGTTGACTGTTTCATACGAGCGATTATTGGCTAATAAATCTATGGGCATTAAAATTCCTTTCAGTCTGACTTATGATGGACTTGGATTTTTGGCGGAAAATTCAAGTAATACGAGTTCTTCGTCGACCAATACAAACACATCTTCCAATAATAATAATAATAATAATTCCAATAATCCTCCTGTTAAGAGAAACGTTGGAACAGGTTTTATAACAGGGATCGATGTTAACTACTACCATGATCTGAAGCCAGAGTTAAAATATTATTTCGGGCCGAGAATACGATACGGCACTGATATGACTTTGGGTGGAATTGAGGGTTTAACTTTCCAGATTCAGAATGGAATTTTCAGGAGCAGGGGAAAAAAGATGACCAGTACACTGGGTTTTGGTGTCGGCTTTTTTAAGCTTTCTGCCAAATATGCCAACAGAGGAACTTTTGACACAAAACAGGTTTATCCCTGGGCATCATTTACCTGGCGGTTGGGTTTCAGATTGTAACGTTCTTCGTAGCCTTTGTTCCCTTGTAAACCACCGGAATGAATAATTAATATTTTCTCCTCCTTGTTAAATTTATTTTGATTTATCAAATCAAAAACTGCGAAGAATAATTTGGATGTATAAACATAATCTAATGAAATTTGATATTCATTTTCAAACCATGATTTGAAATCCAGCAGCACATCGGTGTGTTTGGCATAGCCGCCAAAATGGTATTCATTTAGAATACTGGTTTGTGGCTCGGATACCCGGGCTTCGTATTTCAAAACATTCACGGCGATTAATTGTTGGGAAGGAAGCAGTGATTTGGTAAGTCCCTTAAAAGTTGTTCCGGTTCCATAAGCACAAAAAATAGTCGCGTATCCTGACATTTCTTCCGTCAGAATTTCTTCACATCCTTTTTGGCCCAATCGGTTGTCTCCACCCTCCGGAACCACAAATGCCTCGGGATACATATACCTGAGTCTTTGCAAATAGCCTCCATCTGTTTTTTGCGAATATTCATCCCGGCTTACAAATAGCAGTTCCATCCCATTTTGTTTGGCTAAGGAAAGGGTAGGGTTGTTTGCAGATGTTTCTTCTCCACGGATGATGCCGATGCTTTTTAGGTCTTCTAATTTGCAAGCTACAGCAGTAGCAGCAATATGATTGGAGAAAGCACCTCCAAACGTAATGATCGTGTCTTTATTTTCTTTTTTTGCCTGTTCAAGGTTATACCTGAGTTTAAACCATTTATTCCCTGAAATTTCAGGATGAATCAAATCAAGCCTTAATACACCAATCCGGTATCCTTTATAAGTAATAGAATGAATGATGGGTGAATAGGAGATCATGAAACGAGACTTAATATTTCCAAATTTATAACTAAAAAATGATTTGAAATGCAATATCTTTGTAAGGAATGTTTAAGAAAGAACTGGATCCGGAAGATTTTTATTATAGCCCCGACGGTTATATTGTATTTACGGAAAAATATCATTTAAAGCGCGGCTACTGCTGTAAAAGCGGTTGCAAACACTGTCCATATGGCTACAATAAAAAAACCGGGCAAGTGGGAAATGATAAAAAAACTTAAGGCTCTTCCCAATAATTCCGGAATCCGATTTATTTTAGGATATTTGAATTCTCTATAATTATTAAATTGTTCAAAATAGGTACACTCAACAGCGATCAGATTCATTATGCCAATATCGGTTTAATGATCGTATCAGCTATTTTAGCGTTTGTACTTCCCTTTGAATTGTTTTTGTTTTCTTATGCCATTCTGGGCCCTCTGCATTACCTGACGGAAATAGGCTGGCTTCATAAAAAAAATTATTTCACAAAAGGGAAGTATGATTTTATATTTCTGTCTGTCTTATGCTTCCTGGTTTTTTATTTTTCTTTTATCCAACCGGCAAAAAGCGATTCTCAAATACCGAGCATTATATTATATGGCGTGCTTTTATCTTTGATATTCGTTTTCATTAAAGATAATTTATACAGGGTCATTCTGGCGCTTTTGGCTTTAATAGGGATTGCCATGGCAAAAACAGGATTAACCTATTTCGTTTGGATTGGGATCTTTTTGCCAACGATTATTCATGTTTTTGTTTTTACCTGGGCCTTTATGCTTTACGGCGTCATTAAGAATAAATCATTTGCAGGCTACTTGTCAGTGGCAGCCTTGGGGCTTATTGCCATGTCTTTTTTCTTTATTAAAGCTCCGGGATTGCAATACCAGGTATCATCTTATGTAACAAAAAGCTATGATTTGTTTTATTTATTAAATACCTTTTTAATTGACTTTTTTGGCTTGTCAACAGCTTCCACTGATCCGACTACGATTGTTTACAATACGAACGCCGGATTTGTCATTATGCGTTTCATTGCATTTTCGTATACCTATCACTATCTGAATTGGTTCTCAAAGACGTCCGTGATTCAATGGCACAAGGTTCCAAAAAAGACGCTGATAATTACCCTGGCTTTATGGATATTTTCAATGGCTTTATATGTGATTGATTACAATATTGGACTAAAAGCTTTGTATTTTTTAAGTTTTCTTCATGTTTTCCTCGAGTTTCCACTGAATGTTACTTCGTTTCAGGGAATTTTCAAAGCCGTTATTCCTGTTAAGAAGTAAGGTTCAAAGTCTGTTTTTTCAGGCTATTTCAATTAAATAAAAATCTGTATATTAGGGCTTCAAAATTTTAGTTGTGAAGATTTCTAAAGAGTTTAAAATTGGCATCATAGTTACAGCAGCCATCGGGTTATTTATCTGGGGATTTAATTTTCTGAAAGGAAGCAATTTGTTTTCTGAGAAATATGAATTGTATGCGGTGTATCCTAAAATTGATGGATTGATTGAAGCAAACCCGCTTCTCATAAATGGTTTTAAGGTAGGCCAGATCAGTAAGATCTCTTTGGTACCCGGGAAAAATGGATATGGCGTTTTAGTTAAGTTTTTATTGACGGAGGATGTTAAAATCCCGAAGCATTCGGTTGCCAGAGCTGTCAGTTCAGATCTTTTGGGTTCAAGGGCAGTGGAAATTATTTACAGTAATGAAACGGAGTTTGTTGAGTCGGGTGACACATTAATCGCTGAAACGGAAGAAGGATTGAAAACAGCAGTGAGTAAACAGTTAGCACCGCTTCAGGCAAAAATTGAAGGTTTATTGTCTTCTGTGGATTCTGTAATGACAGTGGTTCAGGTTGTGCTAAACGATAAAACCCGTGAGAATTTAAGCAAGTCTTTTGAAAGCATTAAGCTGGCTATCCAAAGTCTGGAACAAACTGCCTATAAACTGGATGACCTTGTTGCGTCTGAAAAAGCGAAGATTTCAGGTATATTAACCAAGTTAAATACTTTAGCAGGAATGCTTGAAAAAAACACCGGAAAAATTGATAACATCATTGGTAATTTCAGCAGCCTGTCCGACAGTCTTGCTAAATCCAATTTAAAAAGTGCCATTGATGAAGCAGATAAAACATTGTCCGAGTTTAATAAACTGGTGGCGCAGATCAACTCAGGTCAGGGTACTTTGGGCAAGCTCGTGAAAAATGATTCATTGTATAATAACCTGAATAAAGCAAGTGAAGATCTGGATAAATTAATGAAGGACCTTCGTATCAATCCTGAGCGCTATATTCATTTGTCTGTATTTGGCAGAAAAGATAAAAATAAACCTAAATTGTAATTCACTATATGATTTCATCAATCATCTTTGTTGTTCTTTTGATCGGCTCTTCCGTTTTTTTTTACATCAATGCTAAAAAAATCCGCCGTAATATATTATTGGGAAAAGATATTTCTATTACGGATAATAAAGCGGAACGTCTAAAGACAATGGTTCTTGTGGCCCTTGGCCAAAAGAAAATGTTCACAAGACCTGTTCCTGCGATCCTGCATTTATTTTTATATGCAGCTTTTGTTATCACTCAGATTGAGTTAATAGAAATAATATATGACGGGATCACAGGGCACCATCGCGCCTTCAGGCCTGCTTTGGGAGGTTTCTATACTTTTATGGTGAGCTTCATTGAGATATTATCCGTGCTGGCTTTTATCGGTACCATTGCTTTTTTATACAGACGAAATTTATTGAAAGTACCACGCTTGGTGAAAAGTGAATTGAATGGCTGGCCAAAATTGGATGCTAACATTATTCTGATCATGGAATTTGTATTGATCTGTTTTATTTTTATGATGAATGGTGCGGATGAAGTCTTGTATTCAAGAGGACAGTCACACGCTGAGAATTTAGGAGACCGAACTTTGGGCCTGGCGATCAGCAGCCATATAGGGCCATTAATCTATGGAGGAATGCCTGATGCCGGATTGCACGTGATCGAACGAATCGGGTGGTGGGGACATATCATCATGGTATTTAGTTTTTTAAATTATTTACCGTTCTCTAAACACTTACACATTTTACTGGCTTTTCCGAATACCTATTTCTCTAATCTAAAACCGAAAGGACAGTTCAATAATCTGTTTGAGGTAACGGATGTGGTGAAGCCAAATTTCGATCCTTCTTATCAGCCCGTATTAGATCCAAACGCAGTGATTGGTTTTGGTGTTAAGGATGTAAAAGATTTAACCTGGAAAAATTTACTGGATGCTTATTCCTGTACGGAGTGCGGTAGATGCACTGCTGCTTGTCCTCAGAACATAACCGGAAAGGCCTTGTCTCCAAGAAAGATTATGATGGATACGAGAGACCGGATGGAAGATGTTGGAAAGAACATGGATAAAAACGGTGGTACTTTTGTGGATGATGGCAAAACCTTATTAGGCGACTATATCAAGCACGAAGAGATTTGGGCCTGCAACACCTGTAATGCTTGCGTTCAGGAGTGTCCTGTCAATATTGACCCGTTAAATATTATCATGGGCTTACGCCAGCAATTGGTGCTTGAACAAAGTTCTGCGCCAAATGAATTGAATGGTATGTTTTCAAACCTTGAGAATAATGGCGCACCATGGCAGTTTAGTCCTGCTGATCGTGCTAACTGGATAAACGAAAATTAAGAGATTATGAGCAACACAACGATAAAAGTGCCAACAATGCAGGAGAAGATCGCCAACGGCGAAACACCTGATATTTTATTCTGGGTTGGCTGTTCCGGAAGTTTCGACGACCGCGCAAAGAAAATCACAAAAGCCATTGTCCGTATTTTAAACCATGTAGGTGCAAATTTTGCGGTACTTGGTGTTGAAGAATCCTGTACCGGGGATCCGGCGAAGCGGGCAGGGAACGAGTTCCTGTTCCAGATGCAGGCCATGCAGAACATTACGGTATTAAATGGTTATGATGTAAAGAAGATCGTAACCGGTTGTCCGCATTGCTTTAATACTATTAAAAATGAGTATCCTGAATTGGGAGGTAAATACGAGGTGATTCATCATACACAACTGGTACAGCAACTGATTGATGAGGGAAAATTAAAAGTGCAGGGTGGTGAATTCAAAGGAAAGAAGATCGTATTTCATGACCCTTGTTACCTGGGAAGAGCGAACAATGTATATGAAGCTCCCCGTGATGTGATCTCTAAACTGGACGCGGAATTGGTTGAGATGAAACGAAGCAAAGCCAATGGTTTGTGCTGTGGTGCCGGTGGCGCGCAAATGTTTAAGGAAGCGGAGAAAGGAACGAAGGAAGTCAATAACGAGCGTGCTGAAGAAGCATTGTCGCATAACCCGGACGTGATCGCTGTGGGCTGCCCTTTCTGTAATACTATGATGACAGATGGCGTTAAACATTTTAATAAGGAAGATAAAACCAAAGTATTGGATGTTGCTGAGTTAATTGCTTCTGCTAATGATCTTTAATTTTTTACATATGAAAAAAATAGTTGTACTGCTTTTTATTTCAATTTCTTTTTTTTCTTGTAAACAAGGTGGTGAGGAAGTAGTTGAAGATTCCCACAGGGCAGATTCTTTACTGAAAGTGATCAATTCCCCCGAATTGGCAGCTTTAAATAAAAAAATCCTGGAAACACCGGATGATGCCAATCTCTATAACGAACGGGCCAAACTATATTTGAAGTTCAGGCAATTGGAAGACGCCATCAATGATTCCAAGCGATCATTGCGAATGGACAGCACAAATGCTGCTTTTTATTTAACGGAAGCCGATATCTTTTTTGCGGCCAACGAGACGAGAAATGCAAAAGAAGTTTTAGAAAATGTCGTGAAGAAATTCCCTGAGAACACGGACGGCTTATTGAAATTAGGCGAACTCTATTATTTTGTGAAACAATATGAAAATGCATTTGCTCAAATCAACCAGGCATTAAAAGTAAATGAGAATTTAGCGAAAGGCTATTACCTTAAAGGGAATATTTATAAAGAAATCGGGGATACTGGGAAAGCAATTTCCAGTTTAGAGACAGCAATAGAACAGGATAATAAAAATTTTGGTGCGTTTTTAGATCTGGGATTAATTTATGGGGCTAAAAAAAACGCATTGGCTTTTGAATATTATAATAACGCTTTGAACCTTAATCCCGCAAGTACCGAGGCGTTATATGCTAAAGCCAAATTGTACCAGGATGTGGGCCAGTTTAAGGAGGCGATTCAGGGTTATGAAATGGTATTAAAGAATGATGCTGCCCATACTTTTTCCATGTATAATTTAGGTGCCATCGAATTTGGAATCAATAAAGATCCTAAGAAAGCCATCGAGCATTTTACAAAGGCCATTAATGCGGATCCTAAATACGCAGAAGCCTATTATGCAAGAGGCGCCTGTTACCAGGAGTTGAAGGATAAAAGTAATGCCGTGGCCGACTATAACATGTGTTTGCAATTAAAGCCAAATTATGAGCCTGCCGTTGACGGATTAAATTCTCTTGGGAAGTAAATGAGAATAAAAATAGTAGTCAGTTAGAGCGCTGTGTCCGACCACTGGCGGAAAGTCGAGAGCATCAATCTTACTATCTAATACAGTTCACCACAAACAAAAAGCCCGGTATGAATTTCATACCGGGCTTTTTGTGTATTTAATTTAAAAACTATGCTTCTGTATTTTCAGCTGCAGGAGCATCCGTTTCAGGAGCTGCTGTTTCTTCAGTTGCAGGAGTTTCAGTTACTGCAGTTTTAGCTGCAATTTTAGCTGTTTTCGCATCTTTCGCTGCTGTTTCTGCTTTAAATTTATCAGCAATCGCTTTTTTCTCAGCGGCAGATAAATTATCTTTTTTAGAACTGATTTTGCTTGCTTTTTGGTCTTGCCATTTAGCGAAACGCTCTTCAACCTGAGCTTCAGTTAAAGCGCCTTTTTTAACACCGTCTAATAAGTGTTTTTTCATTAAAATACCTTTGTAAGATAAAATAGCTTTACAGGTATCTGTAGGTACAGCACCGTCTTGTAACCATTTTAAGGTATTTTCGAAATTTAATTCAATAGTTGCCGGGTTCGTATTAGGATTGTAAGTTCCTAATTTTTCTATAAAAGCTCCATCTCT
>JAJNBG010000012.1 GCA_021155905.1 Bacteroidota bacterium
GCGTTTCATGGTATTAAGTATTTAAATTTTATAAGTTTTTCAAAATTGGACTGCAAATATAATGGATTTTTATATAGTGGCAAATTTTTTCTTGAATTTTAATCTAAAAAAGCTACTTTTTTAACTTATGGCCACTGTAAAACAGTACATTTGCAACAAATTATTAAAAAGAAATGGCAAAAGCTACGGGCGTAAAACACAAGTCCAAAGACGATATTCCAAAAGCGAAATTATCCAGAGAAAATTTTAAAAAATCATTCCGTTTATTCAGATACCTGGGTAAAAGTAAGTGGGTTTTTGGACTTGGGATGTTTTTTGTTGCCGGAACTGCCTCTGTCGGGCTTTATTTCCCGGTTGTAGCAGGTAAAATGTTTGGATATTTAGGCCAAACCGCCATGGCTGCTGATCTTTTTAAAGATTCTGTAAAAGGGACCGGCATGGAACTTTTTATTTTATTGGTATTGCAGGGCTTGGTTTCTTTTGGAAGAGTTTATACATTTTCTATCGTGACCGAGAATATCCTTAAAGGATTGAGAACGGATACGTTTAATAAGCTGGTGCGAATGCCTATGCACTTTTTTTCAAAGAACCAGGTCGCCGACTTAAGCAGTCGTCTTTCCACAGATATTAATGTCATTTCAGAAGCTTTTACCGTTAATATAGCCGAGGTCATCAGGCAAACTATTGTAGGTATTGGCGGTTTATGTTTATTGGTTTATTTTACTTCGTGGGACGTGGCCAAATGGTTTATTATCATTATCCCGCCACTGACGATTGTGGCTATTTTATACGGGAAAAAAATAAGGGGTTATTCAAAAGCTCTGCAGGATAAAATTTCGGAATCAAGCATCATTGTATCCGAGGCATTAACAGGGATCACCAGCGTGAAAGCCTTTACCAATGAACAGTTAGAGATTAGTAAATACGACAGGGTCACTTCCGAGATCAGAAGATTCGGAATAAAATATGGCGTGATGCGAGGTTCTTTTTTCGCCTTCATCATCATGTGTATTTTCGGCTCCATTTTCTTCATTTTATATAAGATGTTGTTGCTAATGAAAGCAGGGGAATTATCCTCTGAAAATTTCGGAATTTTCATGATGCTTTCTTTGTTTGTGGCGGGTTCTTTAGGGGGATTGCCAGAACAGCTGGCTTCCATCCAACGGGCCTTAGGCGCTACTGACCGCGTTTTTGAGATCATAGATGATATTCATGAAAAAATTAACCTGGCGCATCGCAATAACTTAAACCTGAACAGGGTAAAAGGTGACCTGGAGTTTAAGAATATTCAGTTTACTTATCCTACACGTCCTGATTTTGTGGTTTTGAAAAATGTTTCATTCAGCGCAAAAGCCGGGCAAACCATTGCCCTGGTGGGAAGTAGTGGTAGTGGTAAATCTACATTGGCTTCTTTAACACTGCGTTTTTACGAGCCAAACGGTGGTGAATACACCATTGACGGAAAACGATCCGTTGATTATGAACTAACTGAATTAAGAGATCAAATGGCCATTGTGCCGCAGGATGTCTTATTATTCGGAGGGACCATACGTGATAATATCTTATATGGTAAGCCAAATGCTACTGAAGCAGAAGTGATTGAAGCGTCCAGGCAGGCGAATGCCTATGATTTCATTATGAGTTTCCCTGATAAATTTAATACGATGGTTGGGGACAGAGGAATTCAATTATCGGGTGGTCAGCGCCAGCGTGTGGCAATTGCGAGAGCGGTATTAAAAAATCCTTCTATATTAATTCTGGATGAAGCAACCAGCAGTTTGGATAGCGAAAGTGAACGATTAGTGCAGGAAGCACTGGATAAGTTAATGGTAGGCAGAACTTCGATTGTGATTGCACACCGTTTATCCACGATAAGAAATGCTGATAAAATCGTTGTATTGCAAAAAGGAGAAGTAGTGGAAATGGGAACGCACCAGGAATTAATGGAGAATAACAGTGGGCTTTACCAAAAACTTAGCAAGCTACAGTACGAGTTGAATTAAGGACTTCTAGCACAAACTCTTTTTTTATTTTATTTGATAATATGGATCGATTAAAAATAGCTTTATTATTTGTTTTTTCTTTACTGATATTTGTAAGTTGTAAAAAAGCAACAAGTGAGGATTTACCCTGTTCTTGTGGACTTTAGACCGGAAGTAGTTCAGATACAAATTATATTCCCCACAAAAAAGGTAATTATTGGATTTATTGCAATGAAGCGACTACCAAGTGTTGGAATGGATGGTCTGGGAAAATAACATTTGATACGGTTGTGGGGAGTAAAATATTCTTTGAAAGAACCTTTGATTTCCAAGCAGGGCAATCGGGAGGTGGAGCGGGTTCTAGTCTTATTGGTGATGATAGCTTTTCTTCAATGATAGACAATTTAGGAAATTACTATTTTTTAAATTACCGTAATAACAATTTAGCAAATCCCAGAGATACAATTTTAATAATTAAACCGTCTGCTATAAATGGCGACACGATTTATAATAATGTTTTAGCTAATATTAAAGTTGTTTTGGTAGATAAAAATGAGACGTTTCGTTTACTTCCCGGCTGTTATCATTCAAGAGTAATTATGAATGCTAGTTCTACTAATCGAAAAATAGTCGATCACTATTTTAAAAAAGGAATTGGTGAACTTTATTTTACTGAAAACATTGAGAAAACAGAAGGAGAAGTTTTGTCTTACGCCAAAATAAATTGATGCGAATCTGATTGAATCAATTATTATAATACAGCTCAAAGCCTGTTCCTGCAACGTTGACCATTGCTTTTTTTTCGGTAATCAGTTCTTTATAAGGCTTTAAATCGAAAGTAACTTTCGTTAACATCAGGGCCTTGCAAAAAGATGGTTCAATCCATTTGGCTTTCACCGTAAATTTTGAGTCAGCGGTAATCAGATTGTCGGTCATCAGTTCCAGGTTGCCATTGCAGCCACCGTAAACAACAGTTAATTCAATACAATTTTCGATGATTTGAGCATCCCTCACCTCACAAATAAAACCGGCAGATATTTCCGGAAGCAGTTTCACTAGTTTAATGTCGGCGCAGTGATTCGTATTAATTGGCTTACCATTAACCAACATTTCTTTTTGTGCCTGGCTATAGCCATGATAAGAAATGAATAAGAAACTAAACAAAATTGTTTTTAAAAGCTTCATCTATTTGAATGATTTTAATGCCTGGTTTTCTTTTTGACGCATCAAGTCTGCATCCGCTTTACTTTTATCCTTATACCCACATAAATGTAAAACTCCGTGTATCATCACGCGGTGTAATTCCTCTTCAAAAGTCACATTAAATTTTTTGGCATTCTCGGCAACCCTGTCCACACTTATGAAAATGTCACTGCTGATTTTTTTTGATTCGGTATAATCAAAGGTAATGATATCAGTATAGGTGTTGTGATTTAAATGCCTGATATTAATTTCAAGCAGTTCCTCATCGGAACAAAAAATGTAATTGATCGTGCCGAGCGTGTGCTTTTCTTTTTCGGTAACGGCTTTAATCCATTGCTTAAGCTTTGTTTTTTCTTTGAGCTTAAAGTCAATGCTGAGGTTCTGAAAAGAAATCATTAATTCACATTAAACGTCAGGCATACTTCCTGTCCGTTATTATTAAACTCAACTTTGTCGGCTAAATTTTTCATTAAGAAAACGCCGCGGCCATTTGGTTTATCAATATTTATTGGGTCAGTAGGATCGGGTAAGCTGGCGTGGTCAAATCCGGCGCCTTCATCGGCAACAGAAAAACAAATGTTTTTATCGCCGGATTCAAACCCGATTTTTATTTTTTTCTCAGGATTTCCCTGGTTGCCATGATAAATAGCATTATTCACAGCTTCCGTTACAGCAATTAATATGTTACCATAACTGTCTTCATTCACATTAAATACATCGCACACATCTTCTACTAAACGTTCCACTAATCTCATATTATCGGAAGAGGACGTGATATTTAATTTTTCTCCTTTAGCTGGTATCATTGATTTACGCTATTAAAATATTCATTTACTTTTTGTTTGTAATAGGGTGTTAAACTTGGCGAAACCGTGTTTAACAACTCCAATTCTTTTTCTTTCAGTCTTTTATACTCTAAAAATTGCGTAGGGTTACTAAAAACTTCATTTTTTGCCTCATTACTCTTTCTTTTTTCATCCTGCTCGCGCTCGCGCTCGGCTTTCTCGCTTTCTAAAAGTTTAGTAATAATGTCCTGCTGCCGTTTCATGGTTTCCTGGGTAATTTGACGGTTAACAATATCTTTTTCAGTTTGTTCCATCAATTCCGCCACGTTGCCGCCTGGGTTTGAACCACCTTCTTTTTTAATTTTATCCATCATTTGCTGCATTTGGCGCCTTAGGGCTTCCTGTTGAGCAGCCATTTTAGCCAATTGCTCACTCATTCCCTGTCCCTGAAGACCCGGCATGGTGCCCTGTTGTCCCTGCTGGCCCATGCCTTGCTGGCCACCTGGTTTTTGCCCACCAGGTTTATCTCCCGGTTTATTACCCGGTTTTTGCCCACCGGGTTTATTACCCTGTTGTTCCAGGGCTTTTTTCAATTCTTCCAATTGCTTATTTAATTGCTGCTGCATTTGCTTCATGTTAGCCATGCTTGGTTTACCGTCGCCTGGTTTGCTGCTTGGTTTTTGTCCCTTGCCCGGTTTTTTACAGCTTCCGCTTCCAGGCTTCCCTTCTTTTGCATCTTTGGCCTGTTTTTGCATCTGTTCCAGATTTTCGTTCAAAAGCAAGGCAAGATTATTAATAGAAGTCATGGAGTACTGCATTCTCATTTGTGCATTCGATTGCATGCGTTCGGCAAGTTCAGAAACCGCTTTACCCATATTCATATGTATGGAAGAAATTTCCCTGTTTACCATCGCGCTGATGGCGGGAACCCTTTTACTTAAAGCTAATAGACTGTCTTCAATGATTTTCGAATCATCCTGTAGTTTCTTTTGTGTTTGAGTGACTTTTAAGAACTGGGGATTATCTGTTTTTAATTTAGAGAGTTGGGTCATTAAATCTTCCTGGGCAAAAGATAAGTTCAATAGGTTTTCGAGGATTTGGCGAAGTGTCTGCATATCTTCTTCGTGCTCTTCTTTCTCCATTTTATCCATTGCCTGCTGCATTTGCTGCTGCATCTCCTGCATCTTATCGGAAGCTTGTTTCTGAGATTTGGAGGCATTTTTTTTATTGTTCTGATTCAGTTGCTCAGAACTTTTCCCCATTTCCTGTGTAATTTCGTTTTGCTTCTCTTCGGTTTTAGGCAATTCATTCGGTTGCTCCAAAGCTGCATTTTTTTCTTGAAGTTCTTTCAGATCCTTTTTCAGATCATCAAATTGTTTGTTTAAATCGTCCTGCTTTTTTTCCAGTTCCTTGGAAGACGCTTCTTTTGTATCTTCTTTCCCTTTCGCCCCTTCTTTCTCTTTCGTTTCTTCTTTTGCTTTACTGCCTTCGGTTTCTTTTTTCAGTTCCTCTTGTTTGTTTTTCAAATCGTCCAGTTTATCAAGTGCTTGCTGCATTTTTTGCTCCACCTCCATTTGTTTGAAAGCTTCCAGGGTCCTGTCCAGTTCTTTCTCCATGTCTTTATTGGAGAGTTTCATTTCTTCGAGTTTTTGTTGTACCTGGTTTTTATCCAGTTTCTCCATGAGTTTGTTTAATTCATCAAACAATTTTTTCATTTCCGGAGTCATGATATTTTCAAACAATTGTTCCAATTGTTTTTGCTTTTCCAGTAACGATTCATCCGGTGGTGTAAACTCCTGCTGTTGTTGGTTGTTTAATTGGTTTTCCTGTTTGGCTTCTTCTATTTTGTTTTTTAATTCATTTTGCTTTTTCAGGATATCTTCTAATTTTTTCTTTTCATCATAACCCATTTGTTTCTTCTCGGTGAGTTTTTTGCTCAACTCGTTGATGTCTTTCTGAAGGTCTTTGGCTTTTTTGATTCCATCATCCAGATCTTTTTTAATCTCCGAATTATTTTTGTCAGTGGACTGGTTAAGTTCTTCTATGGTTGGAGCTTTAAATAACATGGTCTGTGTCTTCGCTGATTTGGCACCTGACACGCCATCATTATCCCATACCTCAAAATAATATTCGATTTTATCTCCGGGTAACACATCAAAGCGAGAGGCATCCAGAAAATAATAATAGGGTTGGGTAATCTGTTGTTTGTTCAAACCCATTGGTTGCTCCCCTGATTTAACCTGTGTCTTACCCGTTGAGTCCTGTGTATAATGATTGTATTTAAAAATCAAGCGAGAAAAGCCATAATCATCCTTTATGGTTCCGGAAAAATAAATATTTTTTGGATTTAAAGAGTCTGTCTTTTCACTCACATCAATCAACGGCACCTGGTCAGGTACAACATTCAACGTGTAATTAACCGAATCCGGATTGTGTTTTAAAAATCCGTTCATGGTTTTAATACTGTAATTAGTACTTTGCATCATTCGCCTCGCATATGAAAATTCATTCTCAGAAGAACGCTTAATATCTACTATTGTGTCCGCAAAGTTCAAAAGTATGTTATCCGTGTTTTTGGTATGAAACACCCATTGCATTTTAGTGCCCTGTGGTAATTGCATGTCTCCGATGTTCGAGACAGTTTCATTTTTTTTGTTGAGGTAAGCCGGGTATGTCAGTTGAATGTCAAACTTCATTAACATTGGCTTTGGCAGTACGCTTAACTCGTAGGATTTAGAATTGTAACCCGCTGCATTAAATATGAAATCCTGACTTTTTTGTACATTTTTAAATGTATAGGTATAGTTCAGATTATCTACTTTTTCCATTTTATGATCAATGCCATCAACGTTGATGAACACTTCATTAGGAATTTCGTTACCATTTAACTTTAATTCTAAAACATAATCCTGTTGCTGAATCGCCTCCAATGACGAATTGTTTATTGCAAACTGAAATGGTGCTTGTTTTTCGAAATAGGTTTGATGGAATACGATGCGCTCTGTACCATCTTTAATAATGCCCGGCTTAACGACGAAAACCAATAACATTAATAAAAGTGGAGGTAACGCAAATTTCAGGTAGCGTTTATTTTCACGTAGGTCAATAGCCGAAGTAAAGGGAATTGGTTTCAATTCCTGCATTTTTTGATTGATGCTGGCAGTTAATAGTTCGGATGAAAGAATAGAGCCTGAGTTCCGTTGCAGCTGAAGCGTGTTTAAAAGCTTATCACTAATGGTACTAAAATGCGTTCCCACAATTTTCGCTGCGTCGTCATAAGAAATAACAGCGCCCAGTTTATTGAGTTTTAATATCGGAACAATAATATACTTACCAAGTACGAAACTACTAACGGCTACAAATGCGTAAAACAAAATGGTCCTCGTCGTTGTTCCAAATTCTCCGAAATATTCCGCGATTACCAAAAATAGAAAGGCGGCAACCAATAAACCTAATGAATAGAGGAGGCCTTTGATCAATTGGTTTTTATAAAACTTGCGGATAAATTCGTCAAGTTTTAAAATAAGTATATTTTGTTCTGAAGCCAAGGAATGCGTGTTTACACAAATTTAGCGAAAACAAGGGAGGATTAAAATAAAATTTCTGTTAAATAGAAAAGCGGTTCAAATCCTGTTTAAACCGCTTCTTTCAAATATAATATATTGTAATTAACCGATCTTACTTTCTTTTTTCTCCTTTAAAATTTCTAAAACCTCGTTATGAATTTGTTCAGCGGAGAAACCACATTCCAGGTATAACTCATTAGGTTCTCCATGCTCGATAAATCGGTCGGGAATACCAAGGCGTTTTACCTGTGCCTGGTAGTCATTTTCTGCCATGAATTCTAAAATAGCACTTCCTACACCGCCCACAATTGTTCCGTCTTCTATGGTAATTATTTTTTTATAGCGACTAAATACTTCGTGTAACATGGTTTCGTCCAGTGGTTTGGCAAAACGTAAGTCATAATGTGCAGGGCTAATCCCTTCTGCTTTTAATTTTTCGATCGCTTTGATGGCAAAATTGCCGGGATGCCCTAAAGATAAAATAGCAACTTCTTTTCCGTCATTCAATTTACGTCCCTTTCCAATTTCAATTTTTTTGAAAGGCGTTTTCCAGTTGACCATAACTCCATTGCCCCGCGGATAACGAATACTGAAAGGTCCTGTTACATCTTCCAGTTGAGAAGTGTACATTAAATTTCGTAGTTCTTCTTCATTCATAGGTGCACTCACAATCATGTTCGGAATACAACGGAAATAAGCGATATCAAAAGCACCATGGTGCGTTGGCCCGTCTGCTCCTGCAATTCCGCCGCGGTCTAAACAGAAGACTACTTTTAAATTCTGTAAAGCCACGTCATGTACCACCTGATCATAGGCACGTTGCATGAAAGAAGAATATATATTACAAAAAGGCACCATGCCCTGTGTGGCCAGTCCTGCACTGAAAGTAACCGCATGTTGTTCAGCTATGCCTACGTCGAATGCCCTGTCGGGCATGGCTTTCATCATGATATTCAAGGAACAGCCACTTGGCATGGCCGGAGTAATTCCCATGATTTTATCATTTTGTTCCGCTAATTCTACAATGGTGTGACCAAACACATCCTGGTATTTTGGAGGTTGAGGTTCTTTTGGAACTGTTTTAATAATCTCGCCTGTATCTTTATTAAATAAGCCCGGAGAATGCCAAACGGTTTCATTTCCTTCTTCAGAAAATTTATAGCCTTTTCCTTTTTTTGTTAAAACATGTAATAGTTTTGGGCCGGGAATATCTTTCAAATCGGCCATGATTTTCGTCAAACGAACCACGTCGTGCCCGTCAACAGGCCCAAAATATCTGAATTTTAATGATTCAAATAAATTGCTTTGCTTTAATAGAGAAGTCTTAACAGCATTCTCTAATTTACTTGCAATCTCTTGTGCGTTCGGACCAAACTTGCTGATCTTTCCTAATAATTCCCAAACTTTATCTTTGGTTTTATTGTAAGTATGTGAGGTGGTAATATCTGTCAGGTAATCTCTTAAAGCACCAACGTTTGGATCAATGCTCATGCAATTATCATTCAGTATTACCAATAAATTGCTATTCGAAATTCCTGCGTGATTTAATGCTTCAAAGGCCTGCCCGGCTGTCATAGAGCCATCGCCGATCACAGCTATGTGTTGTTTGTCTTTTAATCCTTTGTACTGGCTGGCAACAGCCATTCCTAAAGCGCCGCCGATGGAAGTAGAAGAGTGACCAACGCCAAACGTATCGTACTCGCTTTCTGAACGTTTTGGGAAACCGCTGATGCCTTTATAAATACGGTTGGTATGGAAAATGTCGCGTCGGCCGGTGATGATTTTATGTCCGTATGCCTGGTGGCCAACGTCCCATACCAATTGATCATAAGGTGTGTTGAATACATAGTGCAAAGCAGTTGTTAATTCAACTACGCCTAATGAAGCACCGAAATGGCCGCCTTTTACAGAAACAATGTCGATAATGAACTGTCGCAATTCTGAACAGAATTCTTCTAACTCTTCTTCTTTTAGTTTTTTAAGATCGGCAGGAGAATTCACCTTTGCCAATAATGCACCAGGGATAACCCCTGAACCTTTAACAATTTCCATTACAACAAAGATAAACTATTTTATTAATTGCAAAAACGAGAGTTTTAATGCTTTTATTGCACGTTTTGATGGTTAACAAACGTTAAACAAACAACGCCGGATATTAATGACTACCTTACACATATATGTCTTTGTCAAATAAATGCCCGCAAACTCTCTTTTTAATCGAAGAAATCAGAGCCTTATCAGAAAACGATGATTCTGAATTTAACGACCAGCTTCAGGAACTGCTTCTGCAGAAATCCATGGATGTTGATTTTAAAATAGAATTTACACAATTATGTTATTTCACGCTGGATAATGCGTTTTTTGTAAATGCCTTTGCAGATTATGGCATTCTTTCAAACAGGGGACTTTTTCCTGAAATTTATTTACGCTTTAAACATAAATTTTTGCCGGTTAATTCAGATAAAGATGAATTTCATCATTTTTTGAATTTTTTGTTCTCTGAACGAACAGATTATCTTTGGATTCAGAGAATCAATTTTTCAAGTTGGGAAGCGATATCAAAACTGATAGATACAAATCACCTTGTTTCACTTTCTGAAAAGGTTACGGGTCAGTTATACAATGCTATTATTATTTTATGTCATAGATTAACTTCTATAGGTATTGATCCATATATTGTAAATAAATTGCCAAAGTTTGATGACAGTGATTCTCCTTTCTTTGAATTAAATCTTCAGGCATCTTTATTTGTAAAAAACAATTTATCAAATTCAAACATTTACGTTGACAAAGAAGTAAGTGTTTTATTAAGTAACATAGACTGCGTTGAGAATTTATTTAATGAAATTCAGAATAGAAAAGATGAAATTGGAACCAGTCTCCACTTAACACTTTTACTGATCAGGGCGCGGCAGCACATTAGCAGATTGCGACTGTTATTGAACTTATTCATTACAAAACAAGAGAGCAACAAAGTACTAACTGTCTCACAACTGTTCCAGGATCTTGTAAAAGCAGAACAAACAAAGAATAGTATTAGGATCCTGATTAAAGAAAATACAAATTTATTAGCTTATCGAATTGTTAGTCACACCTCAGAAAAGGGTGAGCATTATATCGGGTTTTCAAATAAAGAGAATCAAAAGTTGTTTCGATCAGCAATGGGAGGAGGATTAGTAGTAGTATTTTTGGTGTACATCAAACATTACATTCATATTCTGAATTTTTCTCTATTCTTTGAAGGCTTTTTATTTGGATTAAACTATGGTTTGGGATTTGTGCTAATGCACTTATTACATTTAACGCTGGCCACCAAGCAACCTTCAATGACTGCCTCTTACATTGCGGAAAGCATTGATAATGCAAGTGATTCCAGTAAGAAGCCATGGATGATGTTTAAACAGATTATTCGTAGCCAGCTTGTTTCTCTCGTTGGAAATTTAGTTATTGTCTTGCCTTTATGCTTTTTATCAGCGTGGGTACTAAGCCACTATTTACATTACAATGTATTTGATCATGCAGGGGCTAAAAAGCAACTATACTCCAACCATCCTTTATACAGTGCTTCTTTAATTTACGCGTGTATTACGGGCCTGTTTTTATCGTTATCGGGAATTGTGATTGGCTATTTGGATAATAAAGTGGTTTTTTCGGAAATTGATGCACGTATCATCAAACATCCAAAATTAAAAAACTATAGTAAGAAGAAAAGACAAGAGATTGCAGGTTTTATTGCTCGCAATCTTGGTGGTATTATGGGCAATTTATTTTTAGGCTTTTGTTTGGGTATGGCAGGAAACATCGGAAAGTTTATTGGGCTTCCATTCGATATACGACATATTACTATTTCTGCAGGTAATTTCGGTATCTCAATGGGTTCAAGCCAATCATATCACTTGGATTTGATTATAACGGTTTTTATTGGGATCATCCTGATCGGATTGATCAACATCATTTCCAGTTTTCTGATCTCTTTCATAGTTGCCTGTCGTTCAAGAGATTTATCATTAAAACAGTCTTTAAAGATTTTATTCGGTGTGTATTAAATAAAAACAATTTCTTTTTCCAGCCTGGTTGTAATCTCACCGACTTTGGCAAAAAACTGACTACAGGAGTTCAGGAATTCATCCATTTCCTGTTCATGAGTTGCATCTACACTGAACAATAATCCGCCGGATGTTTGGGGGTCACAATAAAAAATAAAATCCAGATCCGTCATCCCCGCAATGTGTTTGGATTGATTGTTATAATTCCTTGTTGTGTTATCCGGAAAGACAAATTGTTTTGCATATTCTTTCGCGGGTTCCATAATCGGAAGACTTTCTTTTTTGATACGTGCAGATAAATTATTTCCCGCTAACATTTCCAGTAAATGCCCTGCAAAACCAAAGCCCGTGATATCTGTGATGGCATGAACGTAATTCAATGAACCAAGCTTTTCACCAATGGAATTTAAAGAAGTAGTTTGATCTAATAACAGGCTGTAATCTTTTTCTGTCAATAGCCCACGTTTCAGGGCAGTACTTAAAACGCCTATACCTAGTGGCTTAGTGAGGTATAAAATATCATTTTCTTTAATAGAATTATTTTTTTTAATATTTTCTTTTTTGACAATGCCTGTAACAGCCAGGCCAAATAATGGTTCCTGAGTATCTACACTGTGCCCTCCGGCAAGAGGAATTCCTGCCCTGGAGCACATCTCCTGTGCGCCTTTAATAACTTGTTGCGCGAACTCAGTAGGGATTTTATCAACCGGCCAACCTAAAATTGCTATTGCCATTAATGGTTTTCCTCCCATCGCGTAAATATCACTGATGGCGTTGCAGGCGGAAATTTTCCCGAAATCAAATGCCTCATCAACGATGGGTGTAAAAAAATCGGTGGTGCTGATAATACAGTTGCCATCTTCTAATTCGTAAACAGCCGCATCATCCTTCGTTTCATTTCCGACCAACAAATTTTGGAAAACAATGTTCTGTTTGCAACCACTCAATATTTCTTCCAAAACTGCCGGTGCAATTTTGCATCCACAACCTGACGCTTTACTATATTGAGTTAATTTCACGGACATGATTTAATTTAAAGATTCAATAATTTGTTTTACTTTCAGTGCATTCACTTCCGCATCAATGGTATTGGAATTCATATAAACAATCGGTTGTTTCTTTTTTTTGTAACTAAACTCGTAGGCCCGGTCGTAGTATAAAAGTGATAGGCGAGCTACGTCTGCTAAGTTATGAGCATCCAAATACTCCAGGCACAGTTTTGTATTCAATGATCCTAATTGCTGAGATATTTTTATCACACAGTTCTTCAATGATTCAATATCAACAGTTGTATAATCTTCGACCAGTTTTTGAACCCTTAATTCAAATGGGATCTCCATTTTAATGATAGTCGATTTCTCCATTTGTTTCCATAGTCCGTGTGGTAATTTATTATAACCAATCGATTGTGCTTCGTCTTCAAGCACAGCGTACGCATCAGGATTCAATTGTGATAGCTGATGAAATACTTCATGTTCAAACACCTGTTGGGGATTTTGTTTTTGTTCATTGATTCCTCCGAATGCTGATCCTTTGTGATGCGCAATTTTTTCGAGATCGATTATTTGAACTGCTAAGTCATTTAGTTTTTTTAAAACATCAGTCTTTCCACTCCCTGTTTTGCCACCTAATAAAATGATCTTTCTTTCTTTCTCAAAATCAGACAAGACGTGATTTCGAAAAGCTTTATACCCGCCTTTCATAATGCATGCGTCGAGCCCGGATGTATTCATGAGCCATGCAAAACTATTGCTGCGCATGCCTCCTCTGAAACAATACACAAATACTTTTTTGTTTTTCGATAACTTTTTTACCCTGTCAACAAACGAGGTCATTTTGGGCGAAACAATTTCTAAACCCCGATTAACGGCGGTATCTTTTCCTTGTTGTTTGTATAGCGTCCCAATTTCAGCCCGCTCTGTGTCTTCAAATAGAGGAATGTTAACTGCATTCGGAACGTGTCCTTTTAAAAATTCAATTGGAGCTCTCACATCCACAATTAATTCGTTTTTACTTTGGCTTAAAAAATCGCCAACTTCTATGGCACTTACAGTCATCAGTACGAATCTACATATTTTATCATTAGAATAAATAGTGGACTTAATTTGTTTAAAATGATTCTGTAGTTTTATTGAATAAACAAGTTATAAATGCTAAATTGTTTAAATCTTGCCATGATATTGGGCTAATATTCGATGAATCATTGGATTTTGTGATTTTATTTGTATAATATTGTAGTAGATGAAACTGACCAGACTTTTTACCCTTGTTTTTTTACTTTTAGCGATAGGAGTTACGACTCCTATAATGGCGCAGGTAAAGGGTGGTAGAAAAAGAGAGCATAGAAATCAGCGTGGAGGAGGTCATAAATTATTTGGCAATAAATCAAAAGGAAATGCGCATGCGTTTGCTAAAGGTGGAAATAAAAAAGGATTTATTGCACGTGTATTTAAAGGTAAAAAAAGCCAGGGCCCTTGGGTTTATCATAAAACAAAACCAGGCATCAAGCAAAGAAAAGAGCAGCCTAAATTATTTTCAAGAAATCGTACTAAAGGAAAACGTTTTACAGATGGCATCATTGCCCAGCAAAACAGAAAGCGTGCGAATACGCGCGTAAGAGGCAATGCAAGTTTCAGTAAAAGAAAACATTAAAATAGTTTTTAAAACTTTTAAATCAATCCCGTCTTTTAAGATGGGATTTTTTATTTTTACACTTTATTCAATTCTATGAACGTATTAATATTAGGATCAGGTGGTAGAGAGCATGCTTTTGCCTGGAAATTAGCTCAAAGCAAACAGTTAGAAAATTTATATATCGCTCCGGGAAATGCGGGGACTGCTCAATGTGGTACCAATGTTCCTATTTCAGCAACGGATTTTGATGCGATTAAAAATTTAGTCTGGGAAAAAAACATCGAACTGGTATTAGTTGGTCCGGAAGATCCATTGGTTAAAGGTGTCCATGATTATTTTTTGCAGGATGAGGTATTGAAGGAAATTCCTGTAATCGGGCCTAAGAAGGACGGAGCCCAATTGGAAGGAAGCAAGGATTTCAGCAAACAATTTATGCAGAGGCATGGCGTGCCAACAGCAAAGTATAAAAGCTTTACAAAAGATAATATCCAGGAAGGAGATGCCTTTATTGATTCTCTGGAGGCGCCTTATGTTTTAAAAGCGGATGGTTTGGCGGCAGGAAAAGGAGTTTTGATTTTGGATGATAAAGAGGAGGCGAAACGTGAACTTCAGAATATGATTTTAAATGCCAAGTTTGGTAATGCAGGTAGCACTGTCGTGATTGAGGAATTTCTAAAAGGGATTGAATTATCTGTTTTTGTTCTAACGGACGGAAAATCTTATAAAATATTGCCGGCTGCAAAAGATTATAAACGCATTGGTGTAGGCGATACTGGTTTAAATACCGGTGGTATGGGCGCTGTCAGTCCTGTGCCATTTGCTGATGAAGCCTTTATAAAAAAGGTGGAAGAAAAAATTGTGAAGCCAACCATCAATGGCTTATTAAAAGATGGGATTGATTACAGAGGGTTTATTTTTATCGGGTTAATGAATTGCGACGGAGAACCAAGTGTCATTGAATACAATTGCCGAATGGGTGATCCTGAAACTGAAGTAGTAATCCCCAGAATAGAGTCTGATTTTTTAGACTTGCTGCAAGGCGTGGCTACGCAAACACTGCACGAAAAACAGTTTAGTGTTACACCTGATATCGCAACTACCGTGGTACTTGTGTCCGGAGGTTATCCGGAAGATTACGAGAAGAACAAGGTAGTTACCGGAATTCACAATTCAAAAGACAGTCATGTGTTTCATTCCGGCACAACATTAAAAGATGGAGAGGTTGTCACCAATGGAGGGCGTGTATTTGCAATTACTTCGTTTGGAAAGACGATTGAAGAAGCTGTGGAAAAAAGTTTTGCAGCGGCTGAAACTGTTTCATACGAAGGGAAATACTACCGCAATGATATAGGCAAGGACTTAATTAATTGGAAGAAAAATTAGTTTTGATGTAAAAAATGTCTTTTAAGACTGAATTATTCCTCACTATTTTATTTTCGTATGCCCTTCGTTTAATTTTATCGATCATATTTTCCATTTAAACAATTTTCCCTGATTTTTTCTAACGTGTAAGATTTTCTTAATACTCGTTGATCTAATAGGTGATTTATGCAACAGAATGTCGGAATTATAGAGTATTTTAGGTCGTACTATAATTTTAATGAAACTTGAATACTGCATTGATTGGTATTCGTTACAGGGTCTATGAACAATCGAAAGCCTATTGATACTCATCAATTGCATTTACAAATAAATCCCGCCGAGATTTTAGATATTTTATATCAGAAATATGGTTATGATTTTCGTCAATATTCTGAAGCGCATATTAAGCGCAGACTTTATAATAGAATGCTCATGTCCGGAATAAAAGATGTCAGTCAAATGAAAGGCCGGATTATGAATGATGAATTGTTCGCTGCCGATCTGATGCATGAACTTTCAATCACGGTGACGGAAATGTTTCGTGATCCAAAATTTTATAAGTCACTTCGCGAAAATGTCATTCCAATTTTAAAAACGTATCCCTTTATTAAAATATGGCACGCAGGATGCTCAACCGGTGAGGAAGCTTATTCTATGGCAATACTATTGAAAGAAGAAGGGCTGTACGACAGGTCAACAATTTATGCGACTGACTTTAATCAACAAGCTCTGAATCACGCTAAAGAAGGAATTTATCCTAATGAGCTGATAAAAGAGTATACAACCAACTATCAATTAGCAGGTGGAAAGGAGTCTTTTTCAACTTATTACAGTTCCAACTACGGTCATGTCATAATGCATCAGTCGTTAAAAAACAACATCGTATGGGCAAATCATAATTTGGTTACGGATAGTGTTTTTGCTGAAGTTCATCTTATTTTATGCAGGAACGTGATGATCTATTTCGACAAAAATTTACAGAATAAAGTTCAGAATTTATTTCATGAAAGTCTTGTTAAAGGAGGGATTCTTTGTTTAGGCACAAAAGAAAGTTTACGTTTTACGGATTTGTATGATCAGTATCTTGAATTGGACAAAACACAACGCATATATAAAAAGAAATATTAGAATGTTGTATGATGCAATTGTGATAGGAGTCTCTGCAGGTGGAATAAACGCCATGAAAAAAATGTTTTCGATGTTGCCTAAACATTTTGCTATTCCTATTATTATTGTTTCCCATATAAGTGCCAGATCCGATAATCAATGGATCAGATTTTTAAATGAGAAAAGCAATCTTGCATTGAAGGAGGCCGATGAGAAGGAAATAATAGAACCTGGAAAAGTTTATTTTCCGCCGGCAAATTATCATTTATTGATTGAAAAAGACAGAACTTTTTCTTTCACCATTGATGAAAAAATAAATTTTGCCCGCCCATCGATTGATGTGCTTTTTGAATCCGCTGCTGACGCCTATAAAAATAAATTAATTGGTATTGTGCTCACTGGTTCAAATTCAGATGGTACTTCAGGTTTAAAGAGAATAAAGGATCTGGGCGGTTTAACGATTGTACAGGATCCTGAAGATGCTGAGTATGATTTTATGCCGGAGTCTGCTATATCTATCGGTCCTGATCACATTTTGCCACTTGAAAAAATAACCGACTTATTGATAAAAATGAATAAACAAAATATTTCAAAACCATGACGCTAACAATTAAAGGAAAATTACTCGTCGGCTTTACAATTATTTTAACGGGCCTTATACTGACGTTGCTTTTTATCGTCAATAAATTTTCCGATTCGAATGACCGGTTGCAAAATATTGTCGATGTATCTGCAAAAAAGATAACCCTCTCTCATGAATTGATGATTGGGGTTTTAGACGCAGGGAGGCATGAAAAGAATATCATATTGGAAAAAAACAGCATACGTAAAGATTTTTACAAAGATCGTATTTATGCAGCATTAATATCTATTGATAAACAAACTGTAGAGTTAGAGTCTTTAGTGGACAAAGAGGGCAGAGTCATCCTGGATAATTTTAAGAATATCTGGGCAAAGTACAGGTCTGATCTGGATGATATTGTTCAATTCGCTTTACAGAATGAGAATGACAAGGCTTTTGCTATTTCTATCGGCAAGGGATTAACAACGAGGGACAAAATCGTTGATGAGTTAACGAAACTCATTGACAAGAATGAGAAGAGTATGGTAATTGACAAAGAGCAAAACGACAAAAGTTATGCTGCCGCCATACGTTTAATTGCCGTATTGACAATCGCTATTATTCTGGTATCGGTGATGATTGCTTATTGGATTATACAAAGTATCACAAAACGAATTTCAGTGATTGCGAAAGAAGCTGAAAAGATAGCAAGCAGAGAATTTACAAAAGACACTATTGAGGATCACACGAGAGACGAATTAAAGCCTGTTTTTGATTCATTAGAGAATATCAATAAAAGTTTTCACGAAGTAACCGAAAGTGCCGATAATGTTGCATCTGGCGATTATGACGTTGATTTCATTCCACGTTCGAATAAAGATATGCTTGGGAATGCATTGAAGAAAATGACTATTTCGCTGCGCGAAACGACTGCTTCAAATACCAAGCACAATTGGCTGACAGCAGGTCAGAATTTATTAAACGAAAAACTGATGGGTGATCAGGGGATCAAAGACCTGGCAACCAATACCATTAGTTTTTTATGCAACTACCTGAAAGCAAACATTGGTGCTGTTTATTTATATGATGAGAGTGAAAATGCGCTCACCATGCAGGGGCAATATGCGTTTTCATCAATTGGGGAAGCAAAACAGCGGTTTTTGATGAACGAAGGATTAATCGGGCAGGTGGCTTACGAGCAAAAACCGGTTTTGATATCTGATATAAAGGGTGATCAGATAAGGATCACGTCGTCGGTTTTGGATGCTAAACCAACACATTTATTAATAACTCCTTTTTTATGCGAAGGTCATACTTTGGGTGTTATTGAAATCGGCAGGCTTCATGATTTTACGGAAACGGAAAAAGAATTTATCAGCAATTCAATGGAGAGTATTGCGATAAGTATTAATTCATCCCTGGCCAGGAAACGCATTCAGGAGCTATTGCACGAGACACAGTTTCAAAGTGAGGAACTTCAGACTCAGCAGGAAGAATTGAAGCAAATGAATGAGGAACTGGAGGAGCAGTCACAGAACCTGATGCAACAGCAGGAGGAGCTGCGTATGACGAATGAGGAACTGGAGGCGCAGACACAATCTCTTGAAATGAAAAACAAAGAGGTGGAAGCTTCAAAATATGACATAGAACAGAAAACGAAGCAGTTGGAGGTAAGCAGCAAGTACAAATCAGAATTTCTTTCTAATATGTCACATGAGTTAAGAACTCCTCTGAATAGTTTATTGATTCTGTCAAAAGATCTGTCTGAGAATAAAAAGGAAAATCTGACAGAGGACCAGGTTGAAAGCGCCAAGATTATATATAAAAGCGGCCATGATTTGCTTATTTTAATTAACGAAGTGCTGGACCTTTCAAAAATTGAAGCGGGTAAAATGTCACTTAATATCGAAAAAATTTCGATAAAGGATTTTATGGAGGATATTCTGAGGGGTTTTAAATTACAGGCCAGCGAAAAGGGGCTTGATCTTTTATGCACATTCGGGACTGAACTGCCTGAATTTATGAAGACGGATTCACAGAGGTTAAGTCAGATTCTGAAGAACCTTTTATCCAATGCCATTAAGTTTACTGAAAAAGGGCATATAGATTTAAGTGTAGAGTGTCACGATAAAAAAACATTAGCAATTTCAGTGTCAGATACGGGAATAGGAGTAGCAAAAGAGAAACAGGCGGCTATTTTTGAAGCTTTTCAGCAGGCAGATGGCGGTACATCCAGAAAGTATGGAGGCACAGGCCTTGGTCTTTCTATTTCAAGAGAGTTAGCAAAGTTATTAGGCGGCGAAATCAGAGTGAGCAGTAAGCCTAATGAAGGCTCTGTTTTTTCAATTGTATTGCCTGTTGAGATCGAACAGGAAATGAGTCACACACGGACAATACCTGACCATAAACCGTCGCCGTACACTTCACGTGCAACCAATGACAGCAAGTACCTGAATTATCCAACATTAAGAGATGACCGGGAATTGATCACGAAAGATGATAAGATTATCCTGGTAATAGAAGATGATCTTAAATTTGCGGATATATTGTTAAAGCAGGCAAATAACAAGGGCTTTAAATGTCTGTCGGCGGCCACGGGGGAAGATGGATTGGCACTTGCAATTAAGTTCAATCCTCATGCTATTATTCTGGATATTGATCTTCCTGGTATGGATGGGCATCAGGTGCTCTCAGAATTAAAAGCAAATCCGATCGTACGACATATTCCCGTGCATATTATTTCTGTGAATGAACGTTCCATGGATCCTATCAAGAATGGAGCGATAGAATATTTAACAAAACCAATTGATAAGAAAGACCTGGAGGATTCGTTCAGCCGGATTGAAAGTTTCGTGAACCGGAAAATGAAAAATTTGCTGATCGTTGAAGATGATGAAAATTCACGAACGGCCATCAAAAAATTGATTGGTAATGGAGATGTAAAATGTTTTGAAGCGGGCACGGCTAAAGAGGCCATTACTTTTTTTACTGAAAATCATGTCGACTGCATCGTTCTTGATCTTGGCCTGCCGGATATGGATGGATTTGAATTAATTCATGCTCTTGAAAAAATTCCCGATAAACACGTTCCTCCGATCATTATCTACACAGGTAGAGAGTTGACGAAGGAAGAAAATTATGAGCTTCAAAAATGCGCTGATAGTATTATCATTAAAGGTGTGAAATCTGAGGAACGTCTTCTTGATGAAACTGCTCTTTTTCTTCATCGAACGATCCGAAATTTGCCGACATCCAAACAACAAATGATTAATAATTTATATGACAAAGAAGTTATTTTTCACTCGAAAAAAATTTTACTGGTTGATGACGATATGAGGAATGTATTTGCTCTGTCTAAAATTTTAAAAGAGCGAGGGATGGAAATCGTTAAAGCGGAAAATGGTAAAGTAGCGGTAGAAGAATTAAAAAAAGGAACTGCGATACATCTTGTGTTAATGGATATTATGATGCCTGAGATGGATGGATATGAAGCGATGCGAATCATTCGCTCGGATGAAAAATTTCGGAGTTTACCGATTATAGCGCTCACAGCAAAAGCCATGAAAGAAGATAAGAAGAAATGTATAGACGCAGGGGCTAACGATTATATTACCAAACCAATTGATGTCGATCGGTTATTATCATTGATGCGTGTATGGTTAAGTAAATAGATACAGAATAGTGTCCTATAAAAATTTCTGTTATGAATATAAAACCAAAAATACTTATTGTTGACGACAGACCGGAGAACCTGGTTGCGTTAAGAACTGTTTTGAAACACCTGGATATAGAGCTTGTGGAGGCTTCCAGTGGAAACGATGCATTAAAGGCTACCTTAAAGCATGACTTTTGCCTGGCTTTATTAGACGTTCAAATGCCTGAAATGGACGGTTATGAATTGGCGGCTATATTAAGAGAAGAACCAAAAACGGCCCATTTGCCGTTTATTTTTATTTCCGCTGTTTATACAGATAATTTAAATGTTTTTAAGGGATACGAGAATGGAGCATTTAGTTTTATTACCAAACCGTTCCAACCTGAAATATTAATTAATAAGGTCAATTTTTTTATTGATAAGCATAAACAGGAAGCCGCCTTATTTGAATTAAATGCGGAACTCCGGAACATAAATAAAGAACTGGAATCATTTAGTTATTCTGTGTCTCATGATTTACGAGCACCTTTGAGAGCCATTAACGGCTATTCGAACATTCTCAAAATGGATTATGAGAAAGTGTTAGATGAAAACGGCAGGCAAATCCTTGATGCCATTTGCAATAACACCATACGCATGTCAACATTGATTGATGAATTACTTGAGTTTTCTAAACTGGGCCGGAAAGAGGTGCAGAAGCGGGATATTGTTATGAATGAGCTGGTGGATAATGTTCTTATCGAAATCCATCGTTCTATGAAACACCGGGCGAAGATAAAAATGGGGACGCTTCACAATATCAAAGCTGACCAACGATTACTACACCAGGTGATGCTTAATTTAATATCCAATGCTATTAAATATTCTTCAAAAAATGAAGTGCCTGTGGTTGAAATTTCATCCGAAGAAAGAAATAATGAAATTGTTTTTTCGATTAAAGACAATGGTGTTGGTTTTAACATGGATTACGCTCATAAGTTATTTGGAGTTTTTCAACGTTTACATTCGCATGAAGAGTTTGAAGGAACGGGCGTTGGACTCGCAATCGTACATAAAATTATACAAAAACATGGCGGCCGTGTCTGGGCAGAAGGTACGCCTAACGAAGGTGCCGTTTTCCAATTTTCATTACTAAACAATTAAGGACCTGATGAACTATAAAATTAAAATACTGATCCTTGAGGACGACAAAAACGATGTCGAATTGCTTCAATATGAATTGAAGAAATCCACATTAAGTTATACTACCAAGCTCGTTCAAACGCGCGAGGACTTTGAAAACAGTTTGGAAACTTTTAAACCTGATATCATTTTATCGGATTATTCATTGCCTTCTTTCGATGGAGTTTCTGCGTTTAACATTAAACAAAAAAAGTGTCCGTCAATTCCTTTTATCATCGTTTCCGGAACCATCGGTGAAGAAAACGCGGTGGAATTGATTAAAAATGGCATAACGGATTATGCATTAAAAGGAAAGCTGTCAACGGTCAATCAAAAAATTATTCGTGCTTTAGATGAAGCAAAAGCGAAGACGGAGAAACAGGTGGCCCTTGAGAGACTCCGTGTTCAAAATGAAAAGTTGTTTGAAATTGCGTTTCTTCAATCGCACCAGGTGAGGGCTCCGGTTGCTCATATCCTTGGACTTATCAGTTTGTTTAATATGGATGATCCTGCGGATCCAAAGAATACGGAAGTTATTAAAAACCTTCACAAAACGACTGTAGCATTTGATGATATCATTCACCAGATTGTTCAAAAAACCAGTGAGATTGGCGCGACGGATTCAGGCGTCAATTGATGGGATTTGTGAATTAGCATTAATTGCAGTTGCAGCTTATTTTAAGTAAATTTAATATCGGTTAATTTTGATTCATGAAAAAAATTTGTTTGTTAGTGTTTTTCTTGTCAGTTAGTTCTGCGTTTTTTGCCCAGCTTTTTTTTGCCGGCGATACCAGTTGTTTTTATAAAAAAGTCAATAACTCATTCATTGCCGGTAATGGGTTCTCACCAGGACAACATTATCATCTTGACCTAAATGCGGATGGTAGTTCTGATATTGATTTTGAAAGTATTCATGTTTCCTGTAACACGCCTTCTGGCCCTGCTTGTGCAGGTACTGGACAATGGGAATATAAATATTTTAAACTTTCATCTCTGACAAATGTTACATTTCTATTTGGCCCTGCTGTCGGTTCGAATTGCACATTTACCAATACCATCCAGAATTTATCCTATGGCACACCATTGAATTCTAATTTGAACTGGAATAATACAGGATCTCGTTTTGTTTATTATTATTCTTTATATTCTTTTCCTCAACAGTTTTGCGGTCAGGTCGTTGATTCTTTTTACGTAGGATTTAGAAATATTTCTACGAATAATGATACGATCAATGGTTGGTTATTAATAGATTCTCATTATCCGGGCAAATTAATTTCATATGGGTATAAAATTACGCCTCTTAACACAAGTGCTTCCTTTTCTTTAACCCAAACATCTCTTTGTTTGGGTGATAGCTTGCATTTAGATCAAATTGGAACAGGGTATTTCAATGGCTTCGGTGTAAAAAATAATGTATTTTTCAATGATAGTGTTGGAAATTATAAGGCCTATGCTTCAAATGGATGTGTGAACACGTCAACTTTAGATATTACGGTGTTCTCATTGCCAAATCCGCCGCAAATTACCAATTCTTCCACTTCTATCTGTAAAGGTGACTCTCTCGTTTTAAGCGGTAACCCCGGTAGTGGAATTTTCAGTGGTAGCGGAGTGAGTGGGAATGTCTTTTACTCTTCAAACATTTCCACAAATACTGTTTCAATTCAATACACCGTTTCAGATCAAAGCGGTTGCTCAAACACAACAACTAAAAATTTTTCAATAGCGCCTTTAACATTTACAATGTCAACATGTTTAGGTTCAGGTTTTAGCTTGCCAACACAATTTTCGATGGACGGTATTTTTACAGGTAGTGGTGTTTATAATGGTAATATTTTTGATCCAAATATTTCAGGTAGTGGAATTATTCCGGTTTATTTTACTTCAACCTGTAATAAAACGGCAACCTTAAATATTACGGTTCATCCAGATCCTCCAAAGCCTCAAATTATCAATCCAGCAACGTCCTGTTGCCTTGGTGACAAGATACCTCTCAGTGGTTTACCTTCAGGGGGGTATTTCGGTCCCCAAGCAACTCAGTTAGTTATTGTTTCAGACGATACCCTATATACTGAATATTTTCAGCCGGAAATTTTATTTTATGATACAGGTAAAGTGGTTTATTTTTATGCAATTCAAGACATAAATGGCTGTACGAGTTATGCCTACGATACTATACAAGTGGAATACGCGTATTCTCCTGATAGCCCAATAAATAGTTGCCCACACACCACATTTTCTTTAACAGGATTTCCCAATGGGGGGACATTCACAGGTGCTAATATTGCCGGAAACACATACACCGCTCCGGCAAGTATAGGTAGTGACCTTGGTTACTATAGTTATACATACTCTTCAGGTTGCAGTGCTACTTATACTCTTCATTTAGCTACCTATGATTGTGTGGGTATTGAGGAGAATTTAAAAAATGATCAGAAAATTTTAATTTACCCGAATCCTACTGCAGATTTCATACAGTTAGATCTTGTAAATATTAACACCGAAAATTCTTATAACGCGAAAATTGTATCTATAGAGGGCGCAGTTTTAAAATCTGTTTTACTGGATAATAATAACAATGTAATTGACCTTGCGGATTTACCAAATGGAATCTATTTTATAGATGTCTCTGTTGATCATTCTGTGTATAGAAGTAAACTGGTAATTATCAGGTAAGGTTATTATAGGCCTTCAAAGCTTACCTCGCATTGAACAACCAGCCGCTTGGGTCCATGGTCCTTTGTCCTTTCCAGATCTGAAGGTTCATACTGGTTTTACCATCTTCATCGAGGATGGTACCTATGTTTTGTTTGATGCTGACTTTGTCGCCCTGTTTTACAAATACTTCTCCAATGTTACTGTAAACGCTCAGGTATTCACCATGGCGGATGATGATCAGTTTTCCGCCGGTTGGTGAGATGGCAATACTGGTTACTTCGCCTTCAAACACGGTACGCGCCTGGGAACCTTTATTGGCGCAAATCTCCACGCCATTGTTATTCATCATAAAGCCTTTAATAGCGGGATGTTCGTATTCGCCATAAGGCTGGCAAATGACGCCTTTCGTTACCGGCCAGGGTAGTTTCCCTCTGCTGCTGGCAAAGTCTGCTCCTAAGGCTTCAGCTTCTTCTGTTAACTCGGGTGCAGTTGGTCTGGTCTCCGGCGTTTTAACATCCGTTTTCGCTTTGGTTTTTGGTTTCGTTTTATTTTTTTCAGCTTTCGCGGCCTTAGCCGCTTTTTCAGCCGCAATTTTGGCAGACTCTTCCATCTTCCGTTTTATTTCAGCTTCAATCAATCGTTTAATGGCTATTTGTAAATTTTCAGCATCTTTTTTCTTCTTTTCCAGTTCTTCCTTCAATTCCTTTTCCTGTTGCTGCAATTCGCTCAATACAATTTCCTGCTGCTGTTTTTCGCCATCCAATTGTGTCTTTTCTTCTTTTTCATTTCCCAACAATACATTTTTTTCATGGCGCTGTCCTTCCAGTTCCTTGAGTTTGTCATTCAGGATCACCTGAGTGGCTATAATTTCATTGGCCTGCTTTTTGCGAAATGCGGCATACTGCTGAAAATATTTAATGCGCATGTAAGCCTGGTTAAAATTTCCTGAAGAGAACAAAAACATAATCTTGGTATAGGAATCCTGGTTGCGTTGCGCAAAATAAATCATCTTGGCGTATTCACTTTTTAATTTTTCAAGGCTTGCCATGAGGGCATTTACTTCCGTAACATTTTTTTTAATTCTTGAATTGATTTGCGCCAGTTCTGCATTAATGGTACTGATGAGTTCTTCCCTGACTTTTATTTTGGTATTAATCACAACAATCGTATTGATCTGTGATTTCTTATTGGCCTTGGTTTGACTTAATTGAGAGTTCAACTGTTTGATGTCATCATTCAGTTTGTTTTTTTTATTCAATAAATCTTTTTGGGAAGGCTGGCCTTTTGTTTGAGCAAATAGAGGATTTGAAACACTAATAAAAAAGAAAAGTACGCATATACAGATGCTATTGTTTTTCTTTTTTAACAGGAATCGGATCATAATTTTTTGGTATGTTCAGCGTTAATTTTTGAGGCTGATTTATCTCTATGCGAACATAGCTAATTTTAAGGTCTATTTTCTTCTCTGCCTTGATCTCAATATTAACATTGTGTGGTGCAAAAACAGAGTCTTTCACGTTAAAATTGTCATAATTGGCGTGAAAACTTCGGTTAGTAGTTACATCTTCAAAATTATTGCTGATGATCTTGTAGTTGTCAGGGTTTAAAGTCATCGTTTGCAGAGAGCGTTTCAGAGAATCCTGTCCGCTGGTGATTCGGCGTAATTTCCGTCTGCGTTCGGTGCCTAACAGGTAACGGCAGTTCTCACGGTCAACTACCGGTTTCATTTTACTGTCATCATCATCAAAATCGGCACTGTTACCAATCAGGGCTGCCTGGATCAAATCAAAATCAAGATCGGCATTCAAGATCTGGTTGATATAATTAAAGTCTCCTTTAAAATATTGTTTTTTGGTATATACCACCATTTTAACGGTGTCTTTTGTGATCAATAGTTTGGCAATGTCAATTAATCCAACGGCTTGTATCGAGATCCAGATAGCGCTGTCTTTTTTTATTTTCACGCGCACATCGAGTTTGTGATCCTCGCCGTCAATAGTTACTTCCGCGTCAGCTTTGGCGTTGAGCCAGTTATATTTTAATTCTGCTTCTTTAATATGTTTTGAAAGTGATTTAGCTAATTTAAAGTTTAACCGGCACTTTCCTGCTGTGTCTAATGATTGGGCAGTAGTTGTTTGCTGCGTATGTTTTTTTGATTTACAGGATAACATAAATACAAACATGAAAGACATGCAAAACAAAAGGACGGATATGGATTGTTTTTTAATCATTTAATTTTTTCTCGCTTATTTTTTTATCTAATAATTCTGAACCGCCACCGGCAGTTTTTGCTTCCTGCCAGTATTTAAGGGCTTCTTCTTTTCTGTCGAGTTTATATAAAACATCTCCGTAATGTTCGGAAATAGCACTTTTAGACCCTAATTTAACGGCTCTGCTTAACCACTCTTCGGCTTCTTTATACTTTCCCTGTTGGTATAAGATCCATCCATAAGTATCAATATAAGAACGGTTATTGGGTGACAGCTCATTACTGCGCCTGGAAAACTTTTCAGCTTTTTCCAGTTTTTCTTTGCGAAGCGATAAAAAATAGGCGTAGTTGTTTAAAACAGACGCGTCATCAGGGTTCACCTTTAATGCGTCATCAAAGGCCTCGTCCGATTTAGGAAAGTTTTTTACCGCATTGTAAGCATTGCCAAGATTGGTGTAAAATTCCAGCAGTAAAGGTTTATCGTTATACACAAATTCAATCCCGTCTTCCAAAGCCCTGATGGCAGCATCAAACTTTTTTAACTGGGTATTGGCAAAGCCATTGAAATAATAAGTTAGTGGATTATTGGGAAATAATTCCATGGCTTCCGCACTATGGCTTTCTAAATCTGCGTAAGCGTTAAGATCTGCTTCCACAGCCAATAGCTGCTGCCATATTGAAAAACGGCTTTTGTCAATCTGAGTGGCTTTTAGGTATTCTTCCCTTGCTTCTTTGACCTTCTTGTCTTTTAATAAAAAATCCCCGGAAATACTATGCGCATCGGCTGAGGCGGGGTGAAGCTTTAAAGTGATGGCGCAAAGCTCCATGGCCTGTTGTTTATAAACAGCATTCACCTCCGATAATTCGTAATACGAAACCAATATTTTTATTTTGGTATCCACATCCAGATCCGGATTCTCAAAAGCAATTTTTATTTCTTTATAAAAATTTTCTTTATCGTTTTGTGATTTGTAATAATCCGCCATGGCTAAATGCACCATGGGATTTCTTGGGTCAATTTTCAAAATTTCCTGGTAGGTACTTAGTGCCTTGTCGTTCTGGGCGGTTTCCTGATAGAATTCAGCCAGGTAAGTATAGTACCTTGCTTCATTGGTATTCATCTGGATTAATTTTTTTAATTCCAGTTCAACTTCATTGTTTTTCTTTAACTGTTTTAAAAGTTTAATCTTGTTTAAGGTAAACGCTTCATTTTGTCCGAATTTTTTTTCCAGTTCATCATAGGTTTTATATGACTTTTCGTAATTACCGGCGTACATATATTCAGCTGCAAGGCCTTCATAAAATTCTGAACGGTTAGGGTAATTTTTGATCAACCGTGAATAGACATCTGCGGCTTCTTCGAACTGGCGCTTATTGTGCAGGCACTCTATATATAATAACTGATACCATTCATTTTTAGGTTCGTCATTGGCACATTCTTTTCCAAACTTTAAAGCTGTATCATATAAACCATTGAACCGATATACATTACCTAATTCATATTTAACTGCAGCAGAGGTCGGATCAATCTTTAAACATTCTTTAAAAAGATTTTCGGCGCTTTCAATATTACCTTTCATGCGTTCCTTGCATCCTTCGATAAAATTAAAAGCGAATTTTGCCTGGTCCTGTTCAGAAAGCCCATGTGACTGAACGGTGACAGATTCCTGTGTTTTGATACCTTCTTTTTTTGTTTTGCAGGAAACCGTCAGTATTACCGTAAGCGGTAAGATCAGATTAAAAAATATGTTTGGATTAAGTTTCAATAAAGATCCTTCTCAATTTATAATGACAGAGTGGTATAATCACTCATGCTCAGGTCTAAAGATTTTCCTTTGACTTCTGCTCCTTCACCAATCATGCTGTTTGCAATTAAAGCATGGCTTATTTTAGTATTAGATTGAATGATACAGTTTTTTACAACCCCGTCAATGACTGAACTGTTTGCTCCAATTGAAACATGGGGGCCAACAATTGAGTTTTTGATAACCACATTATCGCCAATAAAACAAGGCTCAATGATTAAGCTGTTTTCTGTGATGATATTATATCCTCTCAGTGATGCGCTGCCGTTTTCGTATTCCAGAACGCGTTGATTTGTATAAACGGTGGCATCTTTATTTCCGCAGTCTAACCATTCGGTTACTTTGCCGGGTGTAAAAGCAATGCCTTTCTTCTTCATATTCTCCAGAGCATTCGTCAGTTGGAATTCGCCTTTCTCTGTGATATTATTGTCCAGTAAATACTGTAATTCTTTTTTCAGGTTATCGCCATCCTTGAAATAATAGATGCCGATAATGGCAAGGTTACTGATAAACGTTTCAGGTTTTTCGACAAAGTCAGTAATAACTCCTGCATCGTTTAATTTAACCACACCAAACTGGCGCGGATCTTCAATGCCCTGAACCCAGATCACTCCTTCCTGATCAGTATCCATCACAAAGTCAGCTCTGAATAAAGTATCGGCAAAAGCGACTACCGTTTTACCGGTAATGCTGTCTTTGGCGCACATGATGGCGTGAGCTGTTCCCAATGCTTTGTCCTGGTAACAAATGGTGCCTTTGGCACCCTGATCTTCTGCAATTTTAATTAAGTTATCTTCTACCTCTTTACCAAAATCAGGACCTATGATAAAAGCGATTTCATCTACTTTTTCACCACACACCTTAGTGATATCTTCTACCAGGCGTTGTACAATTGGCTTGCCTGCTACTTTAATTAATGGTTTAGGTACAGTCAGGGTATGAGGACGCATGCGTTTCCCTTTTCCTGCCATTGGTATAATAATCTTCATAATAATGTCTTAATTTTCTATAATAACAAAAACAAATATAATATTAAATATGTGAGTTAATGCCAAGTTTTCGGTGGCAAAGCTTGTTAATTTACCACAAAAATAAGCGGTTAAATATAAACGAAAATCATAGAAATCAGGAGTTTACAGACATCCTGTTCTACCCCCGTCAACAGGCAGATTAATGCCGTTAATGTAGGAGGCAGCGGGTGAAGCTAAAAAAGCAACCGCATTTGCAATTTCAGATGCCTCAGCGAAGCGCGCCATCGGAATCTCGGAAATCATTTCATTTGTTACAGAATCCAAAGCGTGACCCGTTTTTAAGGATTTATTTTCAATGATTGCTTTTAAACGCACCGTTGATGTTGCACCGGGTAATACATTGTTTACAGTGATATTGAATTTACCAAGTTCTCCTGCTAATGTTTTACTCCAATTGGCTACAGCAGCACGAATCGTGTTTGAAACACCCAGGTTCGCCAGAGGCTGTTTTACTGAAGTAGAAATGATATTGATGATCCTCCCGTATTTTGCATTTTTCATATATTCGATGCAGGCCTGCGCAAGAATATGGTTACAGATTAAATGATTGTTGAAAGCAGATAAAAATTCTTCAGTTTTTGCAAGGGCAATAGGCCCGGATGGAGGGCCACCGGTATTGTTTATTAAAATATGCACATTTGGCTGACGCTGTAAATAAGCCTCCACAATTTGTTTTAATTCCTGAGGCTTACTGAAATCAACACATAAGTATGAATGCAACTGTCCGGCATCTGTGCTCAGTTCCTGTTTGGTAGTTTTTAATGCATCTTCATTACGGGCAATTAAAGTAACGCTGGCGCCTAAATTTGACAATTCCAAAGCGATGGCTTTTCCTATGCCCTGCGTACTTCCGCACACAATGGCGTGTTTATTTGTTAAGTCTAAATTCATAGTTTATTTTCTTTTAGCTTGAAAAAAATCTTTTAAAATGGTAGAACAATCATTTTCTAAAACCCCTTTTATGACTGTGGTTTTAGGATGCAATACAATTTGGTTAATCCTGGTGAAGCCTTTTTTCTCATCCGTGGCGCCGTATACAATTTTAGTGATGTGTGTCCAATGAAGAGCGCCCGCACACATTAAACAAGGTTCTAAAGTAACATAAAGTGTACAATCATTCAAATACTTTCCGCCAATTGAATTTGCTGCAGAGGTAACCGCCTGCATTTCTGCATGCGCCGTCACATCATTCAACCGTTCCGTATAATTATGTGCCCTTGCAATAATTTTATTATCGGCAACAATGACTGCCCCCACGGGAACTTCATCCGCATCATATGCTTTTCGGGCTTCTTTCAAAGCTTCAGCCATAAAATATTCATCGGAGTATAATTCCATAATTGAAAAAGGCAAATTGTTTATTGCCAGCACATAGATACTATATTTTTAGGAAGTTAAAAATTCTACTTTAATGTTATTCAGTAATAATCTCATAGACATGAATATATTCGCCAATCCTGCTTTGTTGTTTTGGGTCGGTCGCGTCCCACAAACCTTCTTTTAAAATACTTTTAATTTGTAATGGTTTGCTCATATGAGTGGTTGAGCCATTATAAGTAATGTGTTTTTCTATGTCATTAATGCTAATGGTTTTTTCATTGAACTTAATAAAGTATTGTTTCCCTGTTTTTTCATCCAGAAAAAAATAATCATAGGTTTTCAGTTTTTTGCCAGCCTTATTAACCTGGTGTGTTTTTATGAATTTGCCTGAATGACGTTCAGGCGTTGACGGTTGGTGATCAGCTATTTGGTTGGAGTCATTGATCAACTCCCTGGCGATAGATTGAGCACAAATAAAATTCGGAAGAACTAGACTTAAGATGGAGTATACCGCCAATTGATAGTGGGCAATTATTTTAAAATAAATTTTCAATTCCATTTTTAATTAAGTTTGGGATAAGATAAAAAACGAACACAGCGATGGCCGGTAAAACGATAAAAATAATAGGTAAAATAACACCGCTGCTTATGGCATCTTCTTTGGCCTCTTCAAATTTTTCCATAGCTTCAATTAACGAAAAATCAGCTTTTGTGCGCTCATTAGTTACTTTATGATATATTTTCCGGGAAAAATTAACTCTGTAAGTTTCAGCCCCACAATATTGACAAACAGAGCCCACACTTTTTTCTGAAAAATGCACTGGTGCTGAACACTGAGAGCAGTTGATTACCTCCTCTTTATCAGTACGTAAATCGCTAACTTTTTCCGGTAAATGTTTTTGTAGTTTCGGGCCAATTAACCCTCGTATTACAAGAAAATTTAGAGCCCAGAAAAACAAAGTACCTATAGAGCCTGCGCCAAATGTCTGCAGGAAGGAATAATAAAAGTTTTTATCGGAACTTCTCCAGGCTTCTTTGTCGTCAGTGATAATTAAAATAATAAATACGGTAATAAACCAGAAAAACAGAAATAATAAGATGCCGCGATTGAAAGGAGAAGTTATTCTGTTGGCTTTTTTCCAATATTCATAAGCTTTTACAATTTTAGCTTCAATGTCTTTTCTGTGTTTAAAAATAGCTGAGTAATGCGGTGGCACATCCTGTGTTGACCCACAACTCATACACGAGTCATTATTGTCGTCGATAATAAGTATGCTGCCGCAATTGTTGCATTTTAGGGGAGTTAACACTTCCTGTTGCCTGGTATCTGTTTCTTTTAAAGCTTGTGTTTGTTTTTTATGAAGCTTTCTTTTTTTATTAGTAAGTAACCAATACATCACATAAATTGAAAAGATAATTAACACTGGAAATAGCAGAGCTTGAATCACAAAAGTGTATTGAGCAGCTATTTTTAAAATTTCTAACATGAATAAAGTTTATTTAAATCTTTAGCATGGTAAGATGCTTTTGTTACCTTTTAGCTATTGAAAATTTTATTATATTTAAGTAAATTTAAATAAAATATGTCAAAAGGATTAATTGTCGCAATTTTTGTTGGTGTGATATTTATTACTGGTGTTGCCTTCAGTTTTATAACGAAAGGTAATGATATTAAAAAGATTAAATCTAACCCAAAGCAAACTGTATGTAAAGTCGTTGACCATGATATTCCCAAAAAGAGCAGCGATACGCATTATGGCGTTTGGATAAGATATGAATACGAGGTCAACGGAAGTGTGTACAAGCATTTAAGAAAATATTATTTTCCAAAAGATGATGAACAGTATTTTGTAGGCTTGTCATTCCCCTTGATTTATTGTGCGGATGATCCGGATGTGAACAGAATTCTTATTTTGAAAGAGAATTTTGACGAATTTGATTTACCCCAGCCTGATAGTTTAAAACAGTATAATGGTAAAATATTTTAATTTAAGAATAGAGTCCATATAATAGGATCTAATGAATGGAACGATTAAAATTGCCAATCAGGTATTTCAGTATTTAGGGAAATTAACGATTGATTATAGCAGCGTAACTGATGTGAGAGAAGTTATGGAATGGCATGAGAAATGGCAAACAATAACGGAAAGCGTTGCTGAACGGTATAAAGGCAAATAAAATTAAACTACAGCCACGGGTAGGCCATCGACCTTATAAACTTTCCCAGCTTTCTTCAATGCTTCATTCAGAATATTCATCCGGGATAATCCAGTTTATTCACTTAGCTTAAACTCAGGATTATAGATAATGCCGATAATGTTTTCCCATGGATCTTTAACAGTCGCGACAATAATTTCACCTCCAACATTTTGTGGTTTTTCATGTTCTGTAGCGCCCAGTTGTAAAAAGTGGTAGAACGTTTCATTGACATTATTAACTCCCCAATAAGTTAATACACTTTCTCCTTTTTGAATTTCTATTTGTTCCTCGGGTTGAAGCCCCAGTTCATAACCTCCAATGTTGAAGCCAACGTAAAATGTTTCGTCAAAATAGGGTTTGGCTCCAAAGGCCTTGCTGTACCATTCTTTAGCATTGTCTATATTCCCAACTTTATAAATTGTGGTACGCAGTCCGAGGATTTTAATGGAGGTCATTTTTTTATAGAATTATTTTTTACAATTTCGCTAATGCGTTGTTTAGTCTGCTAATGACTTCTTCTTTCCCAATTAAAGCGAGCATGTCAAATAACTGAGCTCCTCCGGCAACTCCGGTTGTCAGAACCCTTACCAGTTGCATATCGATTTTGCCCAATTCCGGCTCTACCGATGCAAATAAATCATGTATGGAATTAATGGTCCAGGTATCCAAAGCAGCAAGCTTTTCTGTTAGTTTTGTATAAGTGGCCTTTGAATTTTCATTCCATTTTTTTGCCATCACTTTTTCATCGTAGCTTGTTGGGGCCACAAAGAAATAAGAACCTAATTCGTAAAACTCTGTCACAAAATGTGCTTTCTCTTTTATCAGGCGGCAAAACTCAGTTACAAAGGCTTTGTCTTTTTTAATTCCTTTGGCTTCCAATAGAGGCATCACAGATTCTGCTAATTGCTCATCAGTTTGCATTCTCAGATACTGCTGATTAAACCATTTTGTTTTTTCAGGATCAAATTTCGCTCCCGATTTATTTACTCTTTCAAAAGAAAAATCTCTGATCAATTCTTCTTTGGTCATGATCTCACGGTTATCTCCGGGATTCCATCCTAATAAGGCCAACATATTGATAAAGGCATCAGGTGTAAATCCGGATTCCCTGTAACCTACATAACTTTCTCCTGTACGCTCATCGTGCCAGTTGATTGGGAACATCGGTAATCCTGACTTGTCGCGTTTGGATAATTTTCCATTCCCGTCCGGTTTTAAAATCAGGGGCAAATGCGCTAATTGAGGCATTTCTGCTTCCAGACCCAGGTAACGGTAAATTAAAATATGTGACGGTGCACTTGGCAGCCATTCTTCTCCACGAACCGCATGGGTAATTTTCATTTCAATGTCATCCACAATATGTGCCAAGTGATAGGTTGGCATTCCATCAGACTTAAGCAATACTTTGTCATCTACCTGGCTGGAGTTAACGGTTACCCATCCGCGGATGATATCATGAAAGCGGATTTCTTCATTACGTGGAACTTTTAAGCGAACCACATAAGGGGCACCACTGTCCATCAGTTTTTTTACTTCATCTTCCGGAAGGGTTAATGAATTACGCATGTTCTGACGTGTTACAGCGTTGTATTGCGGAGCTACTACTTTCGCAGCCTCCAGGCGTTTACGCATTTCGTCCAGTTCTTCAGAGGTATCAAAAGCGATATACGCGTGCCCGGATTCTATTAAACGGTCGGAGTATTTTTTATAAATGCCGAGTTCTTTTCTTTCGCTTTGACGATAAGGAGCATAGGGTCCATCACCAAAACCAACGCCTTCATTTGGCTCAATGCCACACCATTTTAAAGCATTGATGATATATTCTTCAGCGCCCTTCACATAACGGGTTTGATCAGTATCTTCAATTCTCAATACAAAATCACCGCCATGTTTCTTGGCATATAAATAACTGAATAAGGCGGTACGTACACCACCCATATGTAAACCACCGGTTGGACTCGGCGCAAAACGTAATCTGACTCTTTTTTCCATAGGGGGTAAAGATAAATATAAAAATTAAACTGTTTTTAATAAAAAAAAGCTAGCTTTAAATCAATGAAATGTAGGATTAATGTATACCTGCTCACCTTTTTTTGCCTGGTGTTTGGTCAAAAATCCTTTTGCCAGGATTTGAACATAGATTCTTGCCTCCAGGTTTTAAAAATTTCGAAGGAAGATACCAATAAGGTTATCTTGTTGAATAAAATCGCCTGGCATATTTCCTACACGAATCTTCAGCATGGTCTTGATTATGCTAATCAAAGCTATGACCTGGCCAAAAAATTAAACTATGAAAGGATGTACTCCCGCATTTGTAATACGAGGGGAGCTGTTTATGCAGACAAGGCTGAAGTGGCACTTGCCCTTAATGACTATATCGAAGGTTTAAAGTATGCGAAAAAATATAATCAGTTAGAATCTCTTGCAATCCTTTATAATTCCCTTGGTAATTTATATGGCACCACCGGTGAGGTGCGAAAAGCCATATCAAACTATTTATTCAGTGTAGAGCTCCTTGAAAAGAGTCAACCAGGTAAGTTTCCTTTTGCCGTATACAGTAATCTGGTAGGAATTTATACAACCTTGAATAAGTATGACAGTGCCATGTATTATGTTGATCTTAGTATTGATTATCATACAAAGAATAACGATAAGTATGGATTGGCAAATAATTACCTTTCACTCTCCGAACTATATACTGCTCAGGGAAACAATGAAAAAGGTTTGGATGCCGCTATTAAAGCTGCAGACCTGGCTAAAGAACTGGGAGATGATTACACCATATCACACGCATCTGTTCAGTTAGGAAATGCTTACATGTTGAATCATAAGTATAAAGAAGCATTTGCTGCCAATAGCGAAGCCATTTTCTATTCTAAAAAAACCGGTGATCTGCCGGCATTGGAATTAGCAACCCTGTATAAGAGCCAGATATATGAAAATACAGGAGATTTTAAAAACAGCCTTAAGTACTTTAAAGAATATAAAATTTACCAGGACAGCACATTGAATAACGAAAATATGCAACAGGTGAAAAACGCCGAAGCAAAATATGAGAATGAGAAAAAACAGAAAGAAATTGAATTATTGAGTGAAAAACAAAAGGTGAATGAGGCCGAAGGGCAAAAGAAAAAAATATACCTGTACGCTGCGGTAGCAGGTATTGTAGCATTAGCGGTCATTTTGATCGTATTATTCAGAAACAACCGGTTGAAACAAAAAACCAACAAAGAACTGGAGCAGTTTAATGTTGAGGTTAACCGGCAAAAAGAAATAGTTGAAGAGAAAAATAAAGAGATTACGGATAGCATCAATTACGCGCGGCGAATACAGCAGAATATTCTGACGAGCGATGCTTATTTTAAAAAATATACAAACGATTTTTTCATTCTGTTCAAACCAAAAGACATTGTCAGTGGTGATTTCTATTGGGCCTTAAATCACGGGGACAACTTTCTGCTTATGACGGCGGATTGCACCGGGCACGGTGTGCCTGGAGCGATGATGAGTATGATGGGAATTAATTTCTTAAACGAAATTGTAAATGAAACTAAAATTTCAGAACCTGCTGATATTCTCAATCAGCTGAGAAGCGATATTATCAAAGCGTTGAATCCGGAAGGGAGTACCGAAGAAACAAAAGACGGAATGGATTGTTGTTTATGCAGCTTTGATTTTAAAAACAGGAAACTTCGCTATTCAAATGCTAATAATAGATTTTACATTATCAGAAATGGCCGGTTGATAATATCCGAAACCAATAAAATGCCGGTTGGCGCCGGGCATGCTATACATCAGAAATTTCAGGGGCACGAATGTGATTTACAAGAAGAAGATTTGGTTATTACATTAACCGATGGTTATGCGGATCAGTTTGGTGGCCCGAAAGGAAAAAAGTTTAAGTATAAACCATTAGAACAGTTATTGGAAAGTAAGGCTCATTTGCCGTTAGAGCATGTCAAAATAGCCCTGGAAGAGGCATTTGATCAATGGAAAGGTATGAATGAACAAGTGGATGACGTTTGTATCATCGGCATTAAAATTTAAGAATATGACAGTAGAAAAGTTTAATCCGTTTTCATTTTATAGTTCGCAGCTTCAGGCACTTTTGACAAAAGCCGCAAAACAAAAAGACCCCGCCATGTGGTTATATAATAATAAGGCGAGGACGACCCTATTTATGCTGGAAGGCCTGACTCGCATTCATAACAAGGCTTTTGATGAAAAAATATTTTTAAAATGGAATGAACGGTTTAAGAAACTGGAAGATCTGTTTGGAGAAATCGATGAGTACACGATGCTTCATAATGAACTAAAAGCTAATAAAAAAGTCAATAAAGAAATTTTGAAATATTTTTCTGTGCATTCTTCTAATTATATCAGTAAATGTAATCGGCGATTATTGGATAAAGACTGGTTGAGCCATAAAATGCTTACTTTCGATAAAAAACTGAGCACCTATAATGTAGAATACAATCAGGAATATTGTGATGCGCTTCGATTTGCTTTAATTGATGAGCTAGATGCCATTTTGGAGTTTGTGTTGAAATCCGGTTATCAGTTTGCCATGATAGAGCAGGTACATGAAGTGCGCCGCAAATTAAGGTGGTTGAGTATTTATGCCATGTCGTTGCGCGGATTAATTCAGTTAAAAAAGCCGGAGAAGAAAGTAAAAACATCCATTCATTATTTTACAAAAGAGATTTTACAATCACCTTATAATAAATTAGAGGTCAAGCCAAAAAAAGCAGCAATCATTCTGTATGATAAGGACTCCTTTTTTGCTTTGAGCTGGCTGATCAACGAACTTGGAAAACTAAAAGATAAAGGGATTATGCTTGAGCAGCTTAGAGATGCCATTTATATTACCCAGAATGTTACCCAGGAACAGGCTAAAGGAAAAGCAATTGGTGTTTTGAGTATGAAGAGCAGTGCTGAAAGCGATCTTTTAGAACAATCTTCTCAGATTATTAAAACTGCATTGGAAAAAGATAAAATTCTGGATAGGCTGATTATCGGATAATAACCATTTTCCCAAATCCTTTCTTAAAAAAAGAGTCCGCGTCTGTCTGTTTTTTCTCAACCGATTCACCGTTATGCCGTGTAATCACTTTATAAAGGTAAACGCCATTTGCGAGTTTGTCCCCAAATTCGTCTTTACCGTCCCAGGCATATTCCGTGATGTTGCGCCCGATATGTAAATTGCCCAGTTCAGTCTTGGTGATTTCTTTTACCACTTTTCCGGTAATGGTCATAATCTGAATTGTAAAAATATTAGGAATCTCGCTTCCGGTTAATGTAAATACAAAGCGCGTGGATGTACTGAACGGATTTGGGTAATTTAATACTTCAGTAACGGTTTGCTTGTTGACTATCTCAAATTGAATATTGTAATCCACTGATCCGGATAGATTCTTACTTCTGTCATTCGCCTGGACAATTAATTTGTATTTTCCATCCTCCGCAAATTCAGGTCTCCACTCAATTTTACAGGAATTGTTCGGTAACTGGGCTTTCGTAAACTCAAGATCTTTCCCAAAAAACAATCTTTTTTCTGTTGCCTGGTTCGGGTATTTGATGAACACTTTAAAATCGGAGGTGTCGTCCATTGCCAAAAACTTGTTCTCGTCTTTTAGTGTGACCAATATATGTGGTTTGGATGAAATAATGTCCCCGTTCAGGATATGCGTTCCATCAAAGGTAACATCTAATAAAGGATTAGCATTATCCCTGGTAACGTTAAATCCGATACGGACAATATTATTAAAATGGTATTGTTCCGGCTGATGTTTAGGATGAGCTTCAGGATTTACATCCACCCATAAATAATTAAATCCGGGATACTCAAAACTGTTAAAAATAATTGTATCCAAAATGACCTGGCCCGGCACAAATGGTTTTGCCTTCAGTTTTTGCGGAAGCGGATGATTAATTTTGTTAGCATCTTCGATCCAATACGTCACCAGTAAACTATCCGTAAATGGCAGGACGCCGATATTAGTGATCGGCAGCTGAACGACTAAATTATCTCCTTCCTGAATTGATTGAATGGAAGCATTAGTTGTAAACCCCTGTTGAGGATTAATGGCGCATTCCGGAACCGGGTCGTAGTAAATTTGCCACTTTTTAAGCTGAGGTGTAAACACATTATCATGCATGAGGGCGATCAACTTTATTTTTGGGTGGGTACTAGCATTCACAAAGGCTGCTAAGTTTAATACATCAAAGTTAGTTTTATCAAACGTTGCAAGTGTATCCATCACCCCGTTGGTTCTTATACCAACTACTTTCAGTTTTACGCTGTCGTTTGAATTGATTGGAGTCGTATATAGCCAGTGAAGGCTACTCCAGCTTATTGCCGGCCCGATAATTTCGGATTCAATATAACCATTGTCCCAATTCGTGACCATTGTATCCGTCAACATAATCTTATCACCGGGAGAAGTTCCAATTACCTGGTTTCCGGTATAAGGGAAGTTTTGTTTTTTTCCGAAGATGATCATCGGTAGTGAGTCCGAAACACTACTTACGGATGTGCCGCCAAATTTGGCAAAAGCCTGGTGTAAAGTAGAGTTGTAGGTGGAGGCATGATGTGCATTGCTGCTATACGCTAAAATCCAATTATTAGCTCCAACGCCGTTTAAAAAATTTTCAAGATGTGTTTGCCAGAGTAGGTTGGTTCCGCAAAAGGAGGAAGGGCCAAAATCAAATGACGCCCTGTTCTCGAATGGAAATGCAAGGCAATTCATGGATGGTGTAAATGCCGGCCCAACTGTTACCGATGATGTCCAGGGTTGTGTGGATATGGAATCAAATACGGCAATCGACCAGCCATCATTCGTATTAAAATTATAATTGGATTCAATCGTGGTGTTCCAAGTATAGTGGATCCCATATAAATCACCGCTTTTATATTCGTTATGGCAGCTCACGGATACTTTATTATTAAAAAATTCGAATCTGCGTTGGGGCTTCAGGTAATTTACAAACTGGTAGCTGTCGTTTTTAAACTGGTGAAAATGTGCCTGTGCCCATCCATGCTTGCCTGAAATTTTCTGAAATGAGCTTTCTCTCCATTGTAAACGATCTGTAATTAAAGTGGAATCTTTCTTTATTCTCCAGAAGTATACGGTACTGTCAGGCTCAGACAAATTAACCGTCCATTGAATCAATCCGCCAACACTACTGACCGTAGTGGTTGCGATCGGGCTTAAAAACGTATCGATTGTATCGAGTTGAATGATATAATTAGCAGCCGGGGCAAAAGGATCCGCTGTTGATGCTTTCAATGTAATTTGAGAAGTGTTTGGAACAATGGCATATTTGTACGGGAAAACAGGAATAACGTCTCCTCCTGATATGAACAAATCAACCGTTCCGGTGGTTGAATTATTGTCCTCTGCCAGTTCATCAATTTCATTATAATAATCAATAGTAACTTTAAAATGATTCAAGCCAACGGCATTTTCCAGGTCTTTAAAAACATTGAATTTTAAAGTATCATGATTAAAAGGAGCCGTTACTTTTTTTAAAAAACTGATGGAATCTCCATTTGGAAAATAGCGTTCTGTTTTTACTATAAAAGAATCGCGAATGGCTTTACCGTTATTTTTAATACGAATGCTGATGCCGATGGAATCCAGCTCGCTGAATCCATCCAGGGATACATATGAGTTTTCCACCACGTAGTCCGGTTTTGCAAACGCATTGAGCCGGATAGAAGGATCCCCTTCCAGGGTCATTTCAAGATTAGTGATCTTCTGTTCTACGCTAGGAGATAATGAGGTTTTAAGACAGGAATTTTTAATGGCATCACCTACACCTTTGTAATAGGTTTCATAAGCTAATGATTTATATATTCCCTCGGTATAATTGTATAAAGTACCTACCAGCCCGGAAGAAGAAGATGCAATGAAGCCGATGCTTCCTTTTTGGTCGATCAAGGTAAATACCTCACTGGTACTATTGGATTCCGGTAAATGAATGTCCCCTGAGTAACATGAGTTTGCAATGAATAAAGGATATTTGTCTTTGTTGTCATAAACGGAAGGGTCATCAATTGCCTGGTCAAATCCGGTGACGGATCCGTGTCCAAAAAAAGTGATCAGTGAAGCACCATATTCGATCAGGTCCGTAATTGAATCACTCACGATAATTTGAATTGGGGCAGAAGTTGTTTTTTGAAAACTAAAGGTGGTTGCTCCAAATAACGTATCTTTAATAATGTTCCCAAATGTATTCAGGTAAGCTTTAAAAGCATCCTGCTGGTATTTGTCAGATCCGCCGCTAAAGTGGAGCACACGTTTGTGCCAGTCTTTCGGAGCGCCGGCAAATGCCAGGCCGTCCGGATAAATACTTTCATGTGATTTTACTTTATTTAAATAATTTAAAACCTCCTGATCATTTTTCGCAGAAATACGGCCAAGGGGAATAAAGGGCGTGGACGAGTTTGTACCATGTATTCCTGATGTCAGTAAATTATCAGAAGAGGGATTACCCATGGTAGGGACCTTGCATAAATTCCAGGTAGAAGAATTGTTTCTCACCATATTATTCCGGATGGATTTACCGATCAGTAATAAATACTTGGGAGGAACCGGTAATTGATCACTCAGGAAGCGACAATAATTTTTGATCGCCAAAGGATTTTTGATATTACCGTAGGCAAACTGATCGTAGAGATCATCAATGTCTGCCATGATCACGTGGTGGGATCCACCCGCAGAGCTTTGGCGGTATAGCTTATATTCATTTGCTGAAATCTGTAAACTTTTATGATTGATAATCAGGAACGCAGAGTCCGGGTTCGTGGTCAGGTAGTTAACGAAAAAACCGGTTTGGTTAACCGCACTCAGTGTAGTAACATTAGTGACATTTGCAGTAGTGGTTAAATAACATTCTTTTTCGGATAACGAATTTGGAATCAAAGCTTTAACATTGTTGCCTGTTACGACGGTTGGGATATATTTATGATTTGTGAGATCATACAGTAACACCTGCGATGATCCTACAGTCACGTTTTGAATATCTAAAAAGCTTTTTGTAAGAGAGGATGGATTATTGCCGACAAAAAAGATTTTTTCTGAGGCATTTGAAAAGTCAGGTATTTGAGGATATTTTAAATATAAATAATGAATGTTCGTACCGTTGTTCTGTGTGATAAGATTAGCCTCACTGCTTATTTTAAGGACGGAATTATTTTGAAGTTGCGCCGAGTTGATTTGTTTTTGAACAAATAACTGGCTGATACCGTAAAAGAAGGTGTCATTTAAGGTTACATAGGTTCCGGCATTATTCAAATAATCCAGTTTTATTTCATGATCATAAGGTAAGCCGGGTATATAATTTGTCGTAGTTCCAGAAAAGCTGGCTTTAATGTATACCGGTAAAGATGCCGATTGATAGACATTTAAATTGCCAAAAGCGGATTGAAGATTTCCGCCCCGGGAGATACTGTTTCCATAACCTTCTCCTAAAATATATCTTGGGTCGGTAAGTATATCATCAATCCAGGCTTTTCCATGCGAATAACTGCTTTTTGATGTTTGTATTTTTTCAGTGTAGAAATAATCAGATGCCGTATAACCGGTAAAATTAATATCTGATTCTATTGCAACACGTCTGTTATTCATGGAGCTATTCCATGTTAAAAACACGTAGTTCGTGTCATTAAATAAACCAATATAAGGATTTGGCAGCCTGGTAATATTTTCGTAGGCCATTGAATCAAAGAGGCAATCATTTTTTCTTGCAAAAAATTCGATGTAGTCCGTAGGATTAAAAACATCATCTGCTTCTCCAATAACGTTAATGTATTGTTCCTCACCTTTCATAAACACCTGGAAATTTTTCGGATTAATGGAACCAAGCGGAATGCCTGTATTAATCAGCGTTGTATAATCAATGCGGTAAAGACCGGTTTTAGGAATTTGAATCCGGTAGTGTTTCTGAGAATAGTCTATCCATTCATTTCCATAGTTCTGGGCAATGATTTGTGCCGCGAAAAATAAGAAACCAAAAAGGAACAGACGTTTTATCATTTCACTATTTTTTTGGTGATATCGATCTTAACGGTAAAGATGTGGGAATACAAAGAGGTGGACACATTACCAATATTAGTCATCGCATAATCCAGTGCGAAGATTTTGTATTTGATGCCAACACCAATGTTAGGCTGAACGGTGGTCACATCTGAGCCACTGACATTTTTCGCTTTTTGAATATTGCCAATCCCACCACGAAGGAAAATAAAATTTTTATAACCCAGCTCTAAACCTAATGCCGGCTCCATGCTCCATGCTTTCGTTTTCACCACCGTATTTCTTTTTCCGTCAAACGTGTTAATGAAATTCAGCTCTCCTCCAAGAGAAATTTTATTTTCCCATAAACTCCATGTTCTTGCCACGCCTAAAATTAATTTGGGTACGGTTACTTCCACTGAATTGGCAGGTATTTCATTCCCTGTTACAGCAAAGGTTTGTTTCACATCGTCTGATAAATTATAGGTCCAGGCATTAAAGGTTCCGGTAACATCCCTTGCCATGGCCGCCAGGCGCCAGCTCTTAAGATCATACATGACTCCGGCATCCAGCCCGAAACCCCAGGCACCTGCAAAATCTCCCAGTTTGCGTCGGATAATCTTGGCATTCGCACCTATTTTCAGGCCTTTTATTTTGGTCATGTTACGGGCATAGGATAATAACACGGCGGCATCCACCGCATTAAATGATTTTAACCTTGAGTAGTCCACGTTCCCGTTAGCGTCAATCAATTCCGTGGTATTAGGAATATTGTCCACTCCAAAACGGATGAAGGTAATACCGGCAACACTGTTACTGTCCAATCGTTTGGAGCCACCTATGAAGTCGTATTTGGCTATGCCTGCAAAATATTCAGCATGCATCAGTCCTACCTGTAAATTGCTTTGCTGCAAATTTAAGCCGGCTGGGTTCCAATAGCCTGCAGTTACATCATTAACCGAGGCAACGTTTGCATTAGCCATTGATAAGGCACGCGCTCCTACACCCACGCTTAAAAACTCATTACTGTATTTTGCAATCTGGGCATGAATAGAAAAGGCATGACCCAAAATAAGGCATAGGATGACCAGGATTTTATTAGAAAGTAGACGCATAAATTAATTATAATTAAAAATAAGACTTTTATTTGTTAAATAACGTCTTTCCTGAGGAAATATTATTAAAAGCAAAAGAAATACTTTTGCTGAATTCACGGGCACCTATGCGATTTAAATGAAAAAAATCAGCAAAAAGCAATGGATTTTTGTAAATGGATGAGTCTGTGTAATTCAGATATGGAACATGATTAACAGAAGCAATGCTTTTTAGCTGGTTTACAAGTTGATTTTTGTTAAGGGTATTAAGTTTCCCGTTTCCATACACAGGGCTGGTGACCAGCATTAACCGGATATTATTTGCTCCTGAAAATAAAATTAAAGAGTCTATGTATTTCCTGTTTTTTACACTAATGAGGGAATATTTTGGATGAGGTTCGTCTGATCTGTTAAACGTATTTAATGCAGACGTTTGAAACCCTTTATACATCAGTGTATCATATTTTCCGGCAATATTGAGCCATCCGTGTAGCGAAGCGCTTAAAAATTCTATCTGGGTATAAGGTAAAGAATGCAAAGGATTGTAATAAAAGGAGGTGAAACGATCGTCCATTTTTTGCAATTCGTTTCTCAACAACTTATTTTCTAAATAAGGAAAATACCTCGGAAAATCATTCAAGCGATCTGTGTCGTTTTGCAACGAAAAGTAATCAAGGTTATATATCAGGTATTTTGGTTTTTGATGTTGGCTACAGTAGGTTTTTAGTAGCGCCAGACTGATTTTTGGAGAGGCGCCGCTGATGCCCATATTGTAACTATTTAATCCTGTAATATGATCAAAAATTTTGGGATCAAAATGCATCTCTGCCCTGGACGACCCTAAAAAAAGCACATCATAAGTATTATTTTTTTTCTGAAATAACTCGTTGTATTTGTTGTAAATGCCCAGTTTATTTTTCCGGATACCGGTATACAGAAACGCCCTGTATGCAAAAAGCACACTTACAAAGATCAACAGGTATGTGATTATTTTTCTGATCAAAACTGAAAATAGATAAAACTGTTGGCGTTAAAATTACCGAAGGCGAAAATGAGACAAAGCATTGTGATATAAAATGCAGGTGTTAGTATGTTTTCTTTAAAAGAAGATGTCTTTAAAAGTACATACTCTTCCTGGATTTCTTTCAGGAATAAAAGAAGTAACATGGCTAATACCATCATAAAAAACAAGCGGTCGTTTAATCCTGTCAGATGTTTTAAGCCACCATCTACATCAAAGTTCACGAAAATTTGTTTATAGATGAATAAAAGGTCCTGCATGTCATTGGCCCTGAAAGCGATGAAGAAAATGGAAATAAAGAACAGGGTATAAAACCAACGTAAAATCCCGGGCAGTTTAAACCGTTTCTTTAATGGAATGTGTTCCAGTAAATAAAATAACCCATTTAATAGGCCCCAAATAACAAAGGTAAAATTGGCCCCATGCCACAGGCCGCTTAATAAAAACACAATTAAAATATTTAAAACCCACTTTGGGGTACTGACACGGTTACCTCCAATAGAAAAATAAACATAGTCTTTGAACCAGCTGGTTAAACTGATATGATGGCGTTGCCAGTACTCGGTAACAGATTTTGACAACAATGGTCTGTTCCAGTTGAGGCTTAAGTTTATTTTGAATAATTTCGCCGCACCAATCGCAATATCAGAATAACCTGAAAAATCTGCGTACAATTGAATTAAAAATAAAACACCAATGGCGATGAATTCAAGCGAATTAAAATCGACCGGCAGATCATTAAAGACCGGGTTAACCAGGTAAGCGAGGTTGTCGGCTATGACCATTTTTTTGAAGAAACCCCAGATAATCATTTTGGTTGCCGGACCCCATTCAATCTGTTTAAAAAAGTGAACTGTTTTTAATTGTGGCATCAGGGTATGGTGCCTTACAATGGGACCTGCTACCATATGCGGAAAGAAAGAAACGTACAATAAAAAATCTTTTAGAGTGTCATCCGATTTGTATTTCCTTCGGTAAATATCAATGGTGTAGCTGATCGACTGAAATGTATAAAAAGACAAGCCCGCGGGAATGATGAAGTGGGAAAGTAGATGAGGTTGGTTTGAAAATATGGAGAGGCCTGTATTATAGAAAAAAACAAAATATTTGAAGATAAATAATACTCCAATATTACTCACAATGCTTAGTGTCAGGTAGGCTTTTCGCTTCGCTGGCGTTTCCGTTCTGGAAATCGCTTTGGCGAGGTAAAAGTCAAGTCCGGAGGTCCCTATCAGTAATAATAAAAACCAGGGATTATATGAAAAGTAAAAGTAATAGGAGGCTATTAATAAAAACAGGTTACGATGTTTCGCCGGCAACAACCAATACGTGGTAAAAACGCAGGGCAGGAAAATCAGGAATATCAGGGAATTGAATAACATCTTTTGTAAATATACAAACGATTTAATTTATATATATTTACACCCGTAATGAAAATCAAAAAACATATTCCCAATACCATCACCTGCTGTAATTTATTTTGTGGGTGCCTGGCCATTGTGGAATCATTTCAGGGACACCTTCAGGTGGCAGCTTATCTTGTCGGATTGGCTGCGATTCTTGATTTTTTTGATGGTTTTGCTGCCCGGATGCTACGTGTAACTTCTGTCATTGGAAAAGATCTGGATAGCCTCGCTGATATGGTCACTTTCGGTGTGGTTCCGGGAGTGGTTGTGTTTCACTATCTGGAGGCTATTGAAGAGTCGATGATGCAATACACCTTTATTTTAGTGGATTATAGCTGGATCAATTATTTGGCTTTCCTTTTGGTTGTTTTTTCTGCGGTCCGTCTGGCTAAATTCAACAACGATCCGCGCCAGTCAGATTCTTTCATTGGACTTCCAACACCGGCAAACGCGATCTTCTGGTGCTCATTAATTTTTTTACAAGATTCCCCGATGGTACTTTCCTTAATTAATCCCTATTCTATGATGGTTGGGGTTTTATTGTTTTCCGCACTATTGGTTTCCGAAATTCCCCTGTTTGCACTGAAATTCAGGCATTTTGGATGGAGGGGAAACAGGATCCGTTATTCGTTTTTAGGCTTAAGCCTGCTAGTGTTAATTGTGTTTCAGGAGACCGGGGTGCCTCTCATTATTATACTGTATATTCTATTTAGTATGATTGTGGACATTGTTTCTCGTCCAAAACGGATTTCTTTAAATTCGTAAATCTATATAAACGTCCTATTTCCATCATAAGCGGTGCGCTTTTTTGACTTAATATCTCTAATTTTAAACCTGTGATAAAATTAAAGGAAATAAGAAAGGCCTACCATTTAAACAACACGTCGTTTGAAGTTCTGAAAGGAATTGATATGCATATCAAAGAAGGGGAATTTGTTTCCATTATGGGTTCGTCGGGCTCCGGGAAATCAACCCTTTTAAATATTCTCGGAATATTAGATAATTATGATTCAGGCGATTATACGCTCAATAATACGTTAATCAAAAATCTTTCTCAAACAAAGGCGGCGCATTTACGTAACCAGTTTTTAGGCTTCGTGTTTCAATCGTTTAATTTATTGTCATTTAAAAATGCAGTGGAGAACGTTGCCTTGCCGTTATATTACCAGAAAGTTTCCCGTAAAGAACGAAATATAAAAGCACTGGAATACCTTGATCGTGTCGGATTAAAAGATTGGGCGCATCATTTACCAAGCGAAATGAGCGGTGGTCAAAAGCAACGTGTCGCTATTGCACGTGCTTTGATTGGAAATCCTAAAGTCATCTTTGCAGATGAACCAACCGGTGCGTTGGATTCACAAACATCCATTGAAGTCATGGATATTTTTAAAGACATCAACAAGCAGGGTAAAACCATTGTTTTGGTAACCCACGAAAATGATATCGCGGCATTAACCCATAGAACAATTCGCCTGAAAGACGGCTTAATAATTTAAGACATGTTCGACCTTGATAAGTGGCAGGAAATATTAGGAACCATTAAAAAAAATAAGCTCCGTACTTTTCTAACGGCGTTCAGTGTGGCATGGGGCATATTCATCCTGATCATTTTATTGGCTGCCGGGCAGGGATTACGAAATGGGGCTCAATCGCAATTTGGGAATGATGCAGCGAACAGCATCTGGGTAGATGGCGGACAAACAAGCATGGCTTATGATGGATACAAGCCCGGAAGAACCATTCAACTGACTAACTCAGACTATTATCAGATTAAAAATAATGTGGAAGGTGTTGATCATGTGTCGGCTGTGTATGATGGCAGAGCTGGAAAAATTTTATCCTATAAAAATGAACATGCAGGCTTTACCGTTCGTTCCTGTGCGCCTGATCATAATTTATTAGAAAAAGCAAAAATCATCAATGGCCGGTTTATCAACGAAAATGATTTCCGGGAATACCGGAAGGTGTGTGTGATTGGAATACCTGTTCGTGATGCCTTATTTAAGAAAGAAGATCCTATTGATAAAATGATTGATGTATCAGGTACGCAGTATAAAGTGATCGGGGTATTCAATGACCCTGGTAAAGGCGATAACGACCGTATCTATATCCCACTTTTAACTGCACAACGGATATACAACGGTAGAGATAATGTGAACGTGATTTGGGCAAGTACCGGAACTGTAAGCGCTGAGGGTAGTGAGCAAATTGTTAGTACGATCAGGAATACATTGGCTAAAAAATACCATTTTGATCCGGCAGATATGAATGCGGTAGGCGTTTTTAATAATAACGTGGAGTATAAACGTATTATGGGGATGCTGGATGGCATTAAGGTATTTGTTTTTATTATCGGGCTATTCACTTTAATTGCCGGTGTTGTAGGAGTGAGTAATATTATGATGATCGTAGTAAAAGAGCGCACTAAGGAAATTGGGGTCAGGAAAGCGTTAGGCGCGTCTCCATTATCCATCGTGTCTTTAATTATCCAGGAATCGGTTTTTATTACCGCCATTGCCGGATACATAGGACTCATGCTGGGAATTGGGTTAGTTGAACTTATCCGGTATTTTGGATTGGAAGGAGATTTCTTTAAGAACCCGGAAGTAGATTTATCCATTGCTATCACCGCAGTGGTATTAATTGTGATAGCGGGAGCCCTGGCCGGATTATTTCCCGCTATTAAAGCTGCTAAAGTTGAACCGATAACCGCATTGAGAGAAAGTTAATTTGATATTTGAGCGTGATAACTGGCAGGAGATTTTTGCGACCATTCGTAAAAATAAATTAAGAACCTTCTTAACGATGTTAGGTGTGTTCTGGGGTATTTTTATGCTCGTGATTATGCTGGGTTCAGGTAACGGTTTGAGAAACGGTATTCTGAAAGAATTTGCCGGTACAGCGACCAATAGTTTTTTTGTGTGGGCGCAACAAACCACCAAAGCTTATAAAGGCATGAAGCCTAACCGTAGTTTCAATTATACGGTTGCAGATGCGGAGGCGCTGAAACAGATTCCTGAACTGGAAGTAGTTTCTCCCTTAAATCAACTGGGCGGACACGAAGGAGCCAGTAATGTAATTCGGGGTTTAAAAACTGCTGCCTGCGAAATCCAGGCCAATTATCCAAACATTGCAGACATTTCGGATATAAAAATAGGTCAGGGCCGTTTTATCAATGATTTGGATATTAAAGAGAAACGAAAAATTTGCGTTATCGGACCAAGGGTTGTTGAAATGTTGTTTCAAAAAGGTGGAACCATTATCGGAGAATACATTCGTGTGAATGGTGTCTATTTCAGGGTGGTAGGAGTTACCTCGCCAACCGCAGGTGGTAATGAAGGAAGGGAACAGGCACAAAGGATTAATATACCATTTAGCACCTTTCAAAATGCCTTCAACTTTGGAGATGTCGTTGGTTGGTTTGCCATCAAATCACGTTCTGATATTCCGGCGGAAGTGTCGGAAGAAAAAGTTATTTCCATTTTAAAAGAAAGGCACAAGATTGCACCGAACGATACCAAAGCGGTGGGTCATTGGAATATGGCCGTAGAGTATAATAAGCTGAGCGGATTATTTACGGGGATAGAAATACTGGTTTGGATCGTAGGGATCGGAACCTTATTGGCAGGGGTTATCGGGATTAGTAACATCATGTTGATTGTGGTAAAAGAGCGCACAAAAGAGATTGGCGTGAAGCGCGCCCTCGGAGCAGTGCCGGCACAAATCATCGGGCAAATTGTTTTGGAAGCAGTTTTTTTAACTTCCATTTCCGGTTACTTCGGATTGGTGATTGGTATCGGATTACTGGAAGGTCTAAACGCAGCCATTGGTGATTCGGGAGAAATGTTTACCAACCCGACTGTTGATTTAAAAGTTGCATTAAAAGCATTAAGTGTATTAATTTTGAGTGGGGCTTTTGCCGGTTTAATTCCTGCCAGTAAAGCGGTAGCTATAAAACCGGTTGAAGCATTAAGAACGGAGTAAAGGATGGTTCCCGCAGATTTCGCGAATTTTCGCAGATTTATTTGTAGTGGCTTGACATGAATGAAGGAAGATAAAATAATAAAATATAGACGAACTCTGCGGCGATCTGTGAGATCTGCGGGAGAAAAAAATTTAAGACTATGATAAAAAGAATAATAAAAATTACCTTATTGGTGGGTTTTGTAGGCCTGGTTTTCTGGACCTTTTATTTCCTGTATAGTAAATCGCAGAAGCCACCCGAAGTATTTAAAACGGTGATGCCTTTTGATACATCTATCATTAAAAAGACAGTTGCAACAGGCTCAGTAACGCCTCGTAAAGAAGTGAATATGAAATCACAGGTGAGTGGTATCATAGAAAAATTATACATCGTGGCCGGACAACAGGTGAAACAAGGAGATGTAATCGCTAAAATAAAAATCATTCCTAATATGCTGAACCTGGCAAATGCCGAGAACAGGATTAGTTCTGCCCAGGTGAATTATGATAATTCCAAAATGGATTATGACCGGAATAAAGTGTTGTTTGATCAGAACGTGATTTCGAAATCAGACATGCAGGCTTTTGAAATGCGATTAAATGCAAACCGTGTGGAATTGGAAGCCGCCCAAAATCAATTGCAGATCATAAAAGAAGGGGCTTCTAAAAGTTCCGGTTCCACCAGTAATACCTATGTTAAAGCTACCATCACAGGAATGGTATTAGATGTGCCGGTAAAAGAAGGAGGGCAAGTGATTGAAAGTAATACTTTCAATGAAGGGACAACCATTGCTTCGGTGGCAAATATGGGTGAAATGATTTTTGAAGGGAAACTGGATGAGAGTGAAGTAGGGAAGGTGCAGGAGAACATGGATATTGTATTAACGATTGGGGCGATTGATAAAGAAAGTTTCAAAGCGAAACTGGAATACATTGCACCAAAAGGTATCACTGAAAATGGAGCCATACAGTTTTTGATCCGTGCCTCGATCAGTAAAGAAAACAGTTCTTTTTTGAGGGCCGGTTACAGTGCCAATGCAGATATTATTTTGTCAAAAAAGGACAAAGTGATGGTGATTCCAGAAAGTGCTTTGCAGTTTGAAAAAGAAAAGTCTTTTGTGGAAGTGGAAACAACAACCCAGGTGTTTGAAAAACGATTTATAAAAACCGGACTATCAGATGGAATTAATATTGAAGTATTGGAAGGCATTAAAAGCACCGATAAACTGAAATTGCCACAGTTAGCTGAACAGCAGGAAGGCTAAACTTAAACTATTTTTTTCCACCACAGGAAATAATTCAAGTGTCTGTTTTTGTTCAGGCTTAATTTGTGTTCGTTTAAGAACAGTAGTTCGATTTGTTTTTCTGTCAGTTCCATGGCTTTGTTTAAAGGTACCCCTGCTTTCTGAGCGTACCAACTCTGACTCATTAAATTACATTGTCTCTCGGTTTCAGTAAGTTGTTTTTCTAATGGGTGGGCTGAAAGATTAACACTTTCGTATTTGGCATTCGCATGTGGATGCTCCCAACCCAGAAGATGTCCGATTTCGTGAGGGATTGTACGGATATTTTTGTTAGCCATAATATCCGTTACATAATGTTTGTTTAATTTAATTCGTAGTCCTTTAAAGTCAGCTTCAGCAGGATTATTGCCGGGAATAGTATTTACGACTTGTAACAGAACTTTCTTTGGGGAACATTGATAAATGTGTTTAAGAACCCTTATACTGAAAGAAATTTGCAGATCATATTTTCCAATTTTTTTATTGTAGACATTTTGCAATTGAGTGAGAATCGATTTTTTTAAAGCCTGTAAATCGAACCGGGTGTCGCTGGTATTAATTAAGTCAGCTTCTATATGAAGTGAAATTAATTGATTATCTTTTTTGATCGTAATCATAACTAATTATCGCCGTACATGCTTAGGGCTGCATCAATGCAATAACCCACGTCTAATGGGTAGTGCGTTTTACCGGGAATTCTTCTTTTCCTGGCAAGTTTTGAGATGACTAATTTTTTTTCCGGAACGCATATTACGTATTGCCCCAGCATACCGCGCATATAGAAGACAGTTAATCCTTTATATTCCGTCAGCCACCAGGAATAACCATAGGTATGGTTTGGAGTGCAATCTTCTTCGATGCAATTAAAAGGTGCGATTGAAGAGCGAATAAAATTACTATCTAATAATTGTTTTCCATTCCAGTTTCCAAGGTGCATATAGAGTTTTCCCATGCGGGCAAAATCTTTGGCGTTGCTGTTAATACAACAAAATGCTTTTTCTAAACCATCCTTTTTATCCAGGCTCCAGTAGGCATCATGTTCGCAGTTCAAAGGGGTCCATAATTTTTTACTGAGGTATTCGGCTAATGATTTACCGGTTGCTTTCGCAAGACAATAGCCCAGAAGAGCAGTGTTGCCACTTAAATATTTATAAACGGTTCCAGGTTCACTTTCTTTGTTTTTATAATTTGTGGATGCCTTTAAAAGATCGGATCCATAATAGCCTTCAGCAGGGTAAGAAAAAGGATTTGCATAATTTTCATCAAACCCAATGCCGGAAGTCATGGTCACTAAATGTTCCAGTGTAATTTTCGAACGCCAGTCGTTTTTAAATTCAGGTATGTAGTTACTTACCGGTTCATGCAGATTTTTAATAAAACCGTCTTGCAACGCAAACCCTAACAAGGCTCCGGTGTATGATTTTGCCATGCTAAAGGAATTCGTATGAGATGTATCACTAAAGTTGTCCCAGTATTGTTCATGTATCAGCGTATCATTTTTGATGATAACAAATGCATGTGAGTCCACCTCGCGCATAAGCTTTTCCAGGTATTCAGGTAATGTTTTGGAATTATAGTGGCTGGATTTTGGCCAGGGCTGAGGATCAGCGGCAGTGATTTTTCTGTTTTCGAAAATCTGGTATTCTGTTGCGCTTGGCCCACCTTTCCCTTTCATATAAGTGGTGGCAAGAGCTTTGTATAAATATAGTCTCCCGGAAAAAATAATGACGCCATTCAATAAAATGAAAACAGCAAGAATACTAATTCCGATATATGTGAATATTTTTTTCATGCAGAAATTAATTCACATTCGAATAAAGCGCTGAAATGTTTTTTCAATTTTTGTTTTATTTCCGTCATATTAACATCATGGCCCAACTCTTTATTTAAGCTGGTTACAGCTTTATCCTGGATTCCACAGGGAATAATGTTTGAAAAATAATTCATGTCTGCATTCACATTAAATCCCCAGCCGTGCATGGTGACCCAGCGACTGCATCGAACGCCCATGGCACAGATTTTACGCGCTTTAAAAACATTATCTGCATCGAGCCACACACCCGTTTCTCCTTTACTTCTCCCGGCGTTAATTCCGTATTCATCCAGGGTGAGAATTATGGTTTCTTCCAGTAAACGTAAGTATTTATGAATGTCAGTAAAAAAATGGTCGAGGTCTAAAATCGGATATCCAACCAATTGCCCTGGTCCGTGATAGGTAATGTCTCCACCCCGATTGATTTTATAATAGACCGCCTGTTTCTCTTTTAATTGATTTTCGTTGATTAACAGATGCGCTGCGTCACCACTGTTGCCTAATGTGTATACATGGGGATGTTCTACAAACAGCAAATGATTTTTGGTTTCAACCTGCTGGTTGGCCTCTGCATTTCGGTTCGCTATTTTTCGAGAAACAGTTTCGTTAAATAAGTTTTCCTGGTAATCCCAACAGGCTTTATAGTCCATAAGGCCAAGGTCTTTAAAAAGTACTTGCTTATTCAAATTAAAAAATACTTAAGAATTAGTCGAGTTTGGCTAATTCATTTTTCAGGTTCGTGATCACGTTCACTTCTACCGGGTCAATGTTTTTAAGATCTGCCAGGTAGCAGGAAATCCAGTCGCCAATATTGATCAGGTAAAAAAATTGTTCAACTCTTGAATTACCCTTCGCATCAATATCAGTTACAGAACTGCTATACTTGGCGAATAAACTTTTACATAGATCATAGCGCTTGATAGTCCGGTCATAATCAAACGACGTTCTGAAAGTAATAACTGCCAGGTCTTCATTTTTTTCTGTCCAGCCCACTAATTCATTGTGATTCATTTCAGGCAACGCGTTGTGCCAGCAAAGCATTTTACTGTTTTCATTAATTTGCTGTCTGAATCTTACTGCAGCACCATCACATGAACCTAAAGAGTAAATTACCGGGATCTTATGCAATAATTTTTCGGCAATCGTTGATGCTTCCGCTTTGATAGCTTCCTTTTCAATATCCAACATATCGATAGAAGCTTTTACCTGAGCTAACAGATCAGTTTTAACAAAGCCATTGAACTGTACAATTTTTAACAATTGTACCAAAGAATACCCTATGCATGAACGAGGAGGATGACCTCCAGGAATAATGATGGTATCAAATTTATGAATTTTTGCCAGGGTCTCTACTTCGCCACCACTGGTCACACACACGATTTGCGCCTGCTTGGCAATAGCATGTTTCATGGCAGAAATTGTTTCTTCCGTGTTACCACTATAAGAAGAAATAATTACCAGGGAATTTGAATTCACAAATTCCGGAAGAAAATAATCTTTATTCACGAAGATCGGAATATGACACTCCGTTTGTACCAATTCGGCTAAAATAGATCCTCCGATACCGGAACCTCCAAGGCCGGTTACTACAATGTTTTGAACGTTATTTTTTTTGGTGAGAACTGCCTTATTAGCAATATCCAATGCCTCCCGCAATTGCGTGGTAAATCCCTCTACTAATGTCTTCATATCAATATATCAGAAAGTAAAAATAGGAAATATTCTGACAAAATCAAGTTCTAAAAATGTTGTAAATTTATGATAGTTTTCTCTCAAATGACCCCACGGATTCCACCCATTTCTGCGGAACTTCAATAGTTTCTTTGGTGTCATAATTAATACAAACCAAGGTGCTTTTGCCAAAGGCGCACAGGTATTTATTATGAGCATCTTCTACTGTCAGCACGTTTTCGATTTCAAAGCTTTTAGTGCCGAATTTGGTTATTTTGGTGTAGCAATAGACATCATCTTCCAGTAAAATGGGGCGTTTATACACAATCTCGGTGCTCGCGAGAATCATCCCGGTTTTGATCCAGTCGATGTTATTTCTAAACACATCCTTGAAATATTCCACGCGGGCGGTTTCAAAGTAGGTAATGTGATTGGCATTATTGACATGACCTTGTTTGTCAATGTCCTTAAACCTCACCTGTATTTTTATTTTGTGAACGTATGAAGAAAGTAATTCGTGTAATTCCATTTTTAAATTATGTTACATTTCCCGTTTTAATAAATTTAAAGCAAAGCTTTTCAGATCATTTTTTTTATCCGCCGCTGCGGTCAACTCGTCTAAATGTTGTAATGCAAGGTCCGTATGTTGATTCGCTTCTTTAATCGCTAATTCTTTTATTCCAAGTTCATTGTAAATAGAAGTTACCTGTTTTACTTTATCCTGGTTTGAGATCGCTTTGGAATTCAGTACGTGATTCAAAGAACCAGCTTGTAATTCGTTGGCCAACTCGAAAGTTTTCAGTAACAAAAACGTTTTTTTATTGGAAATGATATCGCCTCCAACCTGTTTCCCGAATTTTTCATCTTCGGCGTACACGTCCAGTACATCATCGAGGATCTGGAAAGCAATACCAACATGTTTACCAAAATTATAAAGATGTTCCTGATTTTTTTTGTCGGCATTTGCGCAGATAGCACCCATTTGTAAGCTACATCCTAATAATACCGCTGTTTTGTAAGTTATCATGTGGATGTACTGTTCCACACTAACCCTGGTAAGCGTTTCAAAGTTCATGTCGAGTTGCTGCCCTTCACACACTTCAATGGATGTTTTTGAAAACAATTTTAATAGGTCATGAATGTGTTCAGGATGTGATTGACTCACCACATCAAAAGCTTTTACCAGCATACCATCGCCGCTTAATAAGGCAATATTATGGTTCCATTTTTCATGCACAGTAGCATTTCCTCTTCGGAGCGGAGCCTTATCCAGAATGTCATCATGGATGAGAGAAAAGTTGTGAAATAACTCCACCGCTAAAGCAGCATGAACAGCAGTTTTTGGATCTGTCCCGAAAATATCGCATCCCACCAGCGTCAATAAAGGTCTTACTCTTTTTCCACCGAGGCCAATCATGTAACCCATGGGTTCATACATTTCTTTTGGCGACGAAGTATTTAAGGTCAGCTGTTGTTCTTCAATAGCTTTGTTTAAAATCGTGAAAAGGGACGCGTAAGCTTGCACAGGAATATATTATTTAGCTTCAGCCATTTTTAATAAATAGGTGCCATAGCCGCTTTTCGTTAATGGAGTAGCAATTTTAATCAGTTGTTCTTTGGTGATAAAGCCCATTTTAAAAGCTACTTCTTCTATACAGCCGATTTTTAAACCCTGTCTTTCTTCAATCACCTGTACAAATTGTCCTGCCTGCATTAAGGATGCAAAGGTTCCTGTGTCTAACCAGGCGGTTCCACGGTCTAATATAGAAACCTTTAGTTTTTTGCGTTTTAAGTATTCTTTGTTAACGTCAGTAATTTCGTATTCACCGCGTGGTGAGGGTTTCAGGGTTTTGGCAATTTCCACAACGGAGTTATCATAAAAATACAATCCCGGTACGGCATAATTAGATTTAGGCTGTAAAGGTTTTTCTTCAATGGACAATACATTATGATCCGCATCAAAATCAACCACGCCATAACGTTCCGGGTCGCTTACATGATATGCAAACACAACTCCTCCATCGGGATCATTGATTTTTTGAAGCATACGTCCTAAGCCTACTCCATAAAAAATATTGTCACCTAAAACCAGGGCTACTTTATCTTTTCCGATAAACTTTTCTCCAATGACAAATGCCTGGGCTAAACCATTAGGAACTTCCTGAACAGCATAGGAAAATTTACATCCTAGCTCTTCACCGGTTCCCAGTAGTTTTTCAAAATTAGGCAGGTCATGTGGTGTGGAAATGATCAATATTTCATTGATTCCCGCCATCATCAAAACGGATAACGGGTAATAGATCATTGGCTTATCATAGATAGGCATCATTTGTTTACTCATTGCTAATGTCAATGGGTGTAAACGCGTTCCTGAGCCTCCGGCTAATATTATTCCTTTCATTGTATTGTAACTTTAAGAGGCTTAAAAATAAGGTTTTATTTTAAATGAAGGGTTTTTTTATAGCGTTTTTTAGCCCTCAACCATCGGATGTCTTTGATGATTTCTTTTACGTCAATTACTAATCCGTAAGAATAGAAAAAGCCGTCGAAATCAATTCTGGCTTCACTATGACTTAAAATTTTTCTGTAGCCAATTGAGGTGGTTAATCCGAATTCGCGGAGCGGCTTCAGAGTAATTTCATTGGCAATACTAAAAGGTATAAAATTACCAACAGAATGGTAGAGGAGTTTGTCTTTTTTATCATCATAAATATTCAGGTTTGAAAAACCAAACCCAAGATTTATAGGAAATCCAAATTTAATATAACGTCTGTCAATCAGCAGGTATTCAAAATTGATGGTGCCGTAATAGAGATCGAGGTCTCTCATAGCTTGCACCTGCTTTTCTTTTAACTTTATATTGGCACGACTTTGAGAATCTACCTCATAATACCCAACACCGAATTTAAATCTGCTTTTGTATAAAATGCCTGTATAAATCCCTTGGATATCAACTGGTGAGTTACGCATAAATGATTTGCGGTTATCCAATGCTATCTGCGGGTATATTTTTTTAGGAGTAAAGATTCGGATAGAATCTTTGACATAATTTTCTCTTGTTAATTTTCTTTTGTCATTGGTTTGAGAAAGTAAATCCTGGTATAAACCAGTACACGACATCAGGCACAGTATTGTTCGAAACGTTATTTTAGAAAAGAGGTTCAAGATCATTTGACTGGCGTTGAAAGTACGGAAATTCATGCAGAAAGTCTTTATTTTAGTTTATAAAAAAGACATAGAAAATTGCAAAATGCTTAGTAAGTTTGTATTCAAATTCACTGTTCATGATCTCTCAGAACCCGCACAAAGCAGTCATTTATTGGTTAATCACCGGCTGCGCACTAATTTACATCATGGTAGTGGTTGGCTGCATTACCCGCCTCACGCACTCCGGTCTATCCATTACGGACTGGAGTTTTATGGGATCATTGCCGCCGTTATCTGAAGAGGCCTGGCTGGAACGTTTTGCCAAATACCAGCAAAGCCCCGAGTTTATTAAGGTAAATTATTCGATGCAGCTGCCTGAGTTTAAGCACATATTTTTCTGGGAATACATACACCGTATGATTGGTCGTATCATGATGTATGTATTTTCCATTGGTTTGATTGTATTAATCATCCGGAAAAAAATTGACAAAAAAATGTTGCCGTCTTTGATCCTGTTATTTTTCATGGGCGCCATGCAGGCCGTGATTGGCTGGTGGATGGTTTATAGTGGGTTACAGCAAAAACCGGCGGTGAGCCATTATCGTTTGGCTATTCATTTGATGAGTGCCTTTACTTTATTTGCTTTTACATTTTGGTTTGCTTTGCAGTTACTGAACCCGAAAGAGGAAGTTCAACAAAATGAAGGACATAAATTGAAGTGGTGGACGCTCCTGTTTTTTGTGGTATTGATTAAGCAGATCATTTACGGTGCTTTTACGGCGGGTTATGTGGAAGGTGATGCTGCTAAAATACGTCCGGGAAAAATATTTAATACCTGGCCAAAAATGGGAGACGAATGGATGCCGGAACAGGTAACTATGAAAGGAGATTTTTTGAGCAACTTTTTAGAGAATGCTAGTGGAATCCAGTTCGTGCATCGTATGCTGGCATTAGTGGTAGTGATATTGGTTTGTGTGATTTGGTATAAATCCAATCACTTGAAATTGACCGTTTCTCAATATCGCGCGGTAACATTTTTAATTTACGGCGTGACGATTCAATTCATACTGGGAGTGTTGACATTAGTTTACCAGGTTCCGGTTGTATTAGGGGTGTTACATCAGACAGGCGCTTTCTTTTTATTTGCCAGCACCGTGTATTTGTTGTTTCATACGTTCAGAAAAACAACTTAATTACCTCACTCCCGGAATCGTGTTCTTTTTCCTTGGCTTAAACAAGGCATTGAATTTATACTCAATGCCCTCACTTGGCATTAAGGCTGGGGATTGTGCCAGCTGCATTTGCGGGTTGATAAAGAAAAAGCCTGATAAAGTTTTAATGTTATAATTTTGTTTTGCTGTACTGTTTGCTGCCTGGTGAAGAATGATCCAATCCTGTTTAGGATTCGTTTTTAAATAAGTTTTATAGCTTTTCACGCTGTCATCCAGGCATACCGAAATGAAGACAATCTTATCATTAAATTTTTTCCTCAGGTCAATGATCTTTTGCATTTCTTTCTGGCTGATTTCGCTTTCGCTGGAAAAGAAATTCAAATAAATATATTTTCCTTTATAGTTACTTAAATTTACTTTCACACCGGCTTTATCATTGGCTACAAAATCCGGAGCAGGCGCGCCCGGCTGTAACTGGTTGATGGTTTGTAGCATGGTAAAAGCAATGCTTTTGTGAGCGGGATAAATGGTTTCCCGGTACAATTGTTCAATTACGCTATGAACCTGCTGTTTGTCAAAATCGGGACTGTAATAGAAATCAATCAGTCCTTTAAGAATCAATAGTTCGTGTATTGTATCATTATTAATAGACTTATCTTCCTTTAATTGGTTTTTTAAGTCCCTGTAATCCGCGAAGGCGTTAATGCTGTTGTAAATGCCGCCCCCATTTTTTTTAGAAGCATAAGCTTTTAAATAGCCTTTGAAATACGCATTGAAGAACTGCATGTACTCATAATTGCTGTACTGTATCGGCTTTTTATCAATGAACTGATTGTACAGAAAGGTTTTGCTTCTGGACGTGCTTGAATAAAAATTAGCGAATGAATATTCCAGGTAATTTTTAAAATAGGGGTTTTTAATCTGGCTGTATATTTTTTTGGTGGCTATTACAAAAGTATCCAATAAGGCATTCATCTTAGAGGGTGATAAATATCCTTCGGATTTGGAGAATAACTGATTGTACTGCGAATTAAAGTCAATGATGAGCGCGTTTAACTCTGTGCTGTCTTTTCCATAAACACTAATGTCGACAGTCGTTTCTGTGCCTTCCTGGTGGTTCGCAGTGGAGTCCTCTGCCGGAAAATAAATGCCATATACAAAATTAGGTTGCACGTAAAGTTTACCTGTTAAATTCCGGATACTGATCATCACGGGCCTTGTAATTTTGGATTGCAGTTTCAATTCAAAGTAACCGTCTTTATCAATGGTATCGGCACTTTCTTTAATGCGGTTGTAATTAATGTAATCTGTAAAATCACTGAGGACAATTTCTTTGCCAATATGCGAGGCATGGGCTTTGCCCTTGATGGTGATGTTTTGTGCCCGGCTAATGGTGGCAATCGCTATAAAAAAAAGGATGAAGCGCATATGTTTCTATAATACCAAATATACCATAAGTTACAGGATAAAGTTAATGGTGGTTCTTAAAATATGTTATTGTGTTCCTCCCTAATCTTGATTCACGGTCTCAGAGATGCTGAATCTTCCGATAGCCATCGGGACAGCATGACTTTATTCATCCAGATTAGTTTGACTAAAAAAACTGAAATGTACATTTCCGTACTTACGGGTTTCCAGATAATTCTGCCTTGAACTCAGGTCTGTTCGCTGCCCATGCTCAATAATTAAAAGTCCGTCTTCGTTTAGAAGATTGTTCTTAAAAACCAATTCATGGATCATCTCAATGTTTTCCAGTTCATAGGGTGGATCGGCAAAAATGACATCAAAGGTGGAGTTTGCTTTTTCGAGGTATTTGAACACATCGGCCCGGTCTGTAAAAATGGTATTGAACTTTAAAGCTTTGGCTGTATCCTTTAAGAAAAAGAGACAGGGGGAATGTTTATCTACCGAATAAATTTTTTGAGCACCACGGGAGGCAAATTCCAGGCTGATATTACCCGTGCCGCAAAAGAGGTCAAGCACCGTGAGTTCGTTAAAATCAAGTCTATTGTTTAAAATATTAAACAGTCCTTCTTTAGCGAAATCCGTCGTTGGCCTCACCGGTAGGTTTTTAGGAGCAATGATCTGCTTACCTTTATATGTGCCTCCGATTATTCGCAAAACAAACGGTTTAATAAAGTGTAATTAAAATGCTGAGGAGCACCTGTGATTGCGCTCCAATCAATGCCCTTATGTCCTAAAGCCAGGTGAATGGTTTTAATGTATTTTTTCAGGGAAATAACCAGACTGGAATTGGAATGTAAATTTCCAGCTAAAGTAATATTAACTGTTAAAGGATTGAGTTGGTATTGTTCAAGGATAAATAACACGTAATATAGTACATCTTCTTCAGTTTTAATGGAGAATTGATTTGCGAGCAAAAGCTGTTGGCCTTGCTTCACTACTACTTCAATGTAATTGTTGTGTATAGCAAGTACTATATCTTCTTTCACCAGTTCTTCTGATTGAAGCAGGAGTTTTGACAACACGGTTAAAGTATGTTTCAGCTGATGCTGTGGAAATAAACGGTCGAGAACCGATTTTAAATTTTCATCAATGGTGTAAACCAATTTGATTTCTGAGTTCACATCATCTGTTATAATCAATTTATCGCCAATCGGTCCGGCATTAAATTCAAGAAGTGTCCGGTTATTTTCTTCATTATAAAAAGCAGTCGGACATAAGGTAAATTGCTTCTCAAAATAATTGACATACACATGCTTGTATGGTTTTTCAGAGAAACGAAAATGCTTAATCGCATGCAGTAAGTCTTCGTTTAAAACATGATTCAACTGGTCTTGCAGGGGATAATGCGCGATAAACAAAGGTTTGTTTTGTTCCGACTGTAATTCGCAAAAACCAATATTCTGATCAGAGATTTCAATGACAAGGCAGTCCGCCATATCAGAAAGCTGTCCGAATGTTGAATGGTCTATGTTTAAATCGCCGGGCATTGTGAGTACAAAACTAATCTATTAAAAGGATTACGAAAACAAATTGTCATTATTTAGGGTTGAATATTTCATCCGGCATTTTATCCCGTGATATAATATTATAATACTCCTCTACCTGTTCAATTTTTCCATTCCGTTTAAAAGTGACTTTGGTTTCAGTATAACCTTTACAGCTTTTCTGGAACGCGTTAAACGACATATCCATTGTGCTCTCCTGATCCATTTTTTCGATGATGCGAACCACTCTGAAGTTTGTTTTATCAACCCAGATCTGGTTGGAGAGTGTATCTCCCTTTTGAGCACCAATCACATAATAAGTTTGTTTTTTTACCTTTTGTGTCGATAAAATTTCGGTATGGAAATGTTCTTTTTCCAAACGTGCATACACATCGCTTAATTCCCGGTAATACATTCCTCCAAGTAATAGTAATAAAATATTAGAATCGTCCTTTACTTTTTTGAGTTGGCTGTTTTTGTAGCGGTAAGAACTGTCATTTTTAAAAATGATAAAGTTGCCATCCTCACTTTTTCCGAAATCAATTCGGAATTTATCGGGAAATTCGATGTATTCATGCCATTCAGAATTACCCATGAGGCTGTCGTTTCGGTAATGTGAATTTTTTTGAGAGAAGGTATATGATTTGCAAGGTCCTTGCTTGTATTTTTCATGCATGAAGCGAATAACGTCTTTCCCGGTTTCAAATTTTGTTTTAACCGACGCCAGGGTAAGGCCGATTCCAATTTCCTGCGCTTTAAAGTGACAGGCAAATAAAAGTAAGGCACAAATTGCAATTAATCTCATGATCGATAGTGGAGTTGTCTGTGAAATTCGGAACAAATGATGGCGCAGGCATTAGCGGCATTCAAAGATTCGCTGCCATTGCCGGCTGCTGCAGGAATGGTGATTGGGTCGGTGATATGTTTCAGAACTTCTGTTGAAATGCCATTTGCTTCATTACCGATAATAATCAGGCCATGTTTCAGAGATGTTGTATAAACATTGGAACCTTCCAGCAAGGCACCATATACCGGAATATTGTCAGCGTGATTCAATAGTTCGCTAAAAGGCATACTGATGACTTCTACCCTTAAAATTGCCCCCATGCTGGCCTGCAGTGTTTTTGGGTTGTAAACTTCAGTAGACGTAGGAGAACAAATAACCTGTTTGATGCCGAACCAGTCAGCAATACGGATGATCGTTCCAAGATTGCCGGGATCCCGGATATCATCCAGAAATAAAGAGGTGGTGTTTTTGAATAAGTCAGCGTTTAATTTTGCAACTGTGATTTTTGCAACAGCCAATACCTGGTTAGGGTTTGTCAGAAGACTGATTTTTTTAAGTTCATCAGTCGTTACTTCGCTGCATTTAAATGACGTGTTTGATAGAAGTATACTATGAGCATGAATGTAATCTGCTGTAGCAAACAGCTCTGTGATGTCAAATTTCTGATGCTGAATAAATTCAGTCACCAGTTTAATACCTTCGACGATAAATAATCCCTCTTCTTCCCTGTTTTTTTTAGAGTGTAAAGATTGTATATATTTTATCTGATTTTTACTAATCATTTTTAAAGACTAAATTAGTAGGCTATAAATGTAAGTAAACCATTTGACCTATAAACAGGATAATAAAAGAATTTTAGTGTCCGCTCTGGAGAGCAGAAGGGCCTGTTTTTACTTATTTGTGTTTTCTCTTATTTTCTCTTCCTGTAATGTCAATAAACATTTAAAAGAGAACGAATACCTTTTAAGCAAAAATACCATTAAGAACAATGGAACTAATATCGACAATAATGACCTCGAGGCATTTATCAGGCAGAAGCCTAACCGGAAGATCCTGAAACTGGTTCGTTTTAATTTGTGGTTATACAACCAGGTGGATCAGCAGAAAATGTTGGAAAAGAAAGAGAAAAGGGACCAGAAATTTGACAGGATCAATGCAAAGCGCGTTGAAAAAACGAACCGGAAGAATGAAAAAAGACTGGCAAAAGGAAAATCAACTAAAATCCCCAATCTTAAAAATAAAGAAAAACCTACTTTTCGTGAGAGTATTATGGAAGCAGGTGAACCGCCTGTAGTCCTTGATACGTTTTTAACAAAAATCACTAAAAACCAGTTGCAAAAGTTCGTGTTTTCTAAAGGTTATTTCGATTCCGAAGTAAGGGACAGTCTCATTTTGGATTCTAAAAATAAACGGGCCAAAAACTATTATTCTATTACGAAAACCAAACCTTATTATGTGCGTTCTATTAACTATAAGATTGAAGACCCGTTAATCGAGTATTTTATCCTGAATGATACCATTCCTCGTTTGATCAAACATAACACGATTTATGACGAAGAGGTGTTTCAAAAAGAAAGGGAACGTATTACTGAAAGCCAGTTGAATAACGGTTATTTTTATTTCGCCCCGGAGTATGTGTATTATCTGGCGGATACCAATCTTGCCGGGCAAAATGTGAATCTCACGATTGGTGTTAAAATGTATTCACGGAACTACAGTGAAACCAATGATTCTGTAGTGTACGTTAATCATCCCCGTTTTTATATTGAAAATGTATATGTGATTCCTGAAAACATACCTGATTTTCGCGGCAAGGCAAATGACGTATACATGAAGGATACCGTAGAATATAACGGATTGAAAATTCTCCACAATAACCGCTTAAAATTCCGTAAAAAGGATCTTACCCGGGATATTTCTATTGCTCCCGGACAATTGTATCAACAAAACTATTCTGAAGATACTTACAAAGGGATGACATCATTAAAGGTTTTTAAAAGCGTGTATATCCAATATATTAAAAACACGAACTTTTCCGATAGGTTGGATTGTTATATTGTTTGCCAGCCTGTTGTAAAACAAGCAACTACAATTGAAACGGAATACAACTACACTTCAGGAAACTCGGGGATAGCCGGAAGCCTTGTCTTTCAAAACAAAAATGCTTTCCGTGGCGCGGAGCTGGTGGAACTAAAATTAAAAGGGTCCATCACTGCCCAAAAACAATTCAATACCCAACAAACCACGACCACGATTAATGATGTTCAGAATACCTTCAACACTGTACAGTTCGGTCCGGAGCTGAATATTTATTTTCCTAAGCCTTTGTTTCCGTTCACCTTGTTTTATTATAAAAAGGACGTCAATGAAAAGCGATATTTCACTCAGCCAAAAACGATTTTAAACCTTTCAATCAACTACCAGTCACGGCCTGAATTTGACAGAACCATATCCAGTGTATCTTATGGGTTCAAGTTTACCAATAGCAAGGGTTTATTTACTTATGACGTGATTCCGTTGGAAGCTTATATTGTCAAAGCTAGACTGTTTGGAAACTTTCGAAGCGATCTTCTAAATCTGAATGATTTCTTTTTACTGAACTCTTTTCAGGATCACATTACTACTTTATCTAAAATTTCAGCCACCTATAATAATCAGGGATTCAGTAAAAAAAGAAACCTGATGTTTTTAAGGATGAGTTTGAGCTCTTCCGGAAACATATTACGTGGTTTATATTCAGCGACCGGCCAGCCGATGGATGCTCAGGGACGTTATTTGATTGACGGCATTCCGTTTTCACAGTTTGTAAAGATCGATGCAGATTACCGTTTTTATATCAAGGTTCGGAAGATGGGAAAACTTGTGTATCGTTTAGCAGGCGGTTACGGACATCCGTTAAAAAATCTAACAACGTTACCTTATGAGCAAAGTTTCTTTGGTGGGGGACCCAACACAAACAGGGCATGGCGGGCCAGGACCTTGGGTCCGGGAGGTTACATGCAGCCGGATTCCATCAGTGCCCGCTACGATAAGATCGGTAACATTCAAATCGAAAGCAACATTGAGTACCGGTTCCATATTTTCAAATCATTTTATGGAGCCTGGTTTGCTGATGCCGGTAACATCTGGTTATCCTATGATGATCCAAGTAAACCAAACGGAAAATTTGAACTGGATAAATTCTATAAAGAAATTGCTTTAGGCTCAGGCTTCGGATTACGTTACGATTTCAGTTTCTTTGTTTTGAGGTTGGATGGAGGGATGCGCGTGCACGACCCGCAATATGCGGAAGGAAAAAGATGGGTATTGGGTACCCAGACACTACGCCAATCTGCTATTTTGAATTTCGGTATTGGTTACCCGTTTTAAGGTATTTTATTGCCCGTTGTTGCGGGTTCCAACTCCTATCGAAATCTCATACTGATCTCTTAAAAAAGGTTATCTTTATACCCTTATTTCAAAAATCAATGAGTTTCATCGACGAATTACATAAAAGGAAAACATTTGCCATTATTGCCCATCCGGATGCGGGTAAAACTACCTTAACGGAGAAGTTATTATTATTTGGAGGCGCGATTCAATCCGCTGGTGCTGTCAAATCCAACAAGATTAAAAAATCTACCACTTCCGATTTCATGGAAATTGAGAAACAAAGGGGAATCTCTGTGTCTACTTCCGTGATGGCTTTTGATTACCGTGATTTTAAGGTAAACATCCTGGATACTCCCGGTCACGAGGATTTTGCGGAAGATACGTATCGTACTTTGTCGGCCGTGGATAGTGTAATCATGGTAATTGATTGTGTGAAAGGTGTCGAGCCACAGACCCGAAAATTACTGGAAGTATGCCGTATGCGTAACACACCGGTAATTGTCTTCGTGAATAAAATGGATCGTGAAGGACAAAATGCATTTGATCTTTTAGATGAAATCGAAAAGGAATTAAAGATTCGTGTGAGGCCATTAACCTGGCCAATTGGAATTGGTAAATCATTCAAAGGGGTTTATAATTTATACGAGAAAAAATTATCCTTATTTCAAGGGGACAGTAAAACAACTGTTGAAGAGAGTGTAGTATTGGACAACGTCAATGACAGTGAAATTGAAAAATACATAAGCGAAGACTTCGCAAATCAGCTGCGGGATGATATTACTTTAATCGATGGCGTTTATGATGATTTTAATAAGGAGGAATATTTAAAAGCAAATGTGAGCCCGGTATTTTTTGGAAGTGCGGTAAATAATTTTGGTATCAAAGAATTACTGGATTGCTTTGTAGAAATAGCGCCTACACCTCAGGGTAGAGATACGGATGTGGCTGGACACGTTGAGCCTGAAACTCCAAAGTTCAGCGGTTTTGTTTTTAAAATACACGCTAACCTAGATCCTAAACACAGAGACCGGATTGCTTTTTTAAGAATTGTTTCCGGTAAATTTGAGCGTAATAAATACTATTACAATGTGCGTGAAGGAAAGGACATGCGATTCAGTAATCCAACTGCCTTCATGGCGCAGCAAAAATCGGTAATTGATGAATCATACCCGGGAGATGTTATTGGTTTGTATGATGCCGGAAGTTTTAAAATAGGAGATACCCTGACGGAAGGTGCTAAGTTTCATTTTAAAGGTATCCCTAGCTTCTCACCCGAATTGTTTAAATATGTTACGAACCTGGATCCGATGAAAACTAAACAATTGCAGAAAGGTTTGGAACAATTAACGGATGAAGGAGTTGCTCAGTTGTTCACTAAAAAAGCGGATGGACGAAAAGTGGTTGGTACTGTTGGAGCTTTACAGTTTGAAGTAATTCAGCACCGTTTAAAATCAGAGTACAATGCTTCCTGTGGATATGATTCTGTGAATTTATACAAAGCGTTATGGATCGAATGTAACGATAAGAAAAAACTCGATGAATTTCTAATAGACAAATCAAATCACATTGCATACGACAAAGAAAACCGTTTAGTGTTTTTAGCAGAGTCTGCATGGTTATTGGAAATGGCTCAAACAAAATTTCCTGAAATCAAGTTTCATTTAAAGAGCGAGTTTTAATTTATTTAATATTAAAAAATGGCAAATATTTTTGAATTCAACGGTTATAAGCCTGTTATAGATAAAAGCTCTTTTGTTCATCCCAACGCAACGGTTACGGGAAATGTGATCATTGGAAAAAATGTGTACATCGGTCCCGGCGCTGCCATTCGTGGCGACTGGGGACAGATCATTATTGAAGATGGCTGTAACGTTCAGGAAAACTGTACCATTCATATGTTTCCGGGAACTACTGTTTTATTAAAAGAAGCAGCACATATTGGCCATGGAGCCATTATTCATGGAGCGACGATCGGTAAAAATGTGTTAGTGGGTATGAATTCAGTTGTGATGGATAATTGTATTATCGGTGATAATTGTATTGTTGGTGCTTTGTGTTTTGTGCCCGCAGATACAGTCATTGAAGAACGGAAAGTAGTTGTAGGTAATCCCGGGAAAATAGTAAAAGAAGTGAGCGATGACATGATCGCCTGGAAAACAAAAGGCACTGCCTTGTATCAACAATTGCCGGCGGATTGTTACGCCAGTTTAAAGCCTTGTGAGCCTTTAAGAAGAATGCCTGCCTACCGGCCTGATCAGCAAAACGAATACAAGACCTGGAACGAGGAAAAATCTAAAATAAAAAAGAAATAATTACCGGGGGCTAAATTCCTGACCGACTTTTCTAATGATCGTAAGCATAGCAAGGCGGCGCCACAAAAGTCAGCTTAAAATTAAGAGTTAAACCAAAAAAGAAATACCAGTCTTTCGTTCTTGGATTTCCACGTTGCTCATTCACATTACTGCCCGCATTTTTTGAACGGTCTGAAAGCTTTGGGCCATTAATCGTTGTAAAGGGTGTGATATCAGGGTCAGGATAAGTGCCACTAACATCATCCAGGTAATCCGTAAATGTTTTTCTTGGACCCCATTCAAGACCAATACCAACTTTTTTAGATACATTAATTTTTGCCCCTACACCGAAAGGAATAGCCATTTGAGTTAAACGGTATCCGTTTGTTTGCCCTTCTGTTTTCAACGGCTGTAAATCTATCCAGTGACTTCCCATTTGAGCTCTGGGTTTAAAGGTAAATACATCAAGACCCAGGAAAAGAAAGGTCGTAAATTTGTATTTGTCGTTACTGATACGATATTCCAGGAAATTAAATTCGGCAAGTACATTGAATTCCATAATTTGTGATTTGAAATTCAGGTTCCGCTGAAGCTGATCGGCATCCTCACTTTGTGAATCATCTCCCATAACATTTCCCCAGTTAAAACCAGCGCGGAAAGCATAGCGGTAATTTGGAGTAAATCTATAAAATAACCCTGCTGCTGGTTGTGTTAAATTAAATTGTTTCCTGGGATTTAGGTCACCGATGTAATAGGCTCCTCCTAAAAAAATACCGACTTCATGCTGCCTGAAATTCCTCTTCTTTGTTTGTGAAAACAAAGAAGAATTCCAGGTTAAAATGATCAGTAACAGATAAAGGCAAAATTTCATAATCGTATAACGTTTCTCTTTAAAAAAAAGTATGTGTTTTGAAATTATAAAATTAAGACTTTAATTTTATATGTCTCCGTTTTCTCTTCGCAAAGCACTAAATATAGGCCAGAAGACAGATTATTTCGTTTGAGTTGGTAGGAAGTTGAAGAAGTGAAATCTTCCATAACTAATTGCCCTGAGGAGTTATACAATTTAATTTTTTTGAGATTGGAATTAGGAAACAACAAGGTACTTTCATTACTGAAAGGATTTGGATAGGCCATAACATCATTGATGTCTGAAAGATCTCTTACGTTTGCAAGTACTTCCCCGCAGGTCATGGTTGCAAATCCATCAAGTTTCCCATACCCCCATTTATTATCCGGCAACTGATTAGTTGTGAAAATATCCTGATACGCGCAATCTATAATTGCCTGTTTTACGTGCTGATTAGTGGCCGTTGGATTTCTTTGAAAATACAGGGCAGCTAATCCTGCAACAACCGGACTTGAAGAAGATGTTCCGCCTGCTGTTACATGGTAACCACTTTGAGCGATAACATATGGCGCGTTTGTTTTTAAATTTATTATATGCTGTAATGGTGAGCTTGCTAAAATAGTTGCGCCTGTTGCAGTGATATCCGGTTTGATGCGGTTGTCTCTTGTCGGGCCAATACTACTGCTGCTGTGCAACTGGCCGGGTACTTCTGAGTTAACCTGAACATTGTTATTGATATCAATGTATCTGTTCCTGTTTATATAGTTTCCAACCGCTATGATTTCGTTACTGCATTGAAACCCACTGACAATGGTTTGAATGGTATCTGCTCCTTTATAATAAATTATTTTTGGATATTGGAGTGCAGTTGGTAAACTACCGGTGTAATAATTAAAATCCCAGGAATCAATTCTCCCTGTTCCGCAGTGAGAAATATTCCAGTAATAACCGGAACTGTCCGCTTTAATAGTTATGTTTAATTCGTAAACTCCAAACGAGTTAATGCTGGCACTGCTTTCAACAATCCCAATTCTGTTTGAATTTTTATAAATAGTGTCTCTTTTAATTGTATTTAACGCGTAATTAAAAGATTTAAAACTAATTCTTCCGAGATCACTAAATCCGGGATTAGTAACACCTACACTGTACTTTACATTTTTTATCAGGCTGGTATCGGAATATTCTGTAAGCCTTATAAAATTTCCACTTGTTTTAATCCAGGTAAAGTTAGTGTCAGTTCCGGAAATATTATACCCTACATGAAACTTTAATGAACCGCCATTTCCGGCGGAAGCAACCATTGCTCTTCCCGGTATGTTTGCAATAAGGTTATTAATTATCTGGGATTCGAGGTCGGTACCGTCATGGCTTCCATAATAATCGCCAACACTGGCGTTTACCACCAGGGGTTTATTAAGCACCGATGATTTATTAATTATGTATTGCAGGGCATCGGAGATTGTAAACCCCGGCCTGTTAAAATCCAGGGCAACAACAATAAGGTCTGCTTTTGGAGCCATACCTTCATAACGGTTTACTGAAAAGCCATTCCCCGCCGCTATCCCCGAACTATTTGTTCCATGTCCGAAATGGGTGAGGTCAGTGTGAGTGCAAAGTCCTAAATCAATTTCCGTATTGGTCCATTCCTGCCCGTAGCCAAATACGGTTGGAGTATTGGCAGCTGACGGTTTGTTCATATCCCATAAATATTTGATTCTTGATTTTCCATTTACATCTTTAAAATCAGGATGGTTGAAATCTGTTCCCGAATCAATGATGCCAACGATCACCCCGGATCCATCATAAGATTGATTTAACGGAGCCGCGCCTAATTTTATCGGTTTTATCCTGTTTCTGACAACGCAGGTATCACCCATTAATTGTAACTGATGCTGCATATATTCGATTCTGATAATATTTTTTAATCGTGCTAATTCTTTAATGGTTTGAATGTTTGCAGTGATCGAATAAATGTTCCCGGCTTTGTAATGAATGAATGTGTTTTGAAATTCTGAAAAATCAGTTGTTGTATTAGGCTTGGTGAGTACTAAAACGTTTATTCTTTCTGAAGGATGACTATATTCAATCTTATGGATAAGTTCAGTATTGAAAACGGATTGCGCATGAAAGCGTAGAATAAATAATGTGAAAAAAAATGCAAAATATGTCTTCATGCGGTAAATATTATACGATTAAATTACAAATAATTTAGATATTTACAATATGCGAAATTGCCTCATTTTATTCCTGTTGACCTTCCTGCAACTCAGTAATGGCCGGGCACAGGATTCTGTAGCTTATACTAAGGACTTTAGGTTATACGAAGGCCTTTATCTTGGTTATCAGGATTTCAGGTATAACTGGCCAATTCCTAAAGAAAAAATTAATACAAAAATAGATAAGGATCAATTGGATTTTTATTCTAAGCTGGTTGAGGAAGAATTGATAGAGTATATTGACAGGGACGGATCTGTTTCAAAAGTCCAATCCGAGAGGGTTTGGGGCTATTGCCAGAATAATATTATTTTTATTAATCAGGATAAAAATTTCTATAGAATTCCTGTATTTGGAGCGATCAGTAATTTCATCGGAACGGCAGAAGTCATAAATTATTCACCGGGTTATGATCCTTTTATGAATGCGCCAATCAATAGTACCAGCGCGAAGACACGTGAAATCAGGCAGTATCTGTTTGATTTTTACAGCGGGGAAGTTGTCCCATTTAGTATCGAAAAAATTGAGGAATTATTAAAAAGAGATGAGGCTATTTATAAGGAATACATGGCCTTGAGTAAGAAAAAGAAAAAAGAATCTGTTACAAAATACATCAGAATGTATAACGAAAAACACCTTGTATACTTTCCAAAAGGTTGATTAATGTAAGATTGATGAAGGCCTGTTATTTTATTTTTACAGGTGAAAATCTAAATCTTCATCAACATGAAAAAAACATTTCTTATTACATTGATAGCCTCATCCTTTGCTATTTTCGCGCAAAATACAAAGCAGGATATTTCTAAAGCCAATGAAATTATTTGGTATGGTCTTAATTTTTCCCAGGCTAAAATGGTAGGGCAATTTGATCAGGCAGTTGGAGCGGGAGCAGCAACAGCATCGGAGTTAAAAAACGAATGGGTTCCGGCATGGAACACTTTGATTATTTCCGAGCCACAGAATTTCAAAATAAAAGAATCCTTAAAGAAGGACAAAATCTATTTTGACATTAAACCTACGGAAAAAATGAACCGTGATATAAAAACGGATGATTTTATGGGAGTCAATGCTTTTACGTTTGCAGATGCGTCTGGTACATTACAGAATATTGTTTCACAGTTGTCGGGTGGCGATAAAAATGAAGGTATAGGCATGGTATTTATTGTGGAAAGCTTCAATAAAACCAATGATGAAGCATCAGTTTATGTTACCTTATTTGATATAAAAACCAAATCAGTTTTGGTAACGGAAAGGATCGTTGGTAAGCCAAAGGGGATTGGTCTCCGTAATTTCTGGGCAGGAGCCATTAAACATATTATCAAACAAATTGATGACAGGTATTATGATTCCTGGAAATAGAAAATTGTTCTTTAACCTGTTAAAAGACACTCATTTAATTATGGGTGTCTTTTTTATTTTCCCTATTTTAATTGGGTTTTTATCTTAACTTTATACCTCAAATTTTTTCAATATGTCAGAAGTAGGAAGACAAATCATTTACAGTATGGTTAATGTATCTAAAATACATCCACCACAAAAACAAGTATTAAAAGACATTTATATTTCATTTTATTATGGAGCCAAGATTGGTGTCTTAGGTTTAAACGGATCAGGTAAATCTTCGTTATTGCGCATCATGGCGGGTATTGATAAAGATTACCTAGGAGAAATTCATCAATCACCTGGATATTCTATTGGCTTATTGGAGCAGGAGCCTAAGCTAGACGAAACTAAAACTGTGTTGGAAGTGGTGAGAGAAGGTGCTCAAAAACATGTGGATATTCTAAATGAATATGAGGAAGTGAATAATAAATTCATGGACGAAGAAATTTTAAACGATCCGGATAAAATGGATAAGTTGATCAACCGTCAGGCACAGCTGCAGGATTTGATTGACCAACATGATTTATGGAACCTGGATACACGTTTAGAATTAGCAATGGATGCTTTACGTTGTGCAGAAAGCGATACTCCGATTAAAATTTTATCCGGTGGAGAGCGTCGTCGTGTGGCCCTTTGTCGTTTGTTATTACAGGAACCGGATATTTTATTACTGGATGAGCCTACGAATCACCTGGATGCAGAAAGCGTAGACTGGTTGGAACAGCATTTACAACAGTATAAGGGAACTGTCATTGCGGTAACCCATGATCGTTATTTCCTGGATAATGTGGCAGGTTGGATCCTGGAGTTAGACAGGGGAGAAGGTATTCCATGGAAAGGAAATTATTCATCCTGGTTGGAACAAAAAGGAGCTCGTTTAAAGCAGGAAGAGAAAACGGAAAGCAAGCGTCAGAAAACATTAGCGCGAGAGTTAGATTGGGTTCGTCAGGGAGTGAAAGGACGTGGCGTGAAACAAAAGGCTCGTTTGAATAACTACGATAAAATGATGAACGAGGATATCAAAGACAAAGAAGAACGTCTGGAGATCTTTATTCCAAATGGACCTCGTTTGGGTAATGAAGTAATCGAAGCCATTGAAGTATCCAAAGGATTTGGTGATCGTTTATTGTATGAGCATTTGAATTTTAAATTACCGCCTGCCGGAATTGTTGGAATTATAGGGCCAAACGGTGCCGGTAAAACAACTTTGTTCCGTATGATTATGGGAGAAGAAAAACCAAACAGCGGAGAGTTTAAAGTAGGGCCAACAGTGAAGATTTCATATGTGGATCAAAACCACAAAGAGTTGGATCCTAATAAAACAGTATACGATGTGCTAAGTGGTGGCCTTGATAATATAACATTAGGCGGGAAACCTATGAATGCGAGAGCTTATATTTCACGTTTTAATTTTGGAGGAAGCGATCAGGGAAAAAAAGTGAGCGTGTTGTCTGGTGGTGAAAGAAATCGTCTGCATTTGGCTATGGCTTTGAAGAATGAAGGTAACGTGTTGTTACTCGATGAGCCTACCAATGATTTGGACGTAAATACATTGCGTGCCCTGGAAGAAGGTTTAGAAAACTTTGCGGGTTGTGCTGTAATTATTAGTCACGATAGATGGTTCCTGGATCGTGTGTGTACTCATATCCTGGCATTTGAAGGAGATAGTTCGGTTTATTGGTTTGAAGGTGGTTATAGTGAATATGAAGAAAACCGTAAGAAACGTTTAGGAAATGTGGAGCCAAAAAGGCCACGGTATAAGAAGTTAACGGTTTAATTATGTCTGGATTCAGGATCATCACTTTTCTCGTTTTAGTTTTATGAGTGGGTATTCCCAGGATAGAATTCTTAAACGTGAGTCGGATTATGATATTGATATCGATGAAAATTTAAAGATTTCGAATACTACGATTGATACAATATATTATGTGTCATATGGGAAATCTGAAAAAATTGCTACAAAAGATATAGTTGCTTTTAAAAAAAATTACGCAAATTCTAAAGTAAAATATTATTACCCTAAACCAAGTGATGAAAGGATTTACGGGATAAAAAATGATATTTTATATCACAAGACGGTTTACCTGAATGATACAGAAAATCCGGAACTTTCAAAAGAAGCGTTCTTAGAGCAATTTCGAGTTTATGATAGTGTCATACCTAAAAATAAAAGTGGAGATGTTTTTTTAGAGAATAATATTAGTCATAAGCGCAAAAGGCTTCACGAAAATGTTAAACTATATCTTTATTTTAAAAATGATCAATTCAATAGAAAATTTAAAGGTAAAATTTATAACATTTGTAAGGATAGCTCAACTGTAATCATGAAAATTGGTGTAAGTGGAGAGAAACATATTTATTTGTTTAGAAACAGTGACATAAAAACTATCGGAATGGAAGCCCCTGCTGCTTTTATAACGAGGCATACCTTGGCATTGGTTTCTTTATCAAGCGGTGTTTTTGCCTGGACCTCTGCATTTTATTATAAAAATAAATGGTGCAGAAAATTTGATTTCGACAAATGGCATTTGAGTAAATAATCCGTTCAAAAATTTAGCGATACTATTGAAAAAAAGCCTGATCATATTTTTTTTAATAGGCTGTATTTCCTGTACAAAGGATCCCGCGGTCTTTACTATTGACAATTTGAACAACGGTGAAATTGGATGTTTTGGCCATGGTGGCATGGGTTCAAAATCCATTTATCCAATCAATTCTATTGAAAGCCTGCAATCTTGTATCAACAGAGGTGCCGATGGAACTGAGTTGGATGTTCAGGTTACCAAAGACAGCGTTTTAGTTATTTTTCATAATGAACAACTAGCAAGTGGAACGTCGTGTTCAGGAATTATCAGAGATTTGAACTGGAGCGACATCGATGACTGTACGATGAAATCGAATTTATTCAAACATCTTGAATTGGTTTCATTTGACGAATTTATCCAAAAGCTCCCAAATCCGAAAGACTATATATTTACATTGGATTGTAAGTCCCGTGTGGGTTCCGGGGAAGATCCCGAGGTTTATTATAAGCTGTTTGCCAAAAGCCTGGTTAATACAGTACAACGATATGATCTGGATGAAAATGTTTTTGTGGAAAACCCGGATATCCGGTTTTTGAACGAAATAAAATATTTAAACGGTGACATTAAATTGTTTTTCCTGATTGATGATTTTGATTATGGGTTGCAGGTAGTAAAGACACATAATTTTTATGGCTTATCGATGTTCTTTATGGATGCAAACACTGAACAAATTAAAACAGCCCATTCACAAAATAAACGGGTAACGCTTTACGGGGTTTCAACGGATAAGGAAAATTACGCGGCTGTGGAAAAAAGCCCGGATTATATCCAGACGGATAATATTGTATACTTATTGAAAATATTTAATAGATATACAAAGGGTAAAGGTTATTATTATTCAATGACCAAATAAGGGCTAATTGGTTTTGGCTATTTTTTCTAAAACGAGTTGAGCTACTTTTTGTTCAGCTATTTTTTTTGATTTGTGTTCAAATACTCCTTGGGGAACACCATCAATAGACAATTGCACGGCGAACACTTTTTCCCTGCCAATTTGTTCTTCACTCAGTATGGTATATTCAAATTGCTTTTTCTGACGTTGCATCAGGATCTGAAATTGTGATTTGTAATCCGTGTCATTTTGCAGGAGCTCATTGATATCCAGATGAATTTTAATGATGCGGTTCAGGATAAATTTTCGGGTCACTTCAAAACCCTTATCCATGAAAACGGCGCCAATGAAGGCTTCAAACACATCGCCGTATGCCGAGGAACTTATTTTTTCTTTTTTGGTAAGACGGGAACTTAGTAAAACATCAAACCCGAATTTCCTGGAAAGCGTAAACAGATTTTGACCGTTCACAATCCGGCTGCGCATTTGTGTTAAAAATCCTTCGTCTTTTTTCGGGAATAATTTAAACAGATATTCTGCGACCACAGCGCCTAAAATAGCATCACCTAAAAACTCTAAGCGTTCATTACTTTGAAAATGTTCCGTGATCTCTTTGGATGAGCTGCTGTGCCGGAAGGCCTGTTTATACAAAGCAATATTATCAGGATAAAATCCTAAGATATTTTTGAGTTTTTTCTTAAACTCTTTGTCTTGTTTTGATAGAGGTGTTAAAACTGATAAAAGTTTTATCAAAGCAATAAATTAAGCGGTGTATTTTTTGATAACAACGGCAGCATTGTGTCCGCCGAAACCAAATGTGTTACTGATCGCTACATTTACTGTACGTTTTTGAGCTTTATTAAACGTCAGGTTTAATTTAGGATCAATTTCGGGATCAACGTTCACGTGATTAATTGTAGGAGGAACGATATCGTTTTTAACGGCTAGTACCGTAGCCATTGCTTCTACCGCACCTGCTGCTCCTAATAGATGACCAGTCATGGATTTTGTTGAACTGATATTCATTTTGTAAGCCTGCTCTCCAAAAACATTTGTGATAGCTTTTAATTCAGCTCCGTCACCTAATGGTGTACTTGTTCCGTGCGTGTTAATGTAGTCAACCACATCAGGAGAAATATTGGCATCTTTTAAAGCACGCTGCATAACAAGTGTTGCGCCTAATCCTTCCGGATGTGGAGCTGTAATGTGATAAGCGTCTCCGCTCATACCACCACCAATTACTTCGGCATAAATTTTCGCACCACGGGCTAAAGCATGTTCCAGTTCCTCTAAAACCAAGCAAGCACCACCTTCTCCTAAAACAAAACCATCACGTTCCTTATCATAAGGACGGGAAGCTGTTTCCGGGCTTTCGTTACGGGTACTCATAGCCTGGCAAGCATTAAAACCGCCAATACCACTTTCATTAATCGCAGCTTCAGAACCACCGGTGATAATTGCATTTGCTCTTCCTAAACGAATATAAGTAAAAGCGTCAATTAACGCGGTTGTTGAAGAAGCGCATGCTGAAACAGTAGTAAAGTTCGGGCCTCTGAATCCAAAACGGATAGAAATGTGTCCCGAACAAATATCAGCGATCATTTTTGGGATAAAGAAAGGATTGAAACGGGGAGTTCCATCTCCTTTGGCGAAATTGAAAGTTTCGGTCTGGAAAGTATCTAAACCACCAATACCTGAACCCCAGATTACACCAATTTCATTTTTATCGATACCTTCTGCATCTAGCCCTGAATCAGCAACTGCTTGAACAGAAGCGGCAATTCCATAATGCGAAAAAGCATCTAAACGCTGAGCTTCTTTTCTGTCAAAATAATCTTCTAATTTAAAGCCCTTCACTTCACAAGCGAAACGGGTTTTAAATTTAGATGCATCAAAACGTGTAATAGGTGCGGCACCACTAACGCCGTTAATTAAATTTGTCCAATAATCGTTAACATTACTGCCCAAAGGTGTAACAGCACCAAGTCCCGTAACTACTACGCGCTTAAATTGCATA
>JAJNBG010000063.1 GCA_021155905.1 Bacteroidota bacterium
GTTTGTTAATGTCCTGCTCGTTGGGTGTATATAGCGGAGCGGTGCTAAGCAATTCAATCAACTTTGCTACATACTCCATAAGGCTGTCGTAGCTTGTTTGCATAGTGGAGTATTTCTTCCCCTGAAGCGAGCTCTGCTCTGCTTCAGGGTTAGGTCCACTTTCGGTTCCATTTTGCTTTCCAGCGTCCGCCTTCTGGTTTTACCAATCCGACCCTGTATTTTATTATTAATGTTCATGGCCTTTCTTAATATCTCAGGGCTTACGCCGCATGATTTTAAAAAGTTGACCGACTTCTGGCAGGTTTTGCGCGCATCTTTATGCGCCGCTTTACATGCGTTTACGGTGGAAGGTGTTGTGTGGTTGCATCATCTCTATTAACCACATGGACACATAGATTTTTATTCGCTAGCCGCATAAAGGAAAACCGAGGATTTTGCTTACAGCAAAATGTTTAGATACGTTTTACCGTTCGTGTGCCGCCTTTCCATTAATTCGCAGAGGTATGAGTGGTCCTTCAAAGTTTTTGCCTCTTTAACCTTGAAGGTCTTTAATCCGAATATAAAGTACTTCTTCTTTTACTTATTGTCAATTCACAGAGCTTAGTTTCCGTCAAATCTATATTCTTCGTCGCTTTTTATAAGAGTCAACTCAGTATATATAGCCAGTAAATATCTTAATAAAGGCTTATTAAAATATGGAACGTGGGAGCCTTTGCTTGCCTTTACCCTGTTATTATATCTGAATTTAAAGGTGTAAGTCGGAGCATCAACCCCCTGACCTAGCCCTTCAGGAAATCTATCAAGTTCGCTTTTCTTCAGGATTTCAACAAGCCTGTTCAACTGTTCATTATTTAATTGCGCTTTATAAAATCCTATGTATTGTCCTGTATAATACTCTCCGTAAAAATGAACTTGTCCTGATGAATCAATTTCAAGCTTCATTCCGGGGCATGTACCTAAACAAGGAGTCCCCTGAAAGAACAAGCGTTCAAATTTAAGGTCGGGTTTATACAGCAGTTTCTTATCAACGAAAGCTTTTAGAATCCTGAAGACATAATCTTCATGTTGTCTGAAAAGTTTTCCGGAAGTATAAAAGTAATCGATAAGCGTAAGGGTGTTGTCTTCGTATTTCACTCCATAATTTTCCATGTTAGAACCATAATCAAACAGTGCCTTCTTCTTGGTGAGTTCAAGATAATGAAGATCTTCATTTACCCATTCCTTATAAATTGTTGGTGAAGCAAAAGAAGAAATGCTTATGAGTATAAGCCAAAAACTATTTACGAGGCGGTTCAACATTTAATATCAAATCTAATGATACTTCGTTGCTTATCAGCTGTAAACATTAATAAAAAAACATAAAAAACAATTGCATAGCAAGATCAGTGTTGAGTTATACGTAGATGGTTTCTCACAAAGGCGCGCAAGCTATCCGCGCTAATTGGTTTAATTGGTAACTTAGTACACAAGCTAAAAACAAAAAGCCCTTCCGTTTTTCGGGAAGGGGCTTTTTCTTAATCATCATACGTTCTAATTCCTCGTCGTATTCGATTTTTCATCAGTACATAGATTAGAGAAACCTGACATTCATATGGCTTCCTCTATTTTCCTTTTTTTTCTTTTTTTCTCTTACCCTTTTTTCCTTTTTTTCCTTTTTTTCAGAAGAGGTGTTAGACGCTTTTGGATTTCGAATATAAAAATTCCAAACAGACTTTGATCCATCTCTGTTGCTATCAAAATCATACTTATAGTTTTCTGGGTCAAGATTATTTGTAATTACTTTGATCGTTACGGAACTAGGATAATCGGCTGGTATTTGGTATGATGCCCAACCTCCATTCATAAGCTGTCTATCGCTTATATCTTCTGGCTTTCCACTATATTGGGGGTCTTTTCCTGTTGCGACATAAAATTCCCCATCCTTTTTGCGATCATCATCCTTGCCACTTTCCCACAATAAAGTTGGATTTTCTCCAGTTGTCCATATTTGGATATGGTCATATTCGTAATAATCATTGTACCAAAATGTACTTTGACCTGGAACAATATTATAAATACCAGTGAAATTTTTTCCTCTGTGTCCATTGCTCTTAACTTCGAAAACATCTCTCTTGCTTAATGGCTTATCTCCAATAAGGGCGACTAAACTGTGTACAAAGCTTCTTACTCCACTCAGTGTGTTTTTCAAAAGGGGGGATATCATACTTATAAGCGGTTTACATGGACCTCCACCCTGATCATCCAAGTAAGTGATTGGACTATTTAGTGCGTAGGCATAAGGACTTTGCCAAGGGAAAACACAGCTAAGCGGGTCTCCACTATTAAACCTGGCCAAGTCGGTATCATAAATTCTATCGCCAAAATCATATGTTCTACCGTTTGACGTTACTTCATCAATTTTCTCCATACCATTCATTCCATACTTATAGTCTGTAGCCCCCACATAATTTCTTCCAGGCATAGGACTACCGAAGGCGTAATAATCGTTCATGTTATTCATTACTGAGGTATACATTGGCTGCACCGCTATACTTACATTGTCTATTTTAAAATTATCAATGTTGCAGGTAAAACTTCCCGATGGGTTATTAATGTAATACATTACATTTCCGCTATTGGTTACCGGCGTTACATAATAGGTATAACTTCCGGTAGCCGTGTTTTTGAGTGGCGTGTTGTAATCGAGTAACAAAGTGGTATTGTTATCATTTTCGTACACAAGACTCAACGAAGAAGTTCCCATAGCTACAGAAGTTACATCAAAAGTGATCTTATACATTTGTCCCTGCAACAGGTTTACACTTTTGGCAGCGGAGAATACAGAACCAACTGCGGCAGGGTCCTTACTTATTTTCATATTGGCAGCCGAGTAATCAATGAGCGTGTTTGTTGGTACCCAGTTAGAAGGTGAAGAAAAATTCTCGCTGGCCACAGTGCCTATTGTAAGTGTGGCTACTTCATCTACTTTTTTAACCAATATGTTATCAATGTAAAATTGCTTTCCGCTGGTGGCATCCTGGTATTCGAAACGCAGATCAAGCGTGCTCATCCCTGTTGGCACTTTAATGATGTGATTATAACTGCCGGTAATTTGCATGCCACCTTTTGTAAATCCGTCACCTGGCGTAAGGTTAGTAATATCAAATTGCGCTGTGCTACAAGTACCCGCATCGTAATCAAAACTTAAAAGATATTGTCCTGCTCCGGCAGGTAATGAAATTACTTTTTGCGCAGCAGCTCCGGCCGATAATCCATACACCCTCATGCGGTTACTGATATTATCTACAATTGTTCCTGCAGGAGAAACCAGTGCCACAAAACCACCGGTTGTTCCGGCGTTAAAGGTTTCCCTGTATGCTACGTCAGGACTACCTGTTACAAAAGGTACTTTATAATCTTTCACCGTGGTGTGAACGTTACCAAGATGATCTTTGAGTTCGTATTCTTTCCTGTCTAATTCTCTTATATGTGAAGTAACATTTGTTGTTGGGGTACTGTAGGATAATAGATGCGGTTGCATTGGCATATTGCCTGTTGCCAGCACAGTTGTCATTACCGAAGTAACCGAGGTAGTGGCAGCATCTGGGTTAGTGAACATGCTTAAGGTAGACGTTGTAACTCCCGATAAATTATTGAGGTAATACATTTTTCCGTTCACACCTTTTCGCACGGCGCTGGTAATGGTGCTTGTTAACTGCGTATGCATGGTAACGGGTGCAGCGGAAGCCAGTGTGGCCACAGGTAAACGAAGTAAGGTAGTAGTTGTTCCTACTCGGCTTGTATAAAAAACAGATACATCGTTATCGGTAAACTCAAGTGATTTGGAGTTTCCTGCAAAACCTCTCGATGCCGAGAATGCTAAACTCTGGTGGTTGGCCCCAAGCGTATACACTTTAATTTCGGAATTGGATGCGCTTGTGTTTGTAACCACTGCCAGTTTATTTCCGGTAGGAGAAATAACAATTTCTCCGTCGCCCGAAGAACTCACGGCGGTACTAATTGAAGTTGGCGTTAATGCTGCAATACCTCCTTCGGTAATGGAGAAGAGCGCGAGTGAACTTGTGCTGGCCGCAAAACGGCGCAGATACAATGTGGAATTGCCTTGTCCTGTTCTGTCTTCAAACAAAGCCATGGTATTTCCATAATCCGTATTTGCATCCAATTCATTATTACTGCTCATCATAGCGCCGGTACTTGCTTCAATCACATGATAATAGGCTTTACCATTTGTTCCAATGGTGAAGAAATAATATTGGTTATCACTTCCGGGCACTTTCATAAAAGCAGCCTGGCCGTTAGGCGAATTATTAAGGCCGCTTAAAATAACAGGTGTTTTATCTCTCACAAACAACACGCTTGAGTTACTGGTAAAGGCACCTGAAGTAAACACCGAATAAGAATAAAGAGATAAGGCTACATTACCAAATTCATCATATGCCACAGCCTGCGTTCTGCCATGCTGGTAGGTAATCGTTGGCGATGCGCCGCTTACAGTTTGTAGATTTTCGTTGCCACTCAGTACAATTGCGGTTGATGAGTTGGTATTAATATCGCGGTTGTATAATTGTTTTTGAGTGGTGTTAGACAATGGCAGCATAATAAAAGGATAACTGCTGGTATGAACACCCACCGGGGTTAATTGTACAGTAGGGTTTGCCGGGCTTACATAACCAATGCTTCGCTCAAATTCCCTGTGCTGCAATCCAAGCCTGTCGCTTCCATAGAGCGGTTGTTCTTTAAGCGCAAAGGTGGCGACGTAATTAGGCGAAGAACCCGAATTTTTTCTTTCATAAGTTCCCATCACATTTCCCGCTGCGTCTTTTACATAATAGGTTGTTACATCACCTGTAACCGGACTCGAAGAGTTGGTCACTTTTTTATAAACGCGATTCCCGGCAGCATCGTACATAAATGAAATAACCGTTGTAACACCTGCTTTTACTTTTGTAATGTCACTGATCTTACCGTAAACGTTCCAGTTAATAGCGGTAATACTTTCCGATGCATCGGCAGTTAAATTACCAATGGCGTCATAGGTATAATTGCTGGTGTTGGTTTGATTATCGATATCGTTCGTGTAAGTAGACACAACAGCATCTGTAACGTAAGCCAACCTGTTGGTTAAGTTCGTGGCCGACGCAGGCGCGGATAAGTTAGGAACATAGGTGGAACCTGTTTCTGTATAATAATGGTACGTTAAATTATCCATTGATAAACTCGCTGACCTTCCATTACGAAACAAATTAATTATGTTTCCATTGGCATCATAAGAGAACGTTTCTTTGTAATCGTTCAGGTTTGTCCACGGAGCGCCGAAAGCGCTCAGTGTTTTAAAATCAGATCCTGTAATGCGGTTAAGCTGGTCGTATTTAAATGTTCTGCCGGTCATAATGGTACTGTAATCTACACCAGATGACATTGCGGCCGACATGGCCTTAGGATCATTGTTACTACTCCAGCTGCTGATGTTTCCGTTGTAAAGATTGGTACCTGAAAGGTTAATACCGTTTCCACTGTTGAGTAAAGAGGTACGGTTATTGTAATCGTTGTTAAAATAACCAAGTACCATGGCATAGGCATCGCGCGGCACAGCCATGTTACCATCCAGCAGAGCGCCGTCTCCACCCGGATCAGCAACGCGGTTCAAGCCATTGAGTGATTTTAACCAGCTGTTGATGGTGTACACGTAATCTATTCCCTGGATCTTATCATGACCTATAGCTGCACGTTTTACAGGACCATGCAGATAATAAGAATAAGCCGCGTCTTTCTCCCAGAAAATACCGTCGTAACTTGTCTCTACGGTTTGAATACGTTTATCTGAATCATAAGTATAACGGTGAAAGAATTTATCGTCATACGTTTCATTGTATTTTACCTTAACTACACTTCCGCTGATAAGATCATATTCGTATGCTATATAATTTCTTCCCAGTTCAGGAATATCCTGTATCATCCATTCAACATTACCATGCGGATCGTAACTGTAATAAGTAACAACCTGATCGTTAAGAGTAGATGTATTACCATCTTTATCGGATAAGGAATAACTCATCCTGTTCTGCAAAAAGCGTTGTGTTTTCCCTCCAAAATAAGTAAGGCCCGGAACAGGAACATTATAAATTGTTTTTGTGATCTCTTGCCCTCCTGTAAGAGGATAAGCAGGATTGTTACAATTTGCCTGGGTAGGAACGATTCCGCTGGTGAATTCACCCACTTCAACAATCCTTGTGAGAGGATCGTATTTTGTATAGGAATACTTATTCGCTAATGCCTGTTTAGCATTTTGCGAGAAGCGAAGTTTACCTTTTGCATCGTAGAAGAAAATAGTTTGTCCTCCGTCAGGTGTCTTGCAGCGCACAACTTGCGCTAGAGAATTATAAGCATATTCTGTAATGAAAGTATGGTTCGGATGATCAGTTAAACGATTGGTGCTTGTGTATGTTACCCCTGCTGGTGGAACTGTTTTAACTACATTGCCTGCCCTGTCATAATAATA
>JAJNBG010000045.1 GCA_021155905.1 Bacteroidota bacterium
TTAAAAGATGGCTTTATCAAATTAAAGATCCTGATATTGACCAATAGACTTCACTATTCAAATTTTAGCTTTTAAACGGGAATGGAAAGAAAAGTACTCTTCTTCGTTCTTCAAGGTCGATAAAATTCTCATATAATCAAACGTTTCTTCTACTTGCTTATTAAGTCCTAGCAAAGCTTCAGCTTTACGGGAGTAGCCTATCAATTTATTCAAATATTCTAGGTCGGAACAGGCAATGAAACGGTTAGCCTGGTGAAATATAGACAAATTTACATCAAAATGCATCCAGGAGTCAAAAAGTCGGGGTGCATCTTTTGAAAGAATCAGCAAATGCTTTGAACTTAAAGGAATCAGAAGTTCATTGAATATGTTATTAATTTTAATGTCTGGATTATTTATTAAAAAAGGATTATCGCTGATCACAAAAATCTGACCCGGTTTAAGAATTGTCTGGATATTCCATTTTTTATACAAGCTTAACACTTCCTCTGCCCCAGCAGTTACCGGTATCGAATGCTTTACTAACTTTTTCGTCTCTTCATCGTTTATTAATAATTTATTTAAGTCTTGTATTCGATCACTTGAAAGTTCAACTCCTTTTTGTGTAGCAGTCAAATAGTCATTAAGAAAACCATACCGGTCAATAATTTCAGAATGAATTTTAGTATTCGTAGGTAATCTCCAAAATAAGGTTACGAAGAAATGCAAGAGTACCATTCTTTCAAGTTGAGTAATACTATTATCACCATCGTTGATTAATTTTTTGAGAAGTGGAGCAGTATCTGAATCAATCATTGAAAACAAAGTATTCTCAAGAGTAATTTTAACTTCACCATCCTTCTTATAACTATTCAGGTTATTTTCACAAAAGAAATTTTCGGGGCGAGAATTTTGATATACCTTATTTGTTATTTTATCATATACATGAAAAACTCCGTTACTATTAGTAAACCCTTTCAAGTAAAAGACAGGTAAATAGTGGTGTTTTTTTGGTAATTTATTTTGAGTTTGAGCCATAATGATTCTAAAAGTTAAGCTTTCTTATCCTTCTTATCATTAGGAACAAATTTTAGGGCTGCCTTAATCTTTTCATTGAAATCAATCAGGGAATCTGAATCCTTGTCAATTTTTTTAATATTTGCCTCAACACTTTGGGCCCACTTCATGAAATCACCAGCATTAACCCCATTTATGGAATTTCCGATTAAGAAAATAATACTAGAATTATAGATCTTTATATCATCAACTTTATTGTAAAGAGAAAAACCTGGATTTCTAACTTGCCCTGCCCACAGTGACTTTGATAAAATTTCAGAAACCTTTTCTTCATTTATACCAAATAATTTGCCAATAACTGGTTTACTTGCCCATATATCATTTTCTACAGAAATAAGCGAAAAAGATTCGCCATTTCTATCATATGTAATAGTCTTATATGCATCAATTTCTTTCACACAATCAATTCTTTATACTTTAACCTGTAACCAGTATTTGAAAGTAATAAATTAAAACGAGAATTTCCATCATCTTGCCGGGTATTATATCTGAAAACAAATTCATCCACATACTTTTGAAGATGCTTTCTGCTCGTCACATGATAGATCCCAATAATTCCTCTCTTAAATATTCCCCAAAACCCTTCCAAACTGTTTGTTGTAAAACCACAAGCATTAACATACTCCTTGCGTGCATGCCCAACAACTTGATGGTCGTAATCCCTTTCTATACCCGCGTATGATTGCCAGTCGTCACTTACAATTGTTGTTCCTAATGGAATATGAGAATAAATAACAGATTTTAAACTACTAGCAGTTGTATCCTGGACTACAAACGCATTTACTTTTCCATATGACAATAGACCCATTACAGGAACTTTGTCTATAAAATTACGAGTGCCATCATATTTGATTTTCTTATTGTAATGCCTGTTTTTATTCTTACCACCCACAAAAGTTTCGTCGATTTGAGTATTGTCTACCATTTTTGGTTTCAAAATATCCAAACCAAAACACGCCCTGATCCGCTGCAATATAAACCAGGCCGTTTTTTGCGTTACATGGAGATCTTTTGCTAATTGCATTGAACTAATACCCTTCTTGTGAGAAGTCACCATGTAGATAGCTAAAAACCATTTCTGGAGACTTACTTTAGTATTATCAAACATTGTCCCAGTCCTGACATTAAAATACTTACCGGTATTCTTACATCGGTAGCGTCCATTCTTGCATTTATAAACTACTGAAGTTCCGTCAAAAGGTGATCTAGGACGGCCATTCCATCTTAATTTTTCAAGATGCTCAACACATGATTGCTCGTCCGGAAAAGCAACCAAAAGATCTATTACGGAGCGAATTTCATTGTTGAACATAAGTCAAACAGAATGTTGTATGTCAGCTTGTACGGAGAATAGTTACAGAAATTTACAATTTTAGCAAATTTTAAGAATTGGTCCTTTTCTAACTATTTTGAAATATATCTTTTTTGTTAGATATCGAAATTATGTAAACTGGTATATAAGCTCCTACAAACAGTTGATAACCGAATCTTTTTTTTCAATGGCTTTACCTTTGTGTCGTCGAAAATGATGAAGCGCTTCAAAAATCAAAACGGCATAATTTGTAGAAAGTAAAATAATTTAAAAAAAGAAAACATGATGAACACATTAAAAAACCGCGTACAGTTGATTGGTAATATCGGAGTAGAGCCTGAAGTTAAAGTCTTAGAAGGAGGAAAAAAAATGGTTAGAATAGTAATAGCCACCAATGAGACATATAAAAATCAAAAAGGTGAAAAGGTAACAGAAACAACCTGGCATAATGTGACAGCCTGGGGAGCTCAGGCTGAATTTGCAGCCAAGTATTTAGAAAAAGGAACGGAAATAGCCATTGACGGTAAATTAAAAAACGGAAACTACACTGATAAAGACGGCGTAAAACGCTATGTCATTAATATTGTTGTCAACGAATTTACGATGATCGGCAATAAGAAGGTGTAACCTTAAGTAATCAAAAAACGCCCATCCGCCAAAAGGCAGATGGGCGTTTTTCATTTAAAAAATTAAGGCTGGGTAATCTATTCTTTCACCAGCTTTTGTTTAGTGATGATTTCATTAAAACTATTTAATACTTCAACATAATATACGCCTTGCGTAAATCCATCCAAAGAAATACTGTATTGGTTAACACCTCCATTAACCTCGTAGTCAGAAGAACTCATAATCTTTCCGAAAACATCATAAACATTGATTGTAGCCTGACCTTTTTGTTTTGAATCCAGTCCGATCATAAAAGAGTTTGAAGCAGGATTAGGAAATAACCTGGACACAGTGATTACTTCGTCACTTCCACTGCTTAGCGAAATGATATTTGTGCCTGATTCTGTTCCATTATTTTCCTTAACAATAACGCGATAATAATTTATGATGCCCGGTACAGAATAATGATCTTCAAAATGGTATTTAGAAGGAAGGTTTTTTGCAGCTAACACACCTATTTCTATAAAGTCAATTCCATCGGTAGATCGTTCGATTGAATAGGTTTTAATATTCTCCTCGGAAGATGTTTCCCAATACAAATGATTTATTTTATTTACTCTTTCTCCATAAAAATTAACCAATCCAATTGGCAGAACAATCGCACAGGCCCCCGCAGATCCGCAGCTGGTGGTAAATCTGTAGGCCGTGTTAGACATAGTCCATTGATTGTAGGGCCCTGGCGATGCAACAGCGTTATGAGCAGTAGCATTCACAGGAGGAATATAAACTGTACCATTATAGTTGTGTAATCCCATTACTGCCTGGCCATTATTAAATCCGGGACAAACTGCTTTTTTTCTGACATGAATCTCGATGGTATTTGTTGTTTCGAACAATTTTATCTGGCTTGAAAAATAAATATTTGTACTTGAGGTCCCACATGAGTACATCGGGATATTTTCATAAGATACAATGAACCTCCTGTTAGGAGCTGTCCCCAAAGTGGCGTACTGCATCAATCCTGTTCCCAATCCCGGATGAATATCATGCCATGGAGCCAGTACGGCATTTCTTGGTATGGAAGTGCCATTCACAGGTGCCGGATTAGTAATGGAATACCCTGTACCTACACCACCACTGGCAATCGAGGTTGTTTGAATATTTGGAAAACACTGAACAGCATCAAATACCAAAGCCGCATTAGACGCAACGTAACCGCCGGTATATGGGACACCATCAAAACAAAGTGGGAAACCAAAGTTGATCCCTACATTAAATAATACGTCATCTGTAGTAGGCAATGCTGTTCCTGAAAACGATTCAAAACTATATGTTGTTGTTGCTGCGGTATATGCCATGTTACAGGCCACAGCGGTACCTGTTGGTGCTGATATCGAAATATCATATGGATTACAAGTAGGACTCGCATAGGAATCCAGAATCAGGTAATAAACCTGGCCCGCAGTTACTGATGCACATAAATTCTTATTCCCCGTAGAACTCTGCGCATTGGCAACAGTCGCTGTTCCACCAGCAGTAGGACAGCCTCTGTACAGCATTAAACCGGTGAAACTTCCTGATGACGATAAATCAACAGTTATTAAACCTGTGGCGCTCGCCGTAAAGGTATACACAACATCTTCACCCGTATAATAAGAAGTACTACCATTAACGGCATTAACATTGGTTGAGGTAATATCGTTGCCCTGTCCGCAGGTGGTTTGACCTGTCGATGAGTATGGCAATGTAACACTTACAGGGCAGCCGCAACCACCGCCTTGCATTGAAGCTGTTGCAACAGCGCTGGCAATTGTATTCGTTGCAACACCACAACGGGTAACACACCTGAAATAGGTTGTTGAAGCAACACTGGCTGTTGCAGTTTGTGCTGTGGCTCCGGCAATATTTGCATACGGCCCGCCAATGGCTGAAGCAGACTGCCATTGAAACGTAATATTGCAGTCGGATGAAGACCCCCCTGAGGCTGATAAATTAGTAGTATAGGTAGAACATCTCAGTGTAGGGGTTGCAACCGCAATTCCTGCAGACGGAACACCACTACAGGCATAGGCGCATGAAACAGATAAAACAAATCCGGCATATTGAACACTTCCATCTGATTCAAAAGTAACCGTTAACGAATTGGTTGATGTTATGCCGGAAGGAGGAACCGAAGTCCCTGAATAAACGCCAATGGTTGATCCGCCACTGGCAAGGGTTAATTCGTCATAAGAAGCTTCTGTTCGAAAGGAAGTAAAACTATAAGACAAACAACTACCCACGGGCGCCGTAAAAGTTACCGTACCTAAGGAGCTTGCGGCATAATCAGCAGCAGAACCACCATTATCGGTAAGGACTTTTGTTGATGGACACCCTGTTAAACCAACCGTTGTTGATGTCGAATTAGAAGGTATAGATAATGTGGTGGTTGGGATACAGGTCGCCGTAATTACCACATCATCAGATGAAGAGGTACAACCCGGACTGGATATGGTCCAGCGGATTGTTATGGCTGTACTTTGATTTGTAGGATCAAAAGTACCATTAGGATCTGTCGTACTGGAAAAAGTACCTCCACCGGTTCCGGAAACCACCGTCCATGAACCGGTACCAACGGCAGGTGTATTCGCCGTTAATGTAGCGAACGTACATACCGTCTGATCCGCACCGGCAGCTGCAGTAGTTGGTCCCGCATTTACAGTTACCGTTGTGTTAGAAATGGAAGTACATCCTCCTAACGAAAGTGTCCAGGCAAGAACATATGTTCCTGATCCACCGGCCGGAGTAAAAGAAGAAGTTGGACTCGTAAGCGCAGTAAACTGGCTGGACAAAGTACTTGGTCCACTTACAACAGACCATGCTCCTGTAGCGCCTCCAGTGCCTGCATTCGCCGCCATGGTAGTTCCCGTGCCGGCACATACAGTTCTCGAAGGTCCTGCAACCGATGCATTTGGTCCCGGAGATACCACTAATCTCACAACGTCCGTATTTGTAGTACAACCAGTTAATGAAATGGTCCATTGCAGTGAATAAGTTCCGGACGCCAACGGCGTAAAACTAGCAGATTCATCCGTAAGACTACTGATTTGTGTGGTGGATGTATTGGTACTTCCGGCGATAATCGACCACACACCAGTTCCAACGGGAGGAAAGTTAGCCGCTAAACTGGTATTGTTAGGAAAACAAAATGTTTGGTCAATTCCGGCATTGGCCACCGGCGTAGTTGTTTTAGTGATTACCACGTTGGCAGAAGTAGTGCCACAACTGTTTATTGTTGTCCATTTATAAATATACACACCGTTAGTGGTAATTCCGGTAACAGAACTTGAATACGATGTCGAACCTGAAAGCGTTGGTGTGGCAGGCCCACTAACAAAAGTCCAGGAACCGGTACCCGGCGAAGGATTATTTGCGTTCATGGTTGCCGTAGAAGAACAAATATTCTGATAGCCTCCGGCATCTGCGCTATGTAATAATGAAAGATCCGCAAATGACATTCCAACACCCTGCACACCTGACACAAGTGTAGCTGGGACTGTGCCCGTAGTTCCCGAACAATAAATTGGCCCGTCTGCACTGTTAACTGAAATCGCCTGCACCTGGACACCAGAGATGGTTATCACATCCGCATTACTTTGTGTTACATTATTAGTCTGCCAGGAAAGAGTAATTGTAGTGCTATTCGTAACAACACCAGTAAAACTCGCGAAATCGGCACTCATACCGCTAACAGTTAATGTTGCTGCAGTATTAAAAGACCAACCCGCCGGTGCAGATAATATAATAGTGCCACTTTTGTTTTTTGTAAAGTTGTTATTTTGGATTTCGTTTAAAATTATTCCATTTAGAATGGTCCATGCCGGGGCAGTGCCATTTACCGCTAAAGCTTCACAAATTACTCCATTTGACGGCTTTGTGATTGTAATAGCTGCAAAAACTTTGCTGCTAATTGCTATTAGCAATATTGAAAAACAGGTTCTGAAGAAATTAGTTGAAAAAAATTGCATTTCTTTATAATTATAAAATTGTTAATTTTTATTTCCGTTTAATTTGTTTGCATCATACTCCGCGGGATCTTTAAAATCGCAGAAATCCAGAATTTCTTTAACGGTTCCTTCTTTCAGGCTTAATTCATATAAACCTGTACTCTTAATTAAATTCGACAGGAACACTGTAGACGAGCCGTGAAAGACAGGATCTATATACATCAGAAAAATTTTATGGTTATTACAGAACCCGACGTAATTTACATGACTAAGATTCTTGATTGCAGATTTAACATTGTTAAGGTATGCAGGCTTATCATTTATAATTGAAATCACAACAGGAACTGAATCCTGCAGGGCCTGAGCGTTTATCGTTTTAAATCCTGCCAGTAATAAAAAACATAAAATAACTTTTTTTTGAAATATTTTTTTCATTTTTTCGGGTACTAATCACGTTTTATTTATACTATAACGCTAAATTCTTTCCTAAAATACAACTTATTATATTAGGTATCAATGTCAGTCTGAGTGACCGCGTTAGGCACATCAATTAACAATCTGTATAATTTAATGCTGATCGATAAAACTATTACTTTGATAGTCGTTAATTTCAAGTTAATCTAAATCGATTTTTGTTAAAAAATTATTAAAAAAAGCTAACGAGAGGTTTTAAGTTGGATTGAATCGCGGCAGTAGAAAAAGTTCACGAAACAACCTGCCACTTGCAGGTCTTGAGTTTTTGAAAGATTGCTGGAATTGCTATCGACGTAAAATAAAAAACAAAAATTACACTGATGAAGGCTGTAAAACGCTATGTCATTAATATTGCTGTCAGGATTTTACGACGATCGGCAATAAGAAGGTGTAACCTTAAGTAATCAAAAAAACGCCCAACTACCAGTTGGCAGATGGGCGTTTTCATTAAAAAAATATGGCCGGGTAATCTATTCTTTCACCAGCTTTTGTTTAGTAATAATTTCATTAAAACTATTTAATACTTCAACATAATAAACACCTTGTGTAAATCCATCCAAAGAAATACTGTATTGATTAACACCTCCATTAACTTCGTAGTCAGAAGAACTCATAATCTTTCCGAAAACATCATAAACATTGATTGTAGCCTCACCTTTTTGTTTTGAATCCAGTCCGATCATAAAAGAGTTTGAAGCAGGATTAGGAAATAATCTGGACACTGTGATTACTTCGTCATTTCCACTGCTTAGCGAAATGATATTTGTGCTCGACTCTGTTCCATTATTTTCCTTCACAATAACACGATAATAATTTATAATGCCCGGTACAGAATAATGATCTTCAAAATGGTATTTAGAAGGAAGGTTTTTTGCAGTTAATACTCCAATTTCGATAAAGTTAATTCCATCAGTAGATCGCTCGATTGAATAGGTTTTAATATTCTCCTCGGAAGATGTTTCCCAATACAAATGATTTATTTTATTTACTCTTTCTCCGTAAAAATTAACTAACCCAATTGGTAAAACAATGGCACAGGCACCTGCAGATCCACAACTCGTAGTGAATTTATACGCTGTTGTTGCCATGGTCCACTGATTGTATGGCGATGTCGCCTTTGCATTATGGGCAGTTGCACTAACCGGTGGAATATAAACTGTTCCGTTATAATTATGTAATCCTAAAACGGCTTGTCCGTTATTCCAGCCCGGACAAACTGCTTTTTTCCTGACATGCAATTCGATTGTATTGGTAGTTTCAAATACTTTTATCTGACTGGAATGATAGATCGTCGGGCTTGACGTACCACATGAGTACATCGGGATATTTTCAAAAGAGACAATGAAACGTCTGTTGGGCGCAGTCCCTAAAGTAGTATACTGTATTGTACCTCCCAAACCGGGATGAATGTCATGCCATGGTGCTAATACAGCATTTCTTGGTATGGATGTACCGTTTACAGGAGCAGGACTAGGGATCGTATACCCCGTGCTGACACCTCCACTCGCAATCGTTCCACTTTGTACATTAGGAAAACATTGAACAGCATCAAATACCAACGCGGCATTGGACGCCACATAACCTCCCGTAAAAGGCACTCCATCAAAACACACCGGAAATCCAAAGTTAATCGCTACGTTAAACAATACGTCATCGGTTGTTGGCAAGGCCGTTCCACTAAAAGATTCAAAACTATATGTAGTAGTAGCCGCAGTATACGCCATATTACAGGCAACGGCGGTGCCGGTAGGTGCAGAAATCGTAAGGTCATAGGGATTACACGTTGGGGAAGCCCATGAATCAATAATTAAATAATACACCTGGCCGGCTGTTACAGAAGCGCATAAAGTTTTATTTCCATACGAATCCTGCGCATTGGCAACGGTAGCAGTACCTGCGGCAGTTGGGCAGTTTCTATATAGCATCAAACCTGTATAGCTTCCGGAAGAAGTTAAATCGACGGTTATCTGACCGGTGGCGCTTGCCGTGAAAGTGTAAATAACATCTTCTCCTGTATAGTAACTTGAACTTCCGTTCACCGTGTTCACATTACTAGAGGTTATGTCATTCCCCTGACCGCAAGTCGTTTGACCTGTCGAGGTATATGGAAGAGTAATACTTTGTGGGCAGCCACAACCGCCCGGCTGTAAAGAAGCAGTTACTGCTGCGCTGGCCACCGTACTTCCCCCACAGGATAAAATACATCTGTAATAAGTCAAAGTTGAAACATTTGCAGTTGCTGTTTTCGCAGTAGATCCTGTCATATTTGAAAAGCCTGATACACTACTGGTTGTAGAAGACTGCCATTGATACGTAATGGAACAATCTGCTGTAGATCCGCCGGTTAATGACAAAGAAGTTGTGTAACTGGAACACCTTAGAGTTGGTGTTGCCACAGCTGCCCCACCGCTAATAGAGCCGGCAATACAGGCGTTAGCACAGGATACAGACATTGCAAAACCTGGATATTGCACAATGTTGTCTGCATCAAATCTTACAGTTAATGTATTTGAAGTTGTTACTCCGGATGGCGGAACAGTGGAACCGGCATAGGTACCAATTGTTGGAGAACCAACAGCACCGTTTATAACAGTTAAAAAGTCGTAACCGGATTCCGTCTGAAAAGATGTGAAACTGTATGACAAACAACTACCTGCCGGGGCAGTAAATGTAACCGTTCCCAACGCATCTGCAGCATAATCTCCTGATGGTCCGCCGTTATCATATAATATTTTTGTGGAAGGGCAACCGGTTAAACCCACAACAGTTGTTGTTGAGTTGGAAGGAATACTTAATGTTGTAGTAGGGATACACGTAGCCGTAATTACCACATCATCAAAGCTGGCAGCGCATGGCGCATTGGATATTGTCCATCTGATTGTATTAGCAAGGTTTAAAGTCGTTGGGGCATAAGTTGAATTCGGATCCGTTGTACTTGAAAAAGTACCGCCACCTGAAATTACGGTCCAGGAACCGGTGCCAACGGCAGGCGTGTTTGCTGCCAGAGTTGCAGTTGTACAAACCGTTTGATCTGTACCAGCTGTCGCCACAGTTGGCGGGGATTTAACCACCACCGATGTCGTTGAAGTTGAAGTACAACCCACTCTTGTAATGGACCAACTCAGAATATAAGTCCCGGCTCCACCGGCAGGTGTAAAAACTGCGGTAGGGCTTGATGAGGATGAAAATTGAGAAAGCAAAGTACTCGGGCCACTTACAACTGACCAAACAGCTGTTGCGCCCGTCGTTGGACTGTTAGCAGCCATGGTAGCTGTACTGCCTATACACACCGTTTGGCTTGCGCCGGCTACAGATAAATTTGGACCAGCAGTTACTGTAACTATCATATCATTAGTTGAAGAGGTACACCCTGCCAGTGAAATAGTCCATTGTAGCGTATAAGTTCCAACCGCTGCTGGTGTGAAAACTGCAGACTCATCGTTTAAATCACTGATTTGCGTAGTAGAAGTATTTGCACTACCAGCCAGAATCGACCATGTTCCGGTACCAAAGGGTGGAAAGTTAGCCGCTAAACTTGTTGTATTTGGAAAACACATGGTTTGATCAGGTCCTGCAACTGAAACCGGCGTGGTTGTCCTGGTAATAGTTACCTGGGAAGTTGTACCACCGCAATTGGAATCTGCCCACTGCAGCGTTGCGGTACCCACCGCAAGACCGGTCACTGTTGTATTATACAAGGTTGGTGAAGTTATTGTTGCCGCACCGCTTAGTACCGTCCACGCACCGGTTCCCGGAGCCGGATTATTTGCCAGCATGACTGTGTTATTCGCACATATTACCTGGTTAGAACCGGCATTAGAATAAGGATACTGATTTAAATTTGCAAAAGTAAACCCTGTTCCCTGAACACCTGAAATCAAACCAATAGGAACAAAACCGGTGGTTCCTGAACAATATATAGGTCCTGCTGCACTTAACATACTTAATGCCTGAACCTGCAGGCCTGATATGGTAATAACATCAAACACAGCCGGCGTTATGGTAAACGTTTGAAAAGAAATTGTAATCGTAGTACTATTGGTCATCGCAATGGTCATTGAAATGAAGTCAGCACTAACGCCTGAAAGCGTAGGAACAACCGCCGTATTAAAATACCATCCCGTAGGCGCTGATAATATGATTGTACCGGTTTTTGATTTCCGGAAATCATTTTTAGCTGTTTCGGTAAGGGTCATGTTACTGATAGTCGTCCAACCAGGGGCAGTTCCATCAACAGCTTTGGAAGGACAAACAGTAGTCGTTAAACTATTTGTGTATACCTGCGCTTTTATCAGCTGTAAGCAAAAAACAAATACTATAAAGGCAAGCAGCTTGATTTTTTTTTCAATATTTTTCATATAAAATTAGGTAGAGTTATATTCAATAGTTAATGGCTTTTAGAAAGTTTATGTTTTTCATACTCAGAAGGATCTTTAAATTCACAGAAGTCAATAATCTCCGCAACCGATCCTTCTTTCAGACTCAATTCATAAAAGCCCGTATGTTTAATTAAATAAGATAAAAACACGTTAGGAGATCCATGAAAGGAAGGATCGACATACATCAAAAAAACTTTATGATTATTACAAAATCCAACATAGTTTATATGACTAAAACTCTGAATTTTTGATTTGATCATGTTAATATTTACAGGCTTGTCATTTACTATAGAAACGATTACAGGAATCGAATCCTGTAGGGCCTGAGCATTAATTGTTTTAAATCCTGCTAACAATAAAAAACACAGAATGATTTTTTTTTGAAGTATTTTTTTCATTTTTAAAAGATATTTTAGTCGCACTTTTATTTAACTATTACAATAGATTCAAGGAACATACAACTACCGTATAATAACGGTGGGAAAGTGAAAGGTCAAAAAAACATAGTTGTAAAGAACCTTAACACTTAAAGCTACAAAATGAATGTTATTTATAAAAACAGCCTATCTGAGAAAGGCAAATGGCAGGAGCATCGAAAATGAAAATTAATCTTCGAATTTTGCAACTTAATAGAATTTAAGTAAGGATTAACGGGCAAACCGAAAATCAGTTAACAATTAGTCCCATCTTATATTTACCAAAATACAGGACTTAAACTGAGGGAAAATACTTTTATGCAAACCAGTATTGAAATTTACATAATGCAAATGCGTGACAGTTATACTGATTAACCAATATTTACTTCACCACTAAAATACCATTTGCTAAAAAACGAATTTCCTGCTTGGGTTCAGTGATAGCATCAATTTCCGCCTGAGATTTTTTTCCGTCTTCGGCATAGTGTTTCAACTCTGCCACGGTAGTTGTTTTAATGAAAGCAATTCCATCTAACACAACATTTTTACCTGCTATCGCCATTGGAACAAAAAAACCATAGTCCTTCATTTTCACAAACGCCTCATTCTTTTCATCAATTTGTAATGTCATCCAGCATCCTTTATTAGCACATGAACTAACAGCCTTTGCTTTAATTTTTACAGCTACGGTATCCTTTGTTTTCAGTAAAGATGGCAATTCAGCTATCGCAATGGCGCCAGACTCATCAATTTTTTTTCCGTATGTGTCTCCCACTTTTGCTTTGCCTTCAGGTGCCTGGGCAATAATTAAAAGAGTTCCTAAATTCAAGATAATCGTTAATACCGTTTTTTTCATGTTCGTTTTTCGTTTTATTATACATTGCTAAAATAACTATTTGTAACGTGAAACGGAAGTATAATGACATTCATTCCATGCATCTTCATCAAAATAATCTACTATATTCGTATAATTAATACTGATTTCCATGAAGATTTATCTCGCCGACGATCATGAAATTGTGGCAAAAGCCATTGCAAATCTTTTACTGTCATTGAATGAAATTACTGATGTTAAAACCTTTTCAAATGGAAAATCCCTTTACCTGGAATGCCTCGACAGACAGCCCGATCTTATCATGCTAGATATGAAAATGCCTGAATGGAATGGGATGGATACTTTAAAAAAACTCAAAGGTATTACCTCAGTTCCGGTAATAATGCTTACTATGAACGACGAAAAGAAGGTGATAGAAGAATCCATCAAAGAAGGCGCTAAAGGATACCTGCATAAAAATTGTACGCTGGAAGAATTAGAAGCAGCTGTTAACACAGTGCTTTCTGGAAATATTTTTCTATCGGAAGACACCAAAAAAATCCTAGTAGGCATCAAACAGCATCCAAGAGACGAACTCAACGGTATCCAAGAAATATTAACCGAAAAAGACTTAGAAGTTTTAAAATTGGTGTGTGATGGCCTCACCTCCAAAGAAATTGGTGAAAAATTATTTTTAAGTCCAAGAACAGTAGAAACCAGAAAAACCGTTCTTATGCAGAAATTTAACGTTCAAACCACTGGGAAGCTCATTGCCGTTGCGATTAAAAATAAAATTGTAATGTGAGGAAATGCGTAAAAAAATCCTATTTATATTTGTATTAGTCCTGACCATACATCACTCTTTTTTTGCTCAAAATGATCTATTAAAAGAATTACACAAAATTGATGATATTAAATCTGACAGTATCGCAATCAATCGTCTTGAAACTATATCAAACAAAGGAAATCTAACAACCAAACAACAACTCGAAGTAAACCTAAGGCTGCTCATGAGGTTATACTTCTCCCAGCAGTTTGAGAAAGCGTTTTCAATAGGAAATATTGGATTGACTTTAGCCAAAAGAAATCATTTAGACAGTATGGAAGGCGCCTTCAATAAACATTTAGGCAATACGTATTACTATATGGATGTGCGAAAAAAAGCGGAAGAATATTTCAGGGTGGCCTATACCATTGCACATAGCCATAATCTATGGCAACTGGAAGCTTCATGCGCAAATAACCTTGGAGGGGTATTAACTGACTTTAAAAAATTTGAGGAAGCAGAATTCTACCTACAACGTTCAATATCAATAATGAAAGATCATTCAAGGAATGATGCCAACCTTTATTTGTCATATCGTGTTCTAGGCGCGCTATATATGGAAACAAAACAGCTGGATAAAGCAGAAAATGTATTTAAAGAGTTAATTGAAAAGCTAAACTACCTAAAGGATACCAATCTTATATGCAGCAACCTTATCTACTATTCCACTTTATTAAAGAAGAAAGGCGATACTGTGAATGCAGTTATTATGAGTGAAAAGGCACTGAATCTGTTGCGTAAAAAAAATAACTTCCATGCGTTGATCTCTGGATTGAGAACACATGCGGCAAATCTGGCAGCAGCAAAAAGATTCAATGAAGCCTACACACTGGATTCTGAAGCCTTTACCTTGATGAAAAAATCATATAATGATGATATTGAAAAACAGATTAGTGAAACTGAGGTAAAATATAAAACGGCACAAATACAGTTGGAAAAAGAAAATGTAGAAATCCAAACCAAAAAGGAAAGGTTATTTTTTATCTCTTCAACCTTGTTTCTGTTTATAATCCTTATCTCTGTCTTTCTTATTTACAGTCAACGAAAGAATAACAAGCATAGGATCGCCTTTCAAAAACAGCGCCTTGAATCGCTAATCGAAGGTGAAGAAAAAGAAAAAAGCAGAATTGCAAAAGATTTACATGACGGCATCGTACAAGATCTAACAGCCATAAAATTGAAAATGGAAGGTCTTGACCCAGGAAACACATCCCTTCATAAAATAATTCATGAAATAGACGACGCAGCAAAAGAAATAAGAGACATTGCCCATCAAATGATGCCTGTTTCACTCCGCGAATACGGACTAGCTTCATCACTGGAAGATCTATTACAAAAAACATTAGTAATACGAAATATTAAATTTGACTTTGAACTGGTAAACATCGAAACAAGACTTCCCGAAAAAATTGAAATTTGTCTTTATCGCGTTACTCAGGAATTACTGAATAACGTTATGAAACATAGTAAAGCGAGCTTTGTATCACTGGTCGTTTCAAAACATCAGGATTCTGTATCATTAATATTAGAAGACAACGGCACTGGCTTCAATTTTAATGATGTAAAAAAAGGAATTGGAATGACGAGTTTATCATCACGGCTGGAAATAGTGAAAGGTGAATTAAAATTTGAAACCTCCCCAGGTGCCGGAACAATGGTAATTATAAAAATCCCACTTAATATTCAGTAAAATTACGCTGCTCTTTCAGTAAAATTACGTTTCGGTTCAATATTCCGGTTAATAACTTTGTTTTATCTTAAAAAATATAAAACATGCAGAAAATCTACTTATTTTTCGCTTCACTTGTTATTGGAACAGTAGCAAGCTATGCTCAAACACCCGCTATGATAAAAGATATTTATCCTGGCCTAACAAATTCGAATCCTGAAAATTTAACTCAAGTCAATGGCATCATGTTTTTCAGTGCTACTGACAATGTTAACGGAACGGAATTATGGAAAAGTGACGGGACAGCCGCCGGAACCCAACTAGTTAAAGATATAACGTCTGGGAGCGCAAATTCAAGCCCAAGGGATTTCATAAATGTAAATGGTACATTATACTTTATAGCATCAGCAGGTAGTTTATATAAAAGCGATGGAACTACGGCCGGAACGATAGGAGTAAGCGGGCTTTCATATCCTGCATCATTTACGAATGTAAACGGCACCTTGTTTTTCACGCAGGAAAATCCCACATATGGCAGGGAACTTTGGAAAAGCGACGGTACTGCGGTGGGTACTGTTCTTGTTAAAGATATAAACCCTGGAACAAGTTCTTTTCCCGGAAATTTAACCACTGTAAACGGAACTTTGTTTTTTACTGCAAATGATGGGAATGGAATAGCTTTATGGAAAAGTGACGGAACTACAACTGGCACCGTGTTGTTAAAAACTTTAAACGTTGCTGTTTTGGAAACCCGAGCAATGGGGGGAATATTCTTTTTTGTTGTTAGCCAATCAGGAGTTGGAAGGGAACTTTGGAAAAGTGATGGCACTATAGCCGGTACTGTTATTGTAAAAGATATAAATCCTGGCAGCTCGGATGCTTATCCGGAAGGATTAATGGAGGCAAATGGAGCTTTATTTTTCCAGGCAAACGATGGCACTAATGGTAAGGAACTTTGGAAAAGTGATGGCACAGCCGGGGGAACAGTTATGGTAAAAGATATTAGGACCGGTGCTTCTTCTTCTTCTCCTTCCTATTTAACAAATGTAAATGGAACGTTGTTTTTTGTAGCAAATGATGGTGCCCTAGGGAAAGAGCTTTGGAAAACTGACGGAACAACCGGAGGAACTGTATTGGTTAAAGACATTGTTAGCGGAACAGGAACCCCGTTTTCAACTACAAGCCTACCTTTCCCATCCTTTTTAAGCATTCAGGACACATTATACTTCACCGCTAATGATGGTGTAAATGGATTGGAATTATGGAAAAGTGATGGTACTAATGCAGGTACAGTTCTGCTAAAAGACATTTACCCTGGAAGCAGCGGCTCAGGTATACCTGCTTTTGCCACCGCAAGCAATAGGCTTTTCTTTAATGCCAATGATGGCAGTAATGGAGCTGAATTATGGAGTCTGAACAGTGATATTACTACTGGAGTGGAGAATAGTCCGGAATCTGTTAATGCTAAAATTTATCCTAATCCTTGCAGTGGGGTTTTAAATATCGAATTGGCCATAGGAGAAATTTTATCTATTAAAGTAAATGATCTTCTTGGCAAACAAGTTTTTGGTGCGGAAACACTATATGACAATAAAATAAATCTCAATATGTTAAATTCAGGAATTTACTTTATTGAAGTTCAAACCAACTATTGGACAATCACTCAAAAAATTGTAATACAGAATTAAAAGTACCACCTTACAGTTTTTCAAATACGAGAAAATCAAGCGTCAGAAAATCATTGAATATTAAAAATTCTCTAAAAGCGAATCGATAAAATGATTCGCTTTTTTTAATCTTCATGCCCTTTCGCATTTTTTATTTTTTGCTGCAAATATAACTCCTCTTCCTTTTGCATTTGAATTTTCAAAGAATCACTGATCTCCTTTTCTCCCAGTTTTTCCAGATTAGGTTTGCCTGCATTTACCCAGGCCGTGTACCACAAACTACCCACCATGGCGATGCTTTCTCTCATACGTCGCTCAACCTGTCCTTTGATCATAAGGTCATAACGATTCGTGTATTCAACAGAATAAGTTTTCATCATGGCCGTACCACGATTTTCAAACGCATACTTTTGATCGGAAGGAAATTTACTATTTAATATGGCTTCAAATTTTAGGACACTATCCACAGCCATGTGACTATCATACACCACTTTCCAGGCAGACTTTATAGGTGAATCGACATACTTTGCTCTCCCTACAAAATAATCATAATCTTCAGCTTTCAATTCCGGAATCCTGCTTTCCCAAAAACCGTGTATACCTCTTTGCCCTGTTAACTGACCATTATAGTTCTCGGTTGTATGTAGCGGTACATGGGCATCAGCAACATAATGTCCAAGATCTGCACTGTAACTCAAAATACGATCGAGATTTTCATCCTTAAACGCATTCATTAATTTATAATAATGTTTTTCAATTTGCCAGGGCACAATTCCATAAGCCATTAATGTATCCTCTGTATATTTTGATACAGCTGCCTTCCAGAATTTTGGAACACTATCAAACGCATGCTCACCATAATGATCAATATCGATGTAATGCCTTGGTGCTTCTCCCTCTACACCATAACGCCGCTTGTCCGGATCAACTGCATGATTTGTAATAAACTCAATATGCTTTTTATAAAAAACAACCATTTCCGGAGGCAACGTAAATACCGCCATTCGGTTGATGCGTTTATGTCCATAGAATCCCCAGGAGCGTGCTGATTCACGAGGGAGAAATAATATAAATCCCAGGCAAATGAAACTAATGATAAAAGCTTTTTTTTTCATTTTACTAAACCAAGCCAACTACTCCTCTAAAGGTAAAAATAAATTAATTGTTACCGAGGGCTAGAGAACCATAAAGATAAAATAAAAAAATCAGGCATAGCCTGATTTTCAAAATATAAAAACGAATAATCGCCCTTACACATCATCACTTACAGCGATTTTTGCAAATAGCGAAATTAAGCGCCTCCTAATAATAATAATACTTTTTTCATTTTTATCCGGGTTTAAGTTTAATTTATATGACAAAACTAAACTTACCCTGGCTTTAAAAATAGAGGGTTAGCCCCTCAATTTAGAAAGAGCAAAAAAAAACCATTCTAAACAGAATGGGTTTTTAAAAATTCAAACAAAGCTTAAGCTTTTGCTTCCTGAGCCGCTTTAATTCTGGCTTTAATATTTTCTGTTGTTGTCGAGTTCGGTCTTTCAATGGCAGAACCGGTTGCTCTGTCCCAAACTAAACTAGCTAATACACCTAAGGCTCGTGAAACACCAAATAACACCGTATAAAAATCATATTCGTGCATACCGTAATGAACCAATAATGCACCCGAATGAGCGTCTACGTTAGGCCATGGGTTTTTGATTTTACCCGTTGATTCTAAAATCGGCGGAGCAACTTCATATACCATTTGTACGATTTCGCAAATATTGTCATGTTTGATGTATGTTTTGTAAAAATCCTGCTGAGCCGTGAAGCGAGGGTCTGTTTTACGTAAAACCGCGTGGCCATATCCAGGAACTACTTTTCCTTCAGCAAGTGTTTTCTTAATATACTCGGCAATTTGTTCTTTAGTTGGCAAACCTCCTCCTAAATTTTCTTTTAATTCCATAATCCAGCTAAGTACCTCCTGGTTAGCTAAACCATGTAATGGGCCCGCTAATCCGTTCATACCTGCCGCAAAAGCTAAATACGGATCCGATAATGCAGATCCAACTAAGTGAGTTGCATGAGCTGATACGTTTCCTCCTTCATGATCCACATGAATGGTTAAATACAGACGCATTAAACGCTTCATATCAAAGTCCTCATAGCCTAACATATGAGCAAAATTTGCTGCCCAATCCAATTTATGATCCGGTTCTATATGAACACCGTTTTTGTATTTACGACGGTAAATGTATGCAGCAACTCTTGGTAAACGGGCAATAAGATTCATAGAATCTTCATACACGTAATCCCAGTAATCTTTCTTGTTGATACCTTTTGCATAAGCCTTTGCAAACAAACTTTCTGTTTGCATAGCCATGATTCCAATTACAAATTGTGTCATCGGATGAGTATCCGTCGGTAATTTCTCAATTACGTCGAAGACGTGTTTTGGAACATTACTGCGCTTTTGCCATTCATTCGTAATGAAACTCACATCCTCCTGGGTTGGTAATTCTCCTACCAACATTAAATAAAATATCCCTTCCGGTAAAGGTTCTGTTCCACCGGGAGCTTTTGGTAAGTGTTTGCGTAACTCCGGAATAGAGTAGCCTCTAAAACGAATCCCTTCTTCGGCATCTAATTTTGAAGTTTCGGTAACCATACCGATCATGCCCTTCATTCCTTGGTATACTTGAGCTACAGTAATCTCACCTAACTTCAGATCACCATGATTTTTGATAATATCTTTAATCTCAGCTGCTAAAGGCACTGCTTTTTCGCGAAACTTATCTTTTAACCTATCCATTTTATAATCGTTTTAAAAACCTTGTAAATTTATGCAGTGTATTCATTTAAACAAATTTAATTTGAATTATTTTTACACTAACCAAGAAATAAAAATACCGGTTTTTTTTATACACTAAGTTATAAAAATAAACGTTCCCTGAAAAAAGAATGCAAATCAGGAGCTTTCACTGTTTTAAACAAAAAAGAGTAAGAATAAAATCAAAATAAAAGGTACCAGAAGTAACATACTTATTCTCAAAATAAGCACCTGAAATTCTTTGGAAAGCCTGATTTGTATATGTTTCAATTTAAAAAAAGTCATGAAAAAAATCAGATACGAACCTACCAAAACCATAAAAAAGTACATAGGGGGGCAGTCCTCTAGTTGTTACAGATTTTATAAACAAGAGATTTGAAATGCCGAAATAACAAATGAAAAAGCCCATCCGTATAATTACAAATGGACTTTGTAGTGAGATCGAGTCCCGATAGCTATCGGGATGAAACTCGTGTAAATGAAAAAAGTCCTTCATCGCTGAAAGACCTTTGTAGTGAGAACGAGTCCCGATAGCTATCGGGATGAAATTTGTGTAAATGAAAAAAGTCCT
>JAJNBG010000046.1 GCA_021155905.1 Bacteroidota bacterium
TAGAAGCGCTTCCCATTTGATATGGGTATTACATAACACACATGGGTTTGGAGTTCGTCCCGCGAGGTATTCTTCCACAAAATTATTAATAATATGATCCCCAAATTCACCACGGATGTCGAGTATATAATGTGGGAACCCAAATGTTACAGCCATCGACCGCGCATCATTGATGCTATCCAAACTACAGCAACCAGTTTCTTTTTTACTGCTCCCGGATGATTCGTAGTCCCAGGTTTTCATAGTGATACCAATCACTTCGTAACCTTGTTCATGTAACATCATAGCGGCCACAGAACTATCAATTCCACCACTCATTGCCACTAATACTTTTCCGTGCTTGCTCATCTTAATCTTAACTATTTTTTTTCGGTTTTGAAGCCGTTTTGGTTCCAGGTTTTGTTGTGGTAGTTTTTGTCTCTGTTGTTTTAGGCTTTTCATCAGCCGTTTTATTCTTACTGAAAAAAGCGTCAGTTTCTTTTTTATCGGCTAATTCTCCTCCAGGTTTATACAATTCTTTTTCTTTTACCCCATTTGGAAAGTAAAAAACATTTTTCCCTTCCAGCTTTCCATTTAAATAAACTCCTTCCGTTTTTACCAACGCCTTATCATAATATAGTTTATATGGACCATCCATTACACCGGCTTTATACTTCCGTTCTTCGCTAACTACACCATCAGGAAAATAAACATATTCCATTCCATCCTTTTTTCCTTTGACAAAAGTTTCCTTTGAAATCAAAGTTGCTTTCTCGTCGTAATATGTCCAGACAGAATCTTTATTTTCTCCAATATATTTTCCATACGCCATTTTTTTTCCAGTCGGATGAAACATGGTTGAATAGGCAATTTTTCCATCCTGCTTGAAATTCATAATTGCCTTAATCGTATCATGTGGATAATAATATTTAAATATACCCTGAGGTTTATCATCCTTGAATAAGCCTTCATAAATCAACTTAAATGTTTTATCATCCTTTTTTCTCCAATAGCCCTGTTTTTTTCCATTGGCATCCGTTTGCGTTTGAGAAAAACCCAAAACGTATATAAAAAAAGAAAATATCACTAAATAATGTTTGTGCATAAAATATATTTTAGCTTATAACTTTAACAAGTTGCAAAGTTACACTATCTATCAATAAAAAAGGCTTTTGAAACCGTTTTTTCTGAAATTTTAAGGGTAATGAAATAAGTACCTGAGACCAAGGATAAATTTGATAAGCCCACCTCAGCATTACCGTTTGTAAAGCGTGTCTTCGAACTCAAAAATATCCTTCCTGAAACATCCTGAATAGTGAAATGGCTTTCCTGGTTCAGATTCAAATAATTTAAAAAAAGTCTCTCTTTTACCGGATTTGGATATACTTTGAGGTGATTATCCTTATTATGCTCCCTGATACCAGGTATAACAAGGTTAAACGTATCTGCCAGGCAATTTAAGGAATCATGAACAATATATTGATTCGTAAATGAGATTGTAATTGACTGAGATTTAGAATGCGAACTATTAAAATCCCATGTATAATCACCGTTCCAGGAAGCAGAAATAGTAACAGGCTGGTTTGAATAAATTTCTATACTTTGGTTTCTATTCACATTTTTAAGAATAGTAAACTTATCATGAATTAAACTGTCTTCCTCCAGGTAAAAAGCATCTAACCTGTTTCCTTCAATTTCAAAAAATAGAGCTCCGGCTTTATATGAATCAGAAAAACATTTAGAATTATGAGGATAACTGGATTGTACAGCGCCCAATTTTCCTGATTCTCCGGCTACAACATAAACAGTTCCTTTATTATTCAAAGTATCTTTTTTATAGGGACAAGAATTTGAAGTGCCATCGTATCTGGCAGTGCTGCTATCAACCGTATGAATTGTTTTATTGAAAGTGCCTTCCAGTTCGTAATGACCTTTTTGCAGCCAGGATCTTTCATAATTGTGGCTGTGTCCGTTAATCACCATATCAACGCCGTATTTTTCAAGTAGTAGTGCAATTTTTTTTCTGATCATGACCAAATCAGATTCCCAATCAGAATTGTGACTGCCCATCGTAAAGGGGGGATGATGGAAATATACAATTTTCCACATGCTTTTATCCTGCACCAGGTCCTGTTCCAGCCATTCGTATTGCGGCCCTAATGAATCCCACAAATGATACATACCTTGTTCTATTCCGTATGAATCCAAAGAAATAAAATGAGCGTTACCATAATTAAAAGAATAGAACTCTTTGTGATTGGACGGAACACCTCCTAGTTCTGCGTTTTGCGGGATTTTAAAAATATCATAATAGGGTATCTGGTGACTGAGGGCCAATGTATAATCGTTAGTATAGTCATGATTTCCCGGAGATGGATAAATACAGGAGTAATTCAACAGGAAATTGGTTTTAAACGGATCAAAAAAACCGGTTTGATATTCCGATTGAAACCCACCATTATAAGCATTATCCCCAAGGAGCAAAATACCATTGACGTACTGATCCTGATTATAAAAACTAATGGCATTTCTGACATTGTATTGTTGAACATAACCAGAGCCGCAATCTCCCAAAGCCAAAAATCTTAATTTTTTTCCTGAACCAACAGGGGGCGCAGTGTAAAAATAAAAAGTATCAGAAGTCATCTGGACATTGTCCTCATTAACGATGTAGTAATATTTCGTATCCGGTGATAAACCGGATAAAAGCGTATAATGATTGGTATCCGTATTACTTGTGTATGAGATTCCCGGCAAATTACTTTTCGATGTTCCATACAGCACTTTAGAATAGCACGGAGCTGATGTTTTCCAGCATATATAAGTTGAAACCGGTCCTGTTTGTTGAAGAAAAGGGCCCCGGACAATATTGTTTGTTTGCGAATAGCCCAAAACACGCAGAGCCAAAATAAAATACAAAGTCCACTTTTTCATTATGTTAAAGATATAAAAAAAGCGCCTGCGATCTGTAACAAAATATGTAAACTGACGTTCTAAAGCTAATAAACCATCACTATGAGAAATTCTATTCTTTTTATTTTTACCCTGCTCGCCTTTTCTTTTTTAAACTTCCAGACACCTGTTAATTACAAAGAAGGTGATATCATATTTCAAACCACGAGTGGTGAAACCGGCAAGGCCATTCAGCTGGCAACTCATAGCCAATACAATCACTGTGGTGTCCTGTTTTTGGAAAACAATAAATGGGTGGTTTACGAAGCTGTTCAGCCGGTAAAAAAAACAAGTCTCACTGAATTCAATGCGAGAGGAAAAGGCACTGTAAAACGGCTCGCCAATGCATCGTTGTCTGCTAATGATATCAATAAATTAAAAGCGGTATTTAAAACCTACGAGAACAAAAACTACGACGAAGCGTTTAACTGGAGTGATGACAGATTCTATTGCAGTGAGCTGGTTTACAAATTATATGACTATGCCTTACACACTCCGCTTTGCAAACCAAGAAAATTAAGTGATTTTGATTTGAGTCACCCTCTGGTGAAACAAAAATTAAACGAAAAATATAATAATCAAATCCCCTTAAACGAACCAATGGTATCTCCTGAAGACATTTTTAGCTCTGCTTTATTGGTTCCTGTAAAATAAAAAACCCATCATTCGCGATGTCCGCAAATGATGGGTTTTAAAACAAAAATCTTAAAAAAATTAGGCGTTTGCCGCTTCTTCTGCCAGGACAGCGATGATTTTATCTTCAATTTCCTGAGCAAGATCCGGGTTTTCAGCAAAGATTGCTTTTACAGCATCTCTCCCCTGCCCTAATTTGGTTTCATCATAACTAAACCATGAACCGCTCTTTTTGATGATATTTTTTTCAACACCGATATCAATGATCTCTCCAACTTTGCTGATCCCTTCTCCAAAAACGATATCGAATTCTGCCATACGGAACGGAGGTGCCAATTTATTTTTAATAACCTTAACACGGGTTCTATTTCCTGTAACCACATCGCCATCTTTGATCTGACTGATTCTTCTGATATCTAAACGCACAGAAGCATAAAATTTAAGTGCGTTACCACCGGTAGTTGTTTCCGGGTTTCCAAACATAACACCGATTTTCTCCCTTAACTGGTTAATAAAAATACAACAGCATCCTGTTTTATTAATGGTTCCGGTTAATTTACGCAATGCCTGGCTCATTAAACGAGCTTGTAAACCCATTCTGCTGTCTCCCATTTCGCCTTCTATCTCCGCTTTTGGCGTTAATGCCGCTACTGAATCGATGACAACAATATCCACAGCTCCTGAACGGATCAGGTTATCCGCAATTTCCAATGCCTGTTCACCGTTATCCGGTTGAGAGATTAATAAGCTTTTAGTGTCAACGCCAAGCTTTTCTGCATAAAAACGATCGAAAGCATGTTCCGCATCAATAATTGCAGCAATGCCACCGGCACGTTGAACGCTAGCTATTGCATGTATCGCTAATGTGGTTTTACCAGATGATTCAGGTCCGTAGATCTCAACGACACGCCCCCTTGGCAAACCGCCGATACCTAATGCTATATTTAACCCTAAAGATCCGGTAGAGATTGAATCCATAGGTTCAACAACACTGTCCCCTAATTTCATGATTGTTCCTTTACCATAAGTTTTTTCTAACTTATCTAAAGTCAATTGCAATGCTTTTAATTTTTCGCTACCTACTGCTTTTCTGTCTACAGTTTCAATAGTTTCTTCTGTCTTTTTTGCCATGATATTATATTTTATAGTTTTAAGTTACGGATTTAATAATGAGCTTCATTAACAACTTGATAACAATCTCAAATTCTTTACAAATCTAAATCATAATTCAGGCAAGTTGTTGCTATAAATTGTAGCATTACGAAAAATGTCAGTATTTTCAAGCCACTACAGCCATTCAAATATCAAAAAAAGTAGCGAAAAGTTTTTACGCGTCTCTTCAAAATCCGAAAATTTGTCTTTGATTTTATCCCTTGGAAAAGAAATTTCGTAAATCATTTAACATTTATGCTACAAATTATAGCATACAAATACTATAATTTGTAGTTAAATTTATAATCTAATTAACACAAATGGAGCGCCGGGAGATTATAGAGCAGTTGCAGCAGAAAATTCTTACTATACAAGGAAATCAAAAACAAACCGATGAGCAATTAAATATCGGTCTTGGACAAATGGAATCTGCTTTTCCCGGAAAGATTTTTCCCCGTGGTGCCCTTCATGAATTAATCAGTTTTTCATCAGAAGACGCATCATGTACCAATGGTTTTATCTCAGTGGTACTTGGTAAACTGATGCAGGAAAAAGGTTGTTGTATATGGATTAGCAACAAACGTAAAATTTTTCCGCCGGCATTAAAAATGTTTGGCATTGATCCGGAACATATTGTGTTTGTAGATACCTGGAAAACAAAAGACATTTTATGGACCATTGAAGAAGCCATGAAATGTGATGCACTCACTGCCGTGGTCGGAGAAATAGACGAACTCAGCTTTAATGATTCCCGGCGATTACAACTGGTTGCAGAGAAGAGTAAAGTTACCGGCTTCCTGCACCGACAGCACCCAAAAACTATCAATGCATTGGCATGTGTATCGCGATGGAAAGTAACTACACTTAAAAGTTCCCTGCCAGGTGAAATGCCAGGTGTTGGTTTTCCTAACTGGGAAATAGAACTTTTGAAAGTAAAAAATGGTAATCCGGATAAATGGCAGATACAATGGTCGTCACAGGGCCTTAAGTATATAACACAACCCAAAGAGTCTACCGGTACTTACAAAATTAAAATAGCGTAACATGGAAAGACGCATCGTACTGATATGGTTCCCTCAATTAATGACAGACTGGATGCTCCGACGACAACAGGAATTGAAAGGATTCCCTTTTGCTCTTGCACTTACAGAAAAAGGACGGCGTGTTGTAAAGGCTGTTAATGATGTTTCGCAAAACCAGGGAGTTTATCCCGGAATGGTAGTTGCCGACTGTAAAGCGCTTGTACCCGACCTGCAGGTATTTGATTATGACCCGCAACAACCGAAAATATTATTAACTGCTTTAGCGGAGTGGTGCATTCGTTATACGCCTTTTGTTTCCATTGATGAGACTGATGGCCTTATTCTGGATGCGAGTGGCTGTACGCATTTGTGGGGAGGAGAAGAAGGTTACCTGCAGGATATACATAAACGGTTTAAAAATTTCGGATATCACATTCGCACGGCCATCGCCGAAACCATAGGCTGCGCCTGGGCAGTTTGTCATTATAGTAAAAATGCTTCCATCATTACTTCGGGAAAACAAAATGAGATTTTGTCTATGTTACCATCTGCTGCACTTCGCTTAGAAACAAATTCACAGGAACGATTAGAGAAGTTGGGTTTGAAAACAATTGGTGATTTTATACAAATGCCACGAACTGCACTGCGCCGAAGATTTGGACAAAGTTTATTAATGCGATTGGATCAGGCACTGGGTTTGGAAATGGAAATGATGACACCTGTGAAACCACCGGCAATTTATGAAGAGCGTTTACCAAGCCTAGAACCAATTCGCACAGCTACAGGAATTGAAATTGCATTAAAAGTATTGTTGGAAGCTCTTTGTGAAAGGTTGAACCATGAAAGTAAAGGCTTACGCAAATGTGAACTCAGATGTTACCGGTTGGATGGCAATATTCAGAGAATTGATATTGGCACTAACAGGCCCACACGAAACGTAACACATCTATTTAAATTATTTGAAATTAAAATCGCTCAAATCGATCCTGATTTGGGCATTGAATTATTTATTTTAGAAGCTTCTATTGTAGAAGAGCTTTTCAGTTCACAGGATGCATTATGGACCGTGAGCAATGCAAATGAAGTCGCTGTTGCAGAACTGATAGATAAACTCGCCGGCAAAATCGGAAGCGGTTCCATACATCGATATCTTCCTGCAGAACATTACTGGCCTGAAAAATCTGTAAAAGAATCTTCCTCATTAACCGAAAAAGCTACAACCAATTGGAGAACGGATCTACCCAGGCCTTTACATTTATTACCAAAGCCTGAACAAATAGAAGTCAGCGTTCCTGTTCCTGATTACCCACCTTTGCTGTTTCGCTACCAGGGTGTGCTTCATAATGTAAAAAAAGCAGATGGACCTGAGCGCATTGGACAGGAATGGTGGACTCAGCAAGGTTTATACCGGGATTACTATTGTGTGGAAGATGAACTTGGAGCGCGTTACTGGGTGTTTCGTTCAGGTGATTACAGTGATGATCCTAAATGGTTTATCCATGGTTTTTTTGCTTAGAAAAAATGAACTATACAGAATTACAAATTACCAGCAATTTTAGTTTTTTGAAAGGTGGATCGCATCCCGAAGAGATCGTGGAACAGGCTTTGGCTCTTGGTTATACAGAAGTGGCTATTACGGATCATAATACACTGGCGGGCATTGTCCGTGCTTATACCGCTTCGAAAAAAAAGAAATTGAGAATTATTCCCGCCTGTCGTCTGAATTTACTAGATGGCCCTAGCCTGTTGGCCTATCCAACAACCAAGGAAGCATATGCGCGTTTATCAGGCCTATTATCTGAGGGGAACCTGAGAGCCGAAAAAGGCGAATGCTATTTATATAAAGCAGATGTATATCAATATGCTGAAGGTATAAAATTCATCATCGTTCCGCCTGCATCACTCAATACTCATTTTGAATTTGAACAGGAATTTAAAAATGCTGTTCAGGAATACAAACAGGCTTTAGGCAAAGAAGTTTACCTGGGAGCCATACGGTCCTACCAGGCAAATGATAACAAAAAACTATTTCGTCTTTCGGAATTATCAAAGCAATACAACATCGCACTCGTTGCTATCAATGATGTGCATTACCATGCGCCGGAACGAAGAGAACTTCAGGACGTACTCACCTGTATCAGAGAAAAATGCACGATTTACAATGCCGGATATAAATTATATCAAAATGCAGAACGTTATTTGAAAACTGCAGATGAAATGAAACGCTTATTTTCACAATACCCTGAAGCTATTGAAAATACACAGAAAATTGCCAGAGCCTGTACATTTTGTTTGAGTGAATTAAAATATGTTTATCCAAAAGAAATTACCAGTGGAGGAAGAACCCCCCAGGAAGAATTGGTTTACCTCACATGGAAAGGGGCCAATGAAAAATTTAATAAGGAGATTCCTGAAAAAGTAAAAAAGAATATTGAATTCGAATTGGGTTTTATAGAGCGCAAAAATTATGCAGCCTATTTTTTAACCGTATATGATTTTGTAAAATTTGCCCGCGATCAGGAAATATTGTGCCAGGGACGTGGTTCAGCGGCCAACTCCACAGTTTGTTATTGTTTGGGAGTAACATCAGTAGATCCTTCAAAATTCAATTTATTGTTTAGTCGGTTTATGTCTGATGCGCGGGATGAACCACCTGATATTGATGTGGATTTTGAGCATGAACGTCGCGAAGAAGTGATACAATATATTTATGAAAAATACGGGCGACACAGAGCAGCCATAGTGGCAACGGTTACCCAACAACATTATAAAGGTGCTGTGCGTGATGTAGCCAAAGCGATGGGTTTATCTACCGATGCCGTGAATAGTTTATCAGGTTCCGGATGGGAATTTACCGAAGAATGGTATGAAGGAAAAACAATTACATCATCAGGGTTTAATGCCAGGGACCCACATTTATTAAAAGTGTTAGAACTGACAAAACAATACATTGGATTTCCAAGGCAACTTGGACAACATACCGGAGGGTTTGTTATTACGGAAGGAAAACTCTCGGATCTTTGCCCGATCATGAATGCTCGGATGGAAAACAGAATCAACATCGAATGGAACAAAGATGATATAGAATCCCTGGGCTTTATGAAAGTTGATGTATTGGCATTGGGTATGCTTACCTGCATCCGAAAAGGATTCGACCTTGCAAAACTGCATTATAACATTGACCTAACGTTAGCTAATATTCCACAAGATAAACCTGAAGTATACAAAATGATAAGTCATGCTGATACCATAGGGGTGTTCCAGATAGAGAGTCGTGCACAAATGTCAATGTTACCTCGCCTAAAACCAGAAAATTTCTATGATTTAGTGATTGAAGTGGCCATTGTACGTCCTGGGCCTATCCAGGGCGATATGGTGCATCCCTACCTAAGAAGACGAAATAAAGAGGAAGTTGTGGAGTACCCTTCCGAAGAATTAAAAAAAATCCTAGGCAGAACATTAGGAGTGCCTTTGTTCCAGGAGCAGGCCATGGAAATAGCTATTGTAGCTGCAGGCTTTACACCGGATGAAGCTGATCAATTACGCCGAAGCATGGCGACCTTCAAAGCAAAAGGCTTGGTAAGCAATTTCGAAAAAAAGTTAGTAAACGGTATGACAGCGAAAGGCTATACAGAGGAATTCGCCAGGCGGGTATTCCGGCAATTGGAAGGCTTTGGAAGTTATGGTTTCCCAGAGAGTCACGCTGTGAGTTTTGCCTTGTTGGTGTATGTTTCTTCATGGATCAAGTGTTATTACCCCGATATATTTGCAGCAGCCTTGTTGAACAGCCAGCCAATGGGATTTTATCAGCCCGCACAACTTATTTCGGATGCCATCAAACATGGCGTTAAAGTAAAAGGTGTTGACATCAATTATTCCAATTGGGATAATACACTGGAAAATATGGAAGGTAAATATCATGCGTTACGTTTAGGTTTCCGACAGGTAAAAGGGTTAAAGGAAGAAGACGTGCAACTATTAGTAGCCGCACGCGATGACGGCTATAAAAACATTGCTCGATTAGTAGATACTGGTGTTCCATTAGCCGCTCTTGAGCGTTTAGCAGATGCCGATGCATTTCGTTCTATTGGTTTAGACAGGCGTAAAGCGCTTTGGGAAGTAGCAGCACTTGGAGATCACCTGACAGGATTATTTGCAGGACTTCAAACAGATGATACGTCTGAGAAAACAATTCAATTACCGGAGATGGAATTAGCGGAGCATGTTATTGAAGATTACAAATCATTGTCGTTATCCCTGAAAGCTCACCCGGTGAGTTTTGCACGGCCTAAATTATCATTGCTTCATGTTATACCTGCAAGCGAACTTATCAATTGTAAAGACGGCATGACAGTAAGGGTTGGTGGTTTAGTGTTAGTGCGCCAAAGACCCGGCACCGCCAGCGGCATCTGTTTTATAACCATTGAAGATGAAACAGGAACTTCTAACCTGGTTGTCTTCCAAAAACTCTTTAGTCAATTCAGAAAAGAGATTGTTCATTCCCGATTATTGATGGTTGAAGGCAAGGTTCAGAAAGAAGGAGAAGTGATACATGTGGTAGTGAAACGCTGTTATGATCTTTCAGGATTATTATTACCGCTTAACCGAACTGAAGCCAGGGCATCTGAAGATCAAACTATTGACCATACAAGTAGCTCACCTGGAGTTGCGAAAACAACAAAATCTATACAAACTGATATATTTCACAGAGGCAGGAATTTTCACTAAGTTTTTCTTCGTATCTATAAAGAAATTCTTAATCGTCCGAAAAATGGTAAGATTGGAATTGTAAAAATAAAAAACCCGCAAATACCAGATTGCGGGTTTCATAAAAATGAAAAAGAGCCTTTTTTAAGGCTCTTTTGTCGGGGTGGCCAGATTCGAACTGACGGCCTCCACGTCCCAAACGTGGCGCGATACCGGGCTACGCTACACCCCGTTTTAAATAAAATGTTTTTAAAAACACTTTATAAAGAGTGCAAAGATATAATTTTTTTTGTCCAAAAAAAGAAAAATTTACATTTTTTTAAAAAAAGTGTGACTCGTCCTATTTCTTATAGCAATTTTTCATTAAATCTACAATTCGTACTTATCAGCACATATACTGACCGTGAACTGGAAGAAATTTTTGTCTAAAAAAACAGCTAATTTCAAAGACAATAAAAAAATAGCTATTTTAGGGGGTTATTTTACGAAATTTCATGATCAATCTCTCTAAAACACTTAAATTTCCTGTAATAATATCTGCCGTTCCTATCATTTCATCTTTATATAACAACTCTCTATGATGAGAAGTTTTTAATCTATTTGGTAATTCCACATCTATAGAATAACTATTCTCCTTTGGAACAATACAAATATTTTTAATAATTCCTTTGACATGACCATATTCCGTAACAGGATAATTGTAAAGTTTAATACATACTTGTTGATTTATTTTGACTTTATCTGAATTAAATGAGGGTAAAATTAATTTTGCTATAATCTGTTCTTTCCCTGTTGGAACAATTTTAAATACATTCACGCTAGTTTCAATGTTTTGATTAACTATCCAATCACTCAAAAAAATAACTTTACCAGCAACTGAGCTTACTAATAAATATTGCTCTTTCCATGAAGATATTTCAGATCTTAATTTTTCAATATTTTGTTCAGTTTCTGTTTTTAGTTTATTATTTTGCCCAATAAATTGAATTTTTAATTGAATAATTTGCTTTTCAAGTTTATTTATAGCAATTTTTGTATTTCTAACAACAATATTTTGATTTTCTTTTTTATTATGAACTACAAGTAGCACTTTCTTTTTTTCTTCAAATTCACCGGTGGATATCTCTTGATTTTGAAATAAATTCAAATATCTCATATAGTCCTTTTCAATTAACTCAGATTGTTCTTGGTATATATATCCTTGTTTTTGAAATTTTGTTAGAAGGGCAGTATAATAAATTAGTTCTTTATTTAAAGTTAAAATATCTTGTTTTTGAGGATTAATTTCCGAAAATAATTTTAGATCACTATATGATTTCAAAAACAAAAGATATGTGGTTGTTAACTCACCTAATTTTAAATTATCGCTAAAACAAAAACCCGATAAACAATCATTCGATTTAATCTGAGACTTTAAGTTATTTAGGTTATTATCAAGCTTTAAAACATCGTTATAATCAGCTGGATTTTCAATAACTGCAAGTACCTGATTTGCTGCAACAAATTGATTATTAAACACTTTTAGATGTGATAGCTTGCCGCCGTTTTTGCTTATTATTATAATAGGGGAGTTAATAGAAGAAATAGTTGCGCTTGCTGTAAGCGTATCTGGATATTTTATCAAGTACGATAAAATAATCCCTATAACAATTGTTAAAAAAATAATAGTAATACCCCAACGAAACAACCACTTTGGAGGCGTAGTTAGAATCTCAGTAACTTCTGCTATACGTATAATTATTTCTTTATCATCATTCACTAATTCCCCAATTCTAATTGATTTTTTACTAATTCATAATAATCACCACGCTGAGCTGTCAATTCAAGATGGTGACCTTTTTCAGTAATTTGACCTTTCTCTAGTACAATAATTTGGTCTGCATTTTTTACCGTACTTAAACGATGAGCTATTACAACAACCGTTTTGCCCTTAAAAAACTCACTTAAGTTACTCATTATTGTTTTTTCATTATTGGCATCCAAAGCACTTGTTGCTTCATCAAAAAATAGATAATCTGGATTTTTATAAACAGCTCTTGCAATTAATATTCTTTGTTTTTGACCTGTACTAATTCCATTACCTTCTATACCTATTTTTGTATAATAACCTAACGGTAAGTTTTCAATAAATTCTTTAATATTAGCGACAGTCACGGCATGAATTAGTTTTTCTTTATCAACGACATCATCACCAACTGCGATATTGCTAGCAATAGTGTCATTAAATATATATCCCTCTTGCATCACAACACCACATTTATTCCGCCATGTTTTTGCTGAAATGTGCTTTAAATTTTGTTGACCCAAATTTATGTCGCCATTAGTAGGCTCATAAAATTTTAGAAGCATTTTCATGAGAGTTGTCTTTCCGCTACCACTACTACCAACAATAGCTGTCACTTTATTGGCGGGAATAGTAATTGATAATTCTTTTAAAACTAAATCGTTGACACCTGGGTAATGAAAATTAACATTTTTGAATTCAAGATTAGAATTTTGTTTAAAAACATTTATTAAATTATCATATTCTGTTTCTTCATCATCTTTATTATGAATTTCGGCCAAGCGTTGCAAACTTAATTTTGCATCCTGCCAATGTTGGATGAATTGAACTAGTTCAATAATAGGGGCATTTAGTTGGCCTGTTATATAACTAACAGATAACATCATCCCAAGGGTTATCTTTCCATCTAAAACTAACTTTGCAGTTAAAAATGTGATAATGATATTTTTTAGTTCATTAATAATGGACGAACCAGAGTTTTGCCATTGCGATAATGCCAAACCTTGAATATTAATTTTAAATAATTTTACCTGCAAGCTTTCCCACTGCCAACGCTTTTGTCTTTCAGCATTATGCAATTTAATTTCCTGCATACCGTTAATTAATTCTATTACCTTGCTTTGATTTTGACTGTTTTGCTGAAAGCGCTTAAAATCCAAGTCTGCTCTATACTTCAAAAAGAATAAAATCCAAGCAACATACAAAATACTGCCAATAATAAATACTGCAAAAATTTGCACATTATACCAGGCTAAAACAAAACTAAATATAAGCAGATTAAACATACTAAATAATACACTGAGAGAAGTGCCAGTTAAAAAACTCTCAATACGATAATGATCGCTTATACGCTGCATTATGTCCCCTGTCATTTTCGTATCGAAAAATGAAATTGGTAATTTCATTAATTTCACAAAAAAATCGGAAACCAAAGATATGTTGATACGGCTGCTAATATGCAGTAATATCCAACTACGAATAATCTCAATTGTTGTTCTGGCAAAAAATGCCATCAATTGAGCAAATAGAATCAAGTAAATAAATTTTACATCTTGATTTTTAATACCAATATCAACTATACTTTGCGTGAAAAATGGAAAAATTAATTGCAGTAAACTCCCTGCACACAAACCTAAAATAAGTTGCAAAATTAAACGTTTATGTTGTAGTAAGTATTTTGAGAGAAATGAAAAACCTTCTACTTTTTTCTCTTTATTTACGTCTTCCACAGTTCGATCTTGGTAAAATTCGGGAGAAGGTTCAAGCAATAATAAAATACCTTCATCTTTTCCATCACTCACCCAACATTTCCTAAACTCTTCTTTGCCGTAAACTAATAAACCGTGTGCGGGATCTGATACATAAATCTTATTATTTTTTACTTTATAAATAACTATAAAATGTTGTTGATTCCAATGAGCAATACAAGGCAAGGCTAATTCATCAGATAATTGAGATAGATGAATTTTTGTTCCTAAAGTTCTAAAACCTATTTTTTCAGCAGCTTCGCATAAACTTAAAAGACTGCTGCCTTCACGATTTGTGTGACTTATTTGAACCAAATACGAAAGGCTATAGTCTTTACCATAATATGCCGATATAATTCTCAAACATGTTGGACCACATGTCATTGAATCTGTTTGTTTATAGTGAGGAAATTTGGGCATTTTATAAAATAAATGTAACAATTTACTTTATAGATATTACAAAGTCAGATTGCTTTTTTTCGTCGCCTTTCAAGCGGGCAATTGAGCTTTTATAGAATCTGAACAATAAATCATAAATGACAAATTCATTAGTACGGTTTCTTCCCATAAATAAACGATCCAAATTCATATGCAATAAACTAGCTAATAATTCATAAAGTCCCAATTGTAATTGATTATTTCGATGTAAAATAAGCAACTGCTCAATAATTTTCGCATTTTCGTTACTTCGATTGTTAATTAATTCTATTATAGGGAAATACTCTTTTTCTGCATCTGTCTTTACATTCAAAATTTCTTCTATTTGTGGTCGTAAAGTTCTATATTTATTATCTAATGTTAATTTCAAATTTTTACTGCCACCATGTTCCTTAAAAAAAGAAATATTAAGGCTTTCGATTAAGTTATATTTTTCTTCAAGGGTTAATTTAAAATTGTTTAAAAACTCATCAACGGATCTTAGCGCAATTTTCCAACGAATAGCACCTCCAATATTAGCATCTAACACACTTAACATCTCAGTTACAAATACACTATCATAATAAAATAATTGTTCAATTAATTCTATACTGTTGTCGCCATATCTGTCTAATTCCCTCTTGTATGTGTCAGTTTGTATTTTCGAAATTAAGTGTTGATTTATTAACGGCTCTAACTCCCTATTAATTAATTGTAGCACGTCACCATATTTTTTAAAATTTGTAATATGCAACCTAAATCTTAGATGTATGTCAGGGTCTGCATATCTGATAAAAAACCACTTATCTATAATACCTTCATTTAAAAGTGTTTCAGTTATTTGTTTTATTTTTTCGGTTAACACAACATCCGCTGTTTTTGCACCGCAATATATTTTATAAAACAACCATTCGCTTCCAATAGAAAATAATTTTTTACTTAGATGTGTTTTGAAGGTAATAGGATCGACTTTTTCTTTTACTATAGTTTCATTTAAAACGATTGCAATACATTCGTTAGTATAACTGTAGCCATCAATATCCTTAATGAGTGCATTATCGTCATCAAATAAATATTCTATCAGAGTAACTTCAGTTCTGTGCTTCATTATATCGATAAATGTATCAATTGCAACAAGACTAGAACAATCTATTAACAATTCATTATCGCTATCAACAATTAAAAATTTATCAGGCAGTTCAATTCTTATTTTTAATACATAAAATAAATCCTGCTTTTCTGCATCCGATTTTTTTCTATCATGAAAGGGTTCTAGATCAGTTTTAAACAATTGCCATTTAGCGGGGCTTAAAACAGTGTTTTGGTACTCTACTCTTGGCAAAAAACTAAATTGGTTTGCTAAACTCCCCCAATTAAAGCCCAGGTATGGTTTTGAAAAATACTGCAGTTGTAAGTCACATAAAAAATGATACAAAGGCAAACTGTTAGATGTGAAAGTATGAGCATTACCCAATCGCGGTATAATTTCTTTGCACAGTCGTTTATCAAATAAAATTATTCTATTATTTTTGATTTTTAACACTAAATCATCCATTTTAATTTGAAACTCAGCACTTACTGAACTCTTTGCTAAATAAGGTATTTCATATGTCCTGAAACTAGGACGTGCTAATATATTACCAGCTCTACTTTCAGGTAAATGAACAATTTCCGTTAAAATACTATTGGGCATTTGTTTTTGCTCAAACTGGGTAATTTTATTAATAATATCTCTTAACTCATCATCTCCACCAGCAAATCTCCCAAGTAAAGTAATAGCACTACTTCCTCCGATTCCACCTATATCGATCTTATTCGTTTTTGAGTTAAGTACATTAAACATAATAGAATACGTAGTAGGTAAAGTTGCATCTGAAAAATCAATATTTTTAAAGTCATTTTCACTTATTTCTATTATTTTTTTTCTCTGTTTATTGCTGTCTGTAATTAATTTGAGTAAGTGAGCTTGCAATAAATCCCATTTAATTTCAATATTATTTCTGTTGTCTGTAATATAAATGTCATCAACTAAATCATTTACTCCATTACTGTCCTTTACAGGGTAGCCAATGCCCGATTCTGTGTCAAGTGCGACCAATAATGGAATTTCGTAATCTTCATACTTTTCCTTAAATCTTTTTTTAAATTCTTCCAATTTAAAATTTGTATGTATCGGAGTTATTTTATTTAAAAATTGTATGGTTACCTTTAGCTGATTTTGTATCTCAACATTTAATGTATTATTAACTGTATTTTTATATAAATCGGTTTGAAACAAATTTGTTTCGCTCAACTCCGGCAAAATGGTTTTGAGTTGTTGATGTATATACTTATATGATTCAATCGAGTTAAAAATATTAGCATCGTTTGCTTTAATTAAAGTGTCTACATTATCCAAAATTTTTATCAAACTAAATAGATCGTTGTTCTTGCTTTCTTGATAAATTTCTTTTAAATTTTTTAAAAGCACATCAAAATAATCTGCTCCAGTTACAGTTGGCTCTAATTGAGTTATTAACAATTGAACATCGATAAGTTCGTTTATAAAATCATCAACCTCTTGTTTACTAATCTCATCATTTATTAGTAATAAACTTATTTGTTCTTGGGTTAAACCAATTTTACTTTGGTTTAAAATATGTTCTAGATATGGCGTAAAATCAACTTTATTGATTTTATGAAAACGACGATTGTTTATGTAATTATACTCTACATACCTATAACTATTCCCAATTAAATAAATACTAGTATTGGGATAAAGTTTTAAATACGGTTTAATGAAAAGTTGTTTCGACAATTCCTGAGCTAACGAGCAAAGCACATTCATATCTAAGCGCGTTTTACGTTTTAACACATCTTTCAGATTAGCATTTAGCATAATGTCATTTTGGTTTTGCCATTCACCAATACCTAAACCTGCAAATAAACCAAATGGCGTACACCGATTACTTGCACGACTTTGATATTTATATAAAGAGATTCCTACTTTTTTTATTTCCTTCAAATCACTCAAACTGTTAGTTATGAATTTTTGGTATTCATCATATAAAGTAGGAGTAGACAAGTAGAGAGCCTCTGAAAAAGCTTTTTCATCAATATTTTTTTTTGTTGCATTAAGCGGAGATCGAAAAATAAAGTTTGGAAAAAAATGTAAATTTTGCATAACAATATATTAACTAATCAATAAACAACTATCCCAATCTAAATTTGTCTCATCATCGCTTAATAAATCTAACAACACTAAACCTATACCAGTAATCCCTTCCAACAAACCAATTTCGTTAACCCATCCCTGCTTATTTTGCCACGATTTATAACCAGCAACTCCATCTTCAAATTTTGCCATTTTTATAGTTTCATTAAACCAATAGTTAGCCGCATCATTTATTTTTTCATTTTTTGTACGCAAATAAAAACGATGAAAAATATGCGCAATACCCGCTGTGCCATGACAAATCCCAGCATCGCTGACGCTAGTCTCAATTAAATCTCTGCGGTTACAACTATGTAAAATAATATCAATAGCTTCCAATTCCCAATCTTTAATATTAAAAGCAATTCCAGCATTCCAAAACATACAAGCGATCCCTAAATCACCATAACACCAAGCCAGTCTTGAATTTTTATTTAACAGTTTTCTATCATATAAAACAGAACCAAACAAACATTCGTTATTACTGCTTTTTTTACTTTTTAAAATTAAGTTTATAATTCCTATAACATAAGGTAAGTATTCTTTATTATTTTTTAATTTTGATAATACTGAAACTACAGAAGGCAAACCATGAGCCAACCCTAAGTTTATCACTTCATCATATGTGTTTTCTTTACTTGCAAAGTTCATCCAATCCGTTACATAATAAAAATCACCATCCTTTTTTAATGTAGTTATGAATTTAATTAATGCTTGTTGAATGTTAGACTGTACTATAACTTCAGTATAAGCACTGCAATAAACTACGCCTAACAAGCCATGCAAATAATCGTAATCATTTAAATTATTTAGATATTCCGATAGCTCTATAAATTTGTGATTTAAATCTTCTTTAATATCTAACAACAAGTCATCAATTATACCTTCATTTATAAAATATTGTAGCAGCCAAACATTACCCATTAATCCATTACATAAGGAAAAAGCTTCTGTATTTTGAAAATTTAGCAAAAAATGTTCTAGTCTTTGCTCAAAGACTTCTCTTGATCTATTATCCTTTTTATACTTAGCATAATGATATAGGAACAACAACTCTCCTGCACCATCACCTAGCAAAGAATATCTTTTATTCTTTTTATTACTAATTACGGAGTAAATTTCATTTACTTTTTTATTTATTAAATTTTCCATGTTATATCAAGAATGAGACTTTCAAATTAATTGAAAGTCTCATTATACTAGTTAACTATTAGCAACCACCTGTACAAACTGTGTAACTGCATGTCCCACCGGCACCTGAACAATGTTCTACACAGGTAGCGTCAGTTACACAAGAACCAACAGGTAGTGTACATGCGTCAGTTCTCCCTCCTCCTTTTACTGCACTCATTTGCTCATTGTTTAATTTAGCAATGGTTTCTTTGTTTAGGCTTAATTTGCCTGTAAATGTTACTTTTTTCATTTCTTGCATTTTTTAGAGTTAATAATATCATCCTTCACGTGGTATGTCCGGTTTAAGGATTTCTCCTATTATTTATAGTGCACTTACAAATAATACATGCAATATCAAATCATTTCTTTATAAATACAAAAAGCAATCGGTCTTTTTTACCGTAAAAAACGGTAAAAAAGTTCAATGATTTCAAAAACTAAAATTTTGTTGTTTTCGTTTTCATTTTTTATTTATATTTTTAGGCGAAAACCACATTCAATGCCTTTCTTGATAAACTAAATTATATGGCAGTAACACAAAGAGATAAAAAATTAGCTTTAGAATTACAATCATTGCGTAAAAAGCATAGAATTACTCAAAAAGTATTATTTAACCGCCTAGGTTTATCCACCCAACAGTCCTATAGCGATTTAGAAAATGGGAAGAAGCATTTTACAGACGACATTATCTTAAACATCTGTTCTACTTTTAAGATTTCAGTCTTGCAATTTATTAATCAATTTGAATCACCAAACATCGGTTTTTTAATGAGTGAAGATGATTTTTCTATTATCGAGGCATGCGATCTAGAAACAAAATTTACCTTATATAAGAAACTATTTTTAGAGTCTAAAATGGAAATTATAGAAAACAAATTACATCAGTTTAACGTTAAATTTAATTTTGATCCAAAATCGGTTATTCCTGTAAAGCATAAAATTTATGTAATGGTTTAAATTTGTTATTTTTTTTTCAATAATTCAATCTGTTTTTGGGTATTCATATACTCTTTGTATAGCACTTCTTTGGTTTTCTTTAGAACATAAATTTCATATGAAGTATCTATTATTTCTTTAAGTTCGTCTGAATTATAAGGTTTCAAAATATAACGATACATTAAACCGCGTTGAAAAGCATCTATAATTGCATCATTATCTGCATACGCCGTCAACAAAATTCTTGTTTGTTCGGGATATTTGCAAACCGCATCTTCAAGTAATTTTGTGCCAACCGTTTTTGGCATTCTTTGGTCTGTAATTAATACATGTATTTCATTATCATTAAGTATGTTCTCAGCTTCCTCCACAGACGATGCCAAAAAAACTTTATAGTATCTTCTAAAATAAGCATTGAAGGCGGCAAGATTAACGGGCTCATCGTCAACATAAAGAACATGTTTATTTAGTTCCTGCATAATGTAAATGCTCTAAAAATTGTTTATCAATAAAACCCTTATTCAATTAAAAATTGCACCTACCGTAAAAAAAAAGGCTGTTCAAATGAACAGCCTTTTCATCGCATAAATTTGAATTATTTTTCTACCGCAAATTTCTTGGTGATAGCTTTGCTACCTTCAAGTTTCACCTGATAGAAATATAATCCTGAGCTTAAATCAGTTAAGTTAAGTTCAACTTTGTTACTACCTGCATTACCAGATAAAGTTGTAGAATAAACTGTTTGTCCAACAGAGTTAATAACAGCAATATCCATTTTAGCATTCTCATTCAATACAACCTCAATTGTACCGTTTGAAGAAGTAGGATTAGGATAGAAGTTTAAATTTTCAAACGCTGTAGATTGTTGTTTAATTCCAGTTACAACCGGAGGACAATTTCCTGTAAGCGCCATTGAAAAATCCGCAGAAGTAAATGCGTTATCATCAATATAATAATAACTTACTGCTACATCTCCATCCATAGAAGCATCATCACTT
>JAJNBG010000013.1 GCA_021155905.1 Bacteroidota bacterium
GAAAAAAATATTTATTCCACTAGTAGCCAGTGTGTTCACATTAGGCTTAGCTTCATGTTCATCATGTTCAGACGATAAAAAAGAAACCCATAACGGCGAAGAAGGCAAAGGCGGCGTTTATATGGGAGGAGTTATGCGTATGAACGAGGTTGAAGCATTCAAAAGCTTAAATCCTATTGCAGTTAATGAAATCGTTGGTTTCCACGTTGGTACTCAGCTATTTGAGGGTTTAGTGAAGTTTGATCAAAACGACCTTTCCATTCATCCGGCCATTGCCCGTTCATGGGAAAGTAATTCGGATCAAACGGAGTGGACATTTCATATACGCCAGGGTGTTATGTTTCACCCGGACGCCTGTTTTCCTGATGGAAAAGGCAGAGCTTTAACGGCAAATGATGTGAAATTATGTTTTGATAAATTATGTACCGCCGATCCAAATAATGCGCAGTTTGATGTTACTTTCAAAGACCGTGTAGTGGGAGCAAACGAAGCGTTCGAAGCTTCAAAATCCGGTAAGAATATGCCGGTTTCGGGTGTTAAGGTGGTGAATGATTCAACGGTTGTTATTAATTTGAAGGCACCATTCGCTGGTTTCTTAAACATTATCGCAATGCCGGGCTGCTGGATTTATCCAAAAGAAGCGTTGGATAAATACGGTTTGGATTTACGTATTCATCCTGTTGGAACCGGGCCTTTTCAGTTAGAAACAGTGAAAGAAGGTGAAGTATTAATTATGAAGAAAAACCCGAACTATTATGGAGTTGATAAGGACGGAAACAAATTACCATATTTGGATGGATTGAAATATACTTTCATCCGTGAGAAAAAAGCAGAGATTTTAGAATTCAAATCGGGTAACCTGGATATGGTTTACCGTTTACCGGTTGAAATTTTCCATGAAATCATGGGTGACCTGGAGCATGCAAAAGACCGCAAGACAGAATTCCAGATTTTAAGCTCTCCTGCATTTAATACAAACTATTTAGGATTTAATTGTGCCGGAACGGTTTTCAATAAAAAAGAAACTCGTTTAGCATTTAACTACGCCATCGACAGACATAAAATCGCTGACTTTACTATTCAGGGTGAAGGTACTTCCGGAGATTACGGAATGGTGCCTTATGTGAGTGCTTTCGAAAAAGATGGTTATGATTTTAAAGGATTAAAAGGATACACATTTGATGTAGCGAAAGCAAAAGAATATTTAAAACAGGCAGGTTATCCTGATGGAAAAGGTTTTCCAAAAGTGACCTTACAAATTAATAGTGGTGGTGGAGACAGAAATGGCTTAATCGCTGAGGTGGTTCAGAAAATGTTAAAGGAGAACTTAAATGTTGACATCAACATCAACATTGTTCCTTTCGCAGAACATATTGAGCAAATTCAATCCGGTAAATCTGATTTCTTCCGTTTTGCATGGATTGCTGATTACCCGGATCCTGAAACGTTCCTGACTTTATTTTATGGTAAGCATGTACCTGCAAGTCCAACAGAAAAATCATTCATCAACTATTTCCGTTTTAAGAATGCGAGGTTTGATTCATTATTCGCTGCTACATTTACAGAGCCTGATAAAGCAAAGCGTTACGCGTTATTGTCAAAAGCTGAACAGATTGTATTGGATGAGGCTCCTTTTATGCCAATATTCTATGATGAAAATTTCAGACTGGAGCAGTTAAACGTTCGTAATTTTCCTGAAAATGCTATGAATTACATGGATTTGTCAGTAGTGTATCTGATCCCGAAAGACAAGATGCCAAAGAAATAAAAAGCATTAGTTCATAAAAAAACGCTTTCTGGTTTCAGAAGGCGTTTTTTGTTTTAAAACAATTTCACTTTATATTTTTCAGCCATTTTCCGGATCTGCTCGTCGTTCACATCATGAGTGTTTTTGCTATGATGATAGTTCTCAACGGTCACCACATAAACGGCGTAATTAAATTCTGAAGCTAAAATAAAATAAGTCTCCAGCTCCCAGTCCATCGTAAAGGTATTATGAATGAATATTTTTTGGATCGACTGTTTCATGGCATCTCTCGTCAACGATTCGCATTCCTTGTAGGCCAGGTGATTGTCCTGAAAATTAAAAATGTATTCTCCGGTTAATTCATCCGTGAAATAATCATCTACAGAAAATACAGGATACGTGTTATTTTCTGAAAGTAATTTAGCCAAGGTGGTTTTGCCGCTACCAGGAAGGCCACGTAACAGAATCAGAGAGTTTTTATTCGACGACATTGAATTCCTATTTACCTACAAAGGTAGGATATTATTTGCCAGCTTATGTTACGCTTAGAAAAATCTCGACGTAGTTGCTCCTCTTCGGTAGGTATCAAAAGCATAGCGTAAAGAAATTTCAAAACCGCCTTTTGTATTCGATACCGTGCGCAACTTCGATAAATTCATATCATAGCTAAACCCGATGGCACAGCTGTTGTATTCAAATTTAACCAATGCAATGGCTGCATCTTTTGCCCTGTAATAGCCGCCGAGAGAAATCGCCATGAATTTCTTGAGTCCGGTATATTTGGAATCACCCTGCAAAATATACTGTGCAGTTAATCCCGGAGTAATTTCTTTGGTCGGGCCTTGCAGGAAAACAACATATGAAGGTTTCAAAACAATATTGGTATTCTGTAGACCAATAGCAGCGTCTCCGTGAAACACATACTTCATATACAAGCGGGTGGCATCTCCATAAAACGAATAGGCAGGCTGATGCGGATGGAATATGGCTATTCCTAAATTCAGTCGCTTGGCATTATTGGCACTCATATACATTTCGTGTGAACCATAACTGTATTGAATACCACCTGCAAAATCCACGAAGTTAAAATTTAGCGCGGCATTCGTTTCCCCGCTTTGTTTTGTGGCATCATAGGCCATGCCATCATACTGGTTACCCCAACTGTACGAAGTTGTATTGATTCCCCTTTGTATATATCCAGCCATTAAGCCGGCAGAGATCAGGTTGCTTTTATTCAATAATACCATACCGGATAATGAAAAATTAACTTGAGTCGTTTTCATTTGACCGGCACCTGCTTTGTCAGAAAAAAAATCGAGGCCTATACCAAGATGATTTTTTTTCTTTTTCAGGAGTCGCCCATCCACGGTTACTGCTATCGTTTTAAAAGGCGCATTCACGCTTTGCCATTGCGATTTGTAATTGGCAATCACCCGTACCTCATGCGGCACGCCAACGTTCGCCGGATTAAGTAATACCGGGGTTTCGTCAAATTGCGAAAAATGAATATCCTGCGCGATCGATGTACTGCTGATAAATATTACCAGAAATAGGCCAACATTTTTTTTAAGTTTTGTTTTCATGTTTCTTTTTTACGCAATTATTTTACAATTGAGATGCTTCCTTTTTGAAGAACATCTTCACCGTCTACTGTTGCTTTTAGATAGTAGGCAAAAGCAGCGGGATCCATTTTTTTGCTGTTAAAGGTTCCATCCCATCCAAAGGCAGGATCTGTGGATGTAAATACCTTTTCACCCCAGCGGTCAAAGATCACAAATTCCATATTCTCAATACAATTCCCATAGACATAGAGTACGTCGTTCTGACCATCATCATTCGGAGAGAAAGCCGTTGGCACGAACACTTCGCCGCATTTAACATCCACAATGATCGTTACGGTGTCAATACCGATGCACCCACCTGAGTTGGCTGATAGTGTATAAGTAGTAGTTACAGCAGGCGTGGCCATTGTGACAGAGCATGTAGAACAACTGAGTGAAACAGAAGGCGACCATACAACCGTTGATCCTATTGGCACACTTCCATTTAATCCTGCACTTTCCCCTGCAAAAATCGTGGTTCCGTTACCCGCATTCACCGATAAAATTCCGGATGAACTTACATAGCAGCTGGATGAAACGGAACATCCGGTACCATCTGTTACCACGACCGTATAAGTCCCTGCTGATAATCCGCTCACAGTCGTACTATTGCTATTCACACTCCATAAGTACGTTAAGGATCCATTTCCACCGCTTGCTGATGCAGTAGCAGTTCCGTCATAGTTTCCACAGGTAGCAGGTGTTGTTGAAAGTGACACTGAAATCGCTGCTGGCTGTGTGATATTGACAATAGTTGAAGTTGTACATCCTAAGCCATAGCCAACAGTCACGGTATATCCACCGGCACTTAAGCCATTTGCACTGGTAGCATTTCCTCCGCTTGGTGACCAGGTGTATGTGTAGGGCCCGGAACCTGTGGTTACATTGATAGTGGCTGCCCCATTGGCCGCTCCGTTGCAATTCAGATTTGTTTGGGACGTAATGGATAATGTCGGCCCACCGGCAGCGCCATTAATGGTAGTTACTGATGTTGTCTGACATCCATTAGAATCTATGACTTTTACAGTGTAATTGCCTGCAGCCAAATTTGATATAGTGGACGTAGTCGCTCCTGACGGACTCCAGCTATAGGTATAAGATGGAGCTCCTCCGGATGCATTCGCGGTCGCACTTCCAACGCTTGTTCCACAACCGGTTGGCGAATTTGAAATAGGCGCAGACAATGCTGCAGTTGGTTGAGTAATGGCTAAGGTTCCCGTGCCTGTACAGTTAGTAGCATCTTTTATGGTAATTGTATAAACACCGGCGGTTAAACTATTTTGTGTGGCACCCGTTAAATTACCCGGACTCCAGGTATAAGAATAGGAACCACCTCCACCGGCAGCATTAATCGTTGCTGTTCCGGTATTCGATCCAAAACAATTGACACTAGCCTGCGATACAACAGATAAAGTTGGCCCGCCCGACGTTGTTATATTAGTAATCACTATTACAGCGCACCCTTTAATATCAGTAACGGTTACCGAATTGCTTCCGGCCGCTAAATTTGAAACACCGGCGGTGGTTCCTCCACCAGGTGACCAGCTATAAGAGTAAGCAGGCGTTCCACCACTTGCTGTTACTGTGGCTCCGCCTGTACTGGCGCCACATCCTGCCGCCGATGTTGCAGAAATGATTGCCGAAAGCGCAGCTGTTGGCTGTGCAATCGTTAAAGTTCCTGAACCCACGCATGAGTTTGCATCTGCAACATTGATGGTATAGGTTCCTGCACTTAAACTTGTTTGACTTGCCCCGGTTAAGTTACCAGGCGCCCATGTATATGTGTATGAGCCCGTCCCACCACTGCCAGCTACCGTAGCTGTTCCGGTATTTGCACCAAAACAATTAACGTTGGCTTGGGAAGAAACGGAAAGAGTAGGACCTCCGGCAGAAGTAATGTTGGCAATTGCTGTTGCCGTACAACCATTTGCATCAGTAACGGTTACCGTGTTGGACCCAGCATTTAAGCCTGTAACTCCTGCGGTTGTTCCTCCCGCTGGCGACCAGTTGTAGTTATATCCCGGTGTTCCGCCACTGGCGGTTACTGTTGCTCCCCCGGTTCCACCCCCTGCTGTTACAGAAGTTAATGTCATGTCATCCACCGCAAAAGAAGGATCTGCTCCGGCACCATTATCATTATTTACCCACCGGTATCCGATTTTAACCGCTGCATTATTATTAGCGCTGGCTGGTAAGGCAATCGTTCTGGAAGCCCATTGTCCCTGGCTTCCACCACATACCACTGTTTTAGGCATATTATCTATTTGAGCCCAAACAGTGCCGTTGAAATACCAAAGCGTGGCGTCATCAACTGTTGTTTCCCCACCTTCGATATACTTGAAATTGAGAGTAATATTTGATTGTCCCGTACAGTTAATAGTTGGGGATTCTGCCCGTTTGTCGGCGCTTACAGCATTGGTTCCCAGGCCTGTATCATAGGCTGCGCCGCAGTCACCTGAAGGACAGAAAAGGAATGCAGCCGGGGATGTAGATACATTGGCGACGTGTAAAGTTCGGTTTGTTGTTCCGGCACCAAGACATCCGTCTCCGCAATTCCCAACGCCCATGCCTGATTCAGTGGCACTTACATACCATTGATTAGCAGAAGGATCGTTTGTGCCTGTGTTAGTGACCGCCCATGCACCATTGGTACCTGTAAACGCGGAGGCAAGAGCACCCTGGTTACAACCCGTTCCAAAAGCTTCTGTCCAGAAAACAGTAGATGTTGTTCCGCTACCGCAACTTGCGGCTGTTGTTGCAGTGATCACTGCCGATACTGCAGAGGTTGGTTGAGTGATTGTTAAAGTTGCTGAGCCAACACATGAGTTGGCGTCAGAAGCATTTATAGTATATGTACCTGCTGCTAAACTCGTTTGGCTGGCACCGGTTAAATTTCCGGGTGTCCATGTATAGTTATAAGTGCCTGTTCCTCCACTGGCATTCACTGTCGCGGTCCCGGTGTTGGCACCAAAACAATTAATATTAGTTTGAGAGGCAACAGAAACTGATAGTCCGCCAGATGAAGAAATAGTAGCAACGGCTGTCTTCGCGCAACCCTTTGCATCAGTAACGGTTACCGTGTGGCTACCGGCATTTAAATTTGAAACGCCTGCGGTTGAACCCCCGCTTGGTGCCCAGCTATACGTATAGCCTGATGTTCCGCCACTTGGGGTAACAGTTGCGCCTCCCGTACTTGCGCCGCAACCCGCTGCTGCAGTGGAAGAAATGACTGCATTTAATGCCGCAGTCGGTTGAGTAATTGTAACGGTTCCTGTACCCGTGCATTGATTCGCATCACTGATAGCAATGGTATATGTACCTGCTGTCAGTGCAGATTGACTGGCACCAGTTAAATTTCCTGGCGACCAGGTATAGGAATATGAACCAGCCCCACCAGTTGTGCTAACTGCCGCCGTCCCGGTACTGGCCCCGAAACAGTTAACATTAGTTTGAGAACTAACAGCCATGGTTAAGGTTGGGCAAGATGTGGTCGTACAATTGGGAATAGTTCCGGGAGTAAAGGTTATTGTTGTCCCGGCAGCATCGGTAATTTTTATTTGGGTAGCTCCACCAGGAAGCGTCGTATTTGTTCCTGTTGCAAAGTTAGACCAGCCTGCCGCAGTAGTGCAACTTGTAACGGGAGTAGCACCATTTACACATTGATTTAAGGGAAATCCAAACCAGGTATACCCACATGCCTGGCATTGTGCCTGATTGGTGATTGGAGAGGAAGTTCCTGCTACAAACGTTGCCCAGGTATAAGGACCAACCCCATTTGAGACGGTAATAGATCCATTTGATTCTAAACATACACTTAGGGTTGCGCAAGGAGAAACGATAATTGTTGTTGTTCCAACCCCACAGGTCAAACTATATGTAATAACATGAGAACCTACTCCTGCTGTTGCCGGATTAAACGTACCGTTCGTAGCGTTTGTAATTCCTGTTCCACTCCAGGTACCACCGGGGGTTGTTGCTGTTAAATTAAATGCAGCGGCAGAACTACATATATTTGGTGATGGACAAATATTGGCATCGCAGCAGGTTAAGGATAGGGTTGCGCCAGCTGTTAAGGTGTTGAGAGATTGGATGTAACCTGTTCGTGAGGATGTCCCGGAATTTCCTGTGGAACCACAGGCAATGACATCACCACTGGTGCTTACATGTACATCATACACATTGAATGGTACAGCAACGGTTGCCAATTGAACTAATGCCGGACTGAATTTTGTCACCGCATTGGTTGATCCCACATAAATGTTTCCCGCCGCATCAATATCTATCCCGCTACATCCTACGATATTTTTTCCAAGGCTGGTTGTTGAAGCGCCGCCGGGAATAGCCACTGAAGATATAATAGATGCGTTGGCAAGCGAACGTTTAAATAAGGTAGTGCCATTATGTGTATATACAAAGTTTACGTCGGCCCGTATGGCCATAATCCCTGTATTGGCGTCACGGTAGTTTTCGCATTTATAAGAAAGACCATGGGTGCTTGTCGTTTTATATAACCCGGAATTACCACTACATGCGGTCAAATTTTGATTGATATAGCCTATGGAATCAAGGGTTAAAAAATAGTATCGCCCGTTTCCACAGGATGTTATTGAGCGGACTTCCTGTATGCTAGGCAAGGGAAAAACTCCGCCATAGGCTACTATTTTTGTACTCAACACGGCGCCATTAGTTGTATTGATGTCAAAAATGGCTCCTCTTAAATTATCAGTACCACCTACAATTAATTTAGTCTGATCGCAGTTAAACGCAATATTCCAATATTCATTTAACGCTCCGCCTCCAGCTGTCCATTGGAGAGCCCCGGCAGTATTAACTTTCACAATCCCTGCATTTGTCGCTCCATTAGTCACATAGGAATTTCCTACATTATCAACTGCAAATGTTCCAAGCCAAGAGGTGGTAGTATCATAAGGCGTATTATAGGTCCATTGTATTGCTCCCGCGGCATTATATTTTACTAATTGCAGAGGGGTCACACCACCTATGATGTATACATTTCCTGCCCCGTCTCTTTCACATTCCCATACGCAATCCCAATTGCTTGTAAAGGCTGGTGTTTGAGTCCAGGGGTCAATCACTATTGTTTTTGTATTGTCGTAATTGCTCAACTGGAAAGAAATTGTTTTTCCTGTCTTGATAAAAGCAGAACTAATGACCGATGACGTGTTCCCTTGATAAAAAGTTAATGGTGCATGATCGATGATGTCGCCAAACTTAGTATTAATGTGAATGTCTCCATTATTTTTTAAAGAAACGTGACTATTATAAACCATTTTTACTAATGAGGGATCAGCACCCGGGTGAAGCGTTAAAGAATATTTTATCCCCCCTTTTTCCGAAAAAACGTATTCAATGTCGATGTTCGGGTAAATATTTTTGTAGGTGATTTTCCTGAAGCCTTTAACGTTTGAAATGTTTTCCAGACCTTCGCCAACTTGCTTAATACAGTAACTGTGATAATCGGAGGTTAATTCAGTTCCTACTACTTCAACATTAGGATTGGCATTATGCCATAACATGGTTACTTGGTCGGCTTTTACTTTCAGTTCATGCTCTTCTTTTTCGTGACGCATATGTTCTTCAGGGTTCCTGAATTCTTCCCTTCGCTCCCTTTCGATTTCACGTTCGTCTTTTTCTTTTTTCTTTGTTTCTAAAAGAGCATAGATAATTCCTTTTTTAGTAAAATAAATTTTAGTGCCCCCATGGTCTACCGCAAACAATACTGGTGATGAATTTCCAAATGAGGAAGGAAGTACGAACTGACCTTTATTTTCAACAAACGATTTCCGGAACCCAAATTTTTTAGCCCAGGAAAAATTAGTGTCGCTGCTTTGAGCATTCGATTGAACAGAAGTTAAACAAGCCAGACAAATTGAAAAGGATAAAAAATAACGTAAAATTGATTTCATGCTTTAAAAAATTAGAATTTAATTACAACAAATATTAAAAAATTACGCATGGAATATTAGGGGGCTGACCCTCTAATATTTTGTTAGGAACTTAAGGACACCCTCACTGAGGTATTGAAATTTATTCTGATTAAGTTAATTTCGTAATTAAAAATGAATAATACAAAAGTAGGTTGCCAAAAATTAGTGAAACGCCTTTATGAATGATTGGAAAATAAAAATGCACTCTTTTGAGGAGTGCATTTAAAAAAGAATAGATGTGTAGAAATTACATTTTATACCGAAGGCTCAGGATGACATTCCGGCCGGGTGCATTAACCCCACTGGCAAATGTTCGGTAACGGTTGTTGGTAATATTTTCGCAGGCTGCATTTAAACGAAGCGATTTAGTGATATTAAAACCAAATCTGATATTTAAAGTAAACCATGCAGGCATGCCATTAGCGGTTGCATATGGCAGGTTATCTTCTCCACTGGGACTGTAATCAGCCAGTGTTTTTTTGCCGTTGTATCTTACGAAAAATTCACCGTCAATATTTTTTGTCTTATAAAGAATACTTGTTTGTCCAAAAACAGGCGCAATATGATCCAAAGGGATTACTGTATCTTTTTTGGTATCTGTGTATCTTCCATAAGTATAATTTAGCACGCTTTTAAAAGACAGGTGTTCATTAAAATCAAATTGCACCCCCGCCGATAAGCCAAGTATATAGGCATTATCCGCGTTTTGCGTAGCCTGTACTTTACTTTTCACGCCCTGGTAGGTGGCTGAATCTTTTCCGTTGAAGTTAAAGTCCCTAACCACTAAGGCGTTCGTTAGGCTGGTATAATACCCCGTAACATCAAATTTGTATTTTTCATTGATGACTTTATTAATTCCTAATTCGAAATTATAAGAATATTCCGGCTTTAATTCCGGATTAGGGACGATCACAATGCCGCCTGTTCCTTCAAATACTTTGGTCATATCATCCACATTTGGTGACCGGAAACCTGTATTGGCTAACAAACTCACCTTATAATCGCTATTAGATTTCCAGGTAAAGCCTAAGGAGCCTGTTACTGCCTGATTTTTTTGTTTAGCATCATCAAAAGGAAGACGTGTCACGGCAAATGTTGTGTCAATGAATTTTGCGGATAAAGCTGTATTGGTGTAACGGAGCCCGTCAGTTACGATAAAATTGTCACTTACCTCGAATGCATGGGAAAAGTATACAGCGAATGTATTCATTTGACTTCCGCCATCAGGATATCTGGTCTGTGCTTTGCCTTTTCCTCCACTAATAATGTTTGTAGTATCAGCAACAGACTTTACGTCGTTAGCGGTAAATTCCATTCCGTATCTCAATTCGTGTTTTTCTTTAATCACCTTGTAAGCATCCACATTGGCTGACAGCACAGTTACATCTTCGCGTTGTGAAGTTCGTGCAGTTCTTTGCCATCGTCGTGTAATCCTGTCCTGATCAATCTTTTGGTAAGCTAAAATGACTTTTATGTTGTCGGTCATAATTGTTTTTTTATCAAAATTCAATGTATAGGCACCTAACAAGCGCTTTTGCGGCCCATAACCATTTTCAGCCCAGCGAAACTTTCCTCCCGCATAATCACCATTCAATCGATCGTAGCGAGGCAAAAAGCCTGACGCCCCGTATTGAAAATTCAGATTATGAGTCATGTGCTCTCCGGTTTTAATGCTAAAACGTTGCATGATATCCATTTGTGTATAACCGCTTCCTTTTTGAAGATTATCGTCGGCATTTACGCTCATGGTATCCCGATTGTTCATTCTTTCCTGGAAGTAATTCCTATCCCAGGAATTTGAGTAACCGTTTAGTTTAGTAGAACCGCTCATTACATCACCGAAATCTGAAAAGGTGATATTAGTTAAAGAAGCAAATTTTTTCCAGCCAAGGTTAAGATCCAGGTGCCCCGTTTTTTCCTGAACGGCAGAAGAGTATCTTATCATGGCATTCGCTTTTACCAGCATTTTATCATCTGTGCTGAATTGAGGTTTTTTTGTGAAAAAATGCATGACACCGCCCAGAGCGTCACTACCGTACATTGTGGAGGAAGGGCCGAAAATAATCTCCGTTCTTTCCAGCATATTTGGATCAATAGTCATAACGTCCTGCAAATGGCCGCCTCGGTAAATAGCATTATTCATACGGACACCATCAATAACCAGTAATACTTTATTAGCTTCAAAACCTCGCATGCTTGGGCTTCCACCACCGGCCTGACTTCTTTGAAGAAATACTTGCCCTGTATTTTGCAATAGATCTCCACTTGTTGCAGGATTTGAAAATTCGATGTCTTTTTGTTTGATGATCTCCATTTGATAGGGAACATCCATTTTTGACTCTTCCTTGCGATTGGCAGAGAATATGATTTCATCTAAGACAACAGATCTGGCAGACAAGTCAATTGATATATCCGTTCCAGAAAGAAAAACTTTCTTAGCAGCATATCCAAACTGAAATACGAAAGCAGAGTCTTCCTTTAACAGGCCCGAACAATCTGCTTTCCCTTTGATGTTGGTTTTTACCTGCACATTGTTTTTATCCTGGATAACAACATTTTCCAATGGTTCGCGAGAAGACCGGTCTCTCACTGTAATGGTTTGTGCAAGCGAAGCAATGGAAAGCCCGCTGAATAAAAACAGTAAATTATTTTTTTTCATACTTTTTAAAATGATTAAATGTGAAACAGCCGGATAAACTCCTTAGAAGGAGCACCCGAAACTGGAGTTTAAAGAAAACGGTTACTAAATTAATCAGGATAAAAAGTCGGGTGGAGGAGTTTCCTGGGAAATGAAAATAGATGGTATTCTGAAAAAATTTTGTGAACTCATCAATGAAACATCTACTGTGTGGGTCTCGAAACAAACATCACTATGATTAAATATGGTTTTGAGGCTAAGAAAATTTTTTAATAAATGGAAGGGATTTTTTGTTGCCTGGTGATTATTGATGTCATATATTTCTGAAAATTGTTTTTTTAAAATCATTTCCTGGTGATCGGAAACAGCTATCAAAGCGATTTTCAGGCCTACGCTTTTAATCTCAATGATGTCATAGAGTATCCCATTGTAGATAACTTCTTTATTTTCATCCTGCCAGGTAATTTTACCGGAATCTGTGTACAATTCGCTTGGGTTGATATAGATGATGCTTCGGTCGCTCTGTGCTTTTGTTTGATTTAAAAATAATTTGAACTCTTTTTTGTAGGATTTAAGGTAACAGAGATGGATTAGAAAAGTTCCCGTTGAAAGTACAGTAATAATGAGAAAAGTGCATATGACCGTAATTTTTTTCAAACAAAAAGTTATATCTTATTTAATTAAAGATATAGCAAATGTTTATAAAAACAAAAATTTTAAAAAGTAGGCCAGCCCTCTTTTTGTATAAAACTGCCAGTGGTTGAATGCTATTGATTATTTACTTTGTGTGTCGTTTTTGATCCCGGCGATGGATTGACAATGCTGAGCGTGATCAAGGTGATTTTTTAAAGGAGGTAGCATCTTTGTAGCCCAAGCCTTGATATCATTATCTGAAGAGTGAAGTGAAGCCTCGGTAAACATAGCGATAGCATCCTGGTGCCCCTTCACCATTAAATCACAATAAGCTTTATCAAATTCGGCACCGACCATATTTTTTAGCTTTTCGTATTCATCCGTTTCATTCCCTGTAATAGTTTTCGATATGGCAATTTGTTTCTTTGCCGCAAGAGTTTCTAAATCTTTCATGGCCTCTGTATGTTCTTTTTCCATCATTTTACCAAGTTCTGAAACATCTTTTAGAGCATAGTTACTTTGAGCAAGCTGCCCTAATTGGATTTCTTTTAAATTGATCACGTTGGCATTAACGATAAATTCAGCATCTGTTTCTTTTGGAACCGTGTGGTTCGCATCATTCTTCTCATCGGCAATCACCTCCGCATCTTTCGCCGGCGTTTCCTTTGTTCCACAGGATGAAATTACAACAGTTAACATTGCAATAACAAGAGCTGTTAAGAATGCCGACACAAACGCGGCTCTTGCAAGTGTTCCTTTTTCATTTTTCATAGGATGAGCTTTAGTTAGGAATTATTAAATCTTATAAAGCAAATATGTAAATACATGAAGGAAAATACATTATATCCATCCCAAGAAAATTTACATGATTCCAACGGAATAAAGGGATAACCAGAGCGTTATGTAATTATGCTTTTGAACCTCAGTTAGGATAATTGAAGTTTAATGAACTCGGACTTCAATTCCTCAACTGTTTCCAGGCATTGCTTTTGTGCTATTTCGATTTGCTTCGAGATTTCATCGATATCTATATTTTGTCTCGCGCCGGTTTCGATATTAGCGTACAATTCTTTTAAAGACAAAGCGCCCATCAAAGCGATAGGAGCTTTCATTTTATGGGCTTGCTTAGAAATCCCTGTGTAATCTTTTTCAGTCAGGAACTCATTCATCTCCCTGACATATTCCGGCATTTCTAAAATATAGCATTCAATAATTTCTTTCAGAAAAACGATGTCGCCATCTGCCCTTTCATATATTAAGCTGAGATCACTAAAGTTTTTTTTCTGCTCAAAAGATTGTTGAGGCAGGAGCTGAGCTATTTTCTGTAATAATTCTTCCGCCGAGAATGGTTTTGATATGTAATCATTCATCCCGGCATTCAGACATTTTTCCTTATCACCAATAAAGGCTGCCGCAGTCATAGCAATAATTGGCAGGTTGCTGATGGGAGATAGAAAATTTGCACGAATATACCGGGTTGCTTCCAGGCCGTCTATTTCAGGCATGGTGATATCCATTAGAATCAGATCAATTTTTTTTTCTTTTAATATATGATATGATTCCAATGCACTCTCTGCTAATTCTGTTTTCACATTCCACTTCTGGAGTGTTAACGATGCCACACGAAGGTTTATTTTATTATCATCGACGATCAAAACAGAAACCCCGTTTAGATTTGCCTGAGGAATAGAGGAAAATAAGCCCAGATAATCATTGGTGTGCGCCGTTTTATCCTGTTGTTTTTTAAAACTTAACGTGAAACTGAACGTAGATCCTTCATCTATTTGGCTTTTTACGGAAACTGTTCCTCCTTGTTGTTCCACCAATTGTTTACTAATAGATAAACCGAGGCCCGTTCCTCCATATTTTCGGGTAGTTTTCGAATTGACCTGTGTAAAATTTTCAAAAATGGTATTCAGTTTATTTTCAGGAATCCCTATACCGGTATCCTTTACGCTAAACTCCAGTTGAACGGATTCTTCGGTTTCATTTAACAACCCCACATAAATATCTATTTCTCCATCCTGAGTAAATTTCACTGAATTTTCGACCAGGTTTAAAAGGATTTGATTAAGCCTTATCGCATCACCAATTAAAGTTTTTGGAACGCTTTCATGAATATGGTAGCTTAACTTTATATTTTTTTCAATCGCACGAAACTCCAGTAGGTGAATTAAATTTTTAAGGATCGGTTCCGGTTCAAATGGCTCCTTATCAAACAGGATTTTTTTTGCCATGATCTTTGAGAGATCCAATAATTCATTAATAATCGACAATAAGTTGTTGGAAGACTCTTTAATAGTACGAACATATTCCTGTTGTTCCTTGTTTAAAGGAGTATCAATTAAATGATTGGTCATTCCAATAATTCCATTCATTGGAGTTCGAATCTCATGGCTGGTATTAGCCAGGAACTGTTCCTGCGCTTCTTTTGCTTTTTCTGCTACTTCTTTTGCCTGAAGGATTTCTAACGCCAGTTGTTTTTTTTCTCTGTATAAATAGTACACAAAAATTAATACAATAAGGATCGCAACTATAAATAAAATCAACGTATTCCTTTCGTTTTTTTTAGCACTGATTTCCAGGTTCTGGGCTTCCGTGTTTTTTGTCAGGAATGCAATTTCCTTATCTTTTCTTTGAAGATCTAACTCGGTTTGCAGCCGTGTAATATTAAAAATTGTATTTTCATTGGTGACACTATCCTTGTAGTTATTATATAGTTTGTAGTAGCCACAAGCTTCTTCGAATTTTCTCTGTTTCGAATAAATTTCTGCCAGCAGGAGATAATTATTGCTAAGGTGTTTTGCTAATTGTTGTTCCAGGCCTAAGTCAATACTTTTATTAATGTATTCAATTGCTTTATCATAGATATGCATTGAATAATAGGTTTTGCCCATCAACTCATAAGTATTCAGCATCCATGATTTTGAGCCAAGCGGTTGATAAATCTTTTCTGCCATCTCAAAATAATGGAGAGCTTTAATGGTTTTGTTCAAATTCAAATAGACCTCACCCAGGTTGAGATAGCTGATCCCCTGTGAGCTTTTTATATTAGCGGATTGTGAGAGTTGCAGTGACAACATGGAATAGTTCAACGACTTATACAAATGATGTTTATTGCCCGATACCCCTCCTAAAATATTATAGGCATCCGCAAGATTGACATATGCGTTGATATAGTGTTTTGTATGGTTAATGGATGATGCGATGTCTTTTGCTTCCAGATAGGAACTAATTGCTGAAAACATGTATGAAGTATCGTTGGCTTCTCTTCCTTTGTCCATTAAGCGATTACCTATTCTACTTAAACTATTAATGGCTTCAACATTATGTTTATTTATATTGAGAGAGAGGGCTTCCTCATAATAGCTTAACGCTTTGTCATAATTTTTAATTGCAGAGTAAGTATCTCCAACAGAAATAAAACATTTGATAAGCGAGGTAGTATCATTGGAACGCTCTGCAATTTCAATCGCTTTTTTTAAAGTGGTTAATGCATCGGAGTAGTCGCCACTGTTTCTTTCCAGAATCGATAATTCATTAAGAGCTAAAACATATGTAGAATGGTCATTAGCGCGCAATGATATTTCAATAGATTCTTTAACCAAAACAAAAGCTTTGGTTGCATTGATATCAATATATTCATGTGCCAGCTTGGAAAGAGCTATTGCTTTGACACGGTCATTTTTTGTTGTTTGAATCACCCCATGCAAAGAATCCATTACATTTTTATTCTGAGCGGAAATACTCAGAAAACAACATAACATACATATGAAAATATTAAATCGCAATGCTTTTAAGGGTCTGGGAAATGAGAGAATTTTGGGCATCTAAGTTAAAAAATTATCTTGTATTAAAAAGGATAAAATAAATTATGGAGCTTCTTCATGTCATACGGAACATACGCACCTTGACCTATAATTTGAGTAGAAAAAATCCCATCTATACAGATGGGATTTTAAAGCAGATATTGAAAATATTTTAAGCTATTCGGTTATTATTGAATGATGACTTTATTTGTTTTTTCCTGGTTATTGGCATCTTTTAATAATAATATATACGGACCGGCAGCAAAATTCCCGGTTGGAATTGGATATCTTTCCGTTTCAATTTTATCTTTTTTCCATACCTGTTGACCAGTTATTGAAATCAATTCAGCTGAATAGGGTAGTTCAATTCCTTTTACAAATATTGGGTCACCACTTCTTACCGGATTAGGATATAAAACAAGTTCGGCTGAATTTTTAATTACTGTACCGATTGCGGTAGCGATGTTGTTCGCACCACCATGTGCACCAATATTAGCAGCGCCACTTGCAATTGGATTTCCGAAGAAATCCCGGGCACCTACATTTATAGAATATAAACTTGTCAGGTTAATCCCTGCATTTAAAGCCGGTGAGCCTGCCGGAAGTTTGTAAGCATTAAGCTGGTATGTTTGGTTTGGGAACATTACAGTACCGCTTCCTGCGTTACTAAAATTAGGATTAGCCGTAACACCTGTTAATGTTGCATTTACTTTTTCATTGTTTGTTGCTGTACGCCATGCTGCTATACTGGAATAAGTAGTTCCCTGGTATTTTATCCTAAACGCTGCACCGGATGACCAGTAAAGATTTCCGGCAAAAAAAGCAGTATAGCCAACAGGAACATCAATTAAACTGGCTCCTCCGGTTGTCTGAAAAATGTTGTTATAAACTTCAATACCGGAAATATTCTTCGACCAGTCTATGAAGGTAAAGGCACCAACATTGGGGTTTGTTGCAGATGGAGTTAGATAAACCGAGTTATTGTAGATCTTACAGCCTGACATGCTTGATCCCGGACCATTAAATAACGTAAATCCACCGCCATTTGTACGACCATCATTTTCACTGACATTGTATCGGACAATATTGTTTGTCCAGGCACGCGCATTGGCATACTGACCTAAAAGATATCCCGCACCATCATTATCATGAGAATAATTATACTGCATGATGGAATTGGTAACTCCGCCGTCCAAATCGAATCCTAATCCGTCGCATCCTGTTCCACTGGAATTCAGATAACTTTCGTTGGACTGTATGATAATGCTGTTGCAATCCCAGGCCCATATTCCACCCGGTCCGCCACAATGTATATTTGCAGAACCATTGTGATGTGCAGAACATTTTTCGATGAGACCGCCATCTACCTGACCTAATATTATCCCGCTTCCCCGGTGAGTACCGGCATCTGCATAACCTGTAACATCATGTATTTCAGAATTTTTGATTGTCACATTTTGATGCGACCATCCAACATGTGATTGCGACGTATAGCCGCTGGTCGTGATACCATTTGTTTTAATATGATGAACATGTGCTCCGTCGATGATTACATTTTTATAACCCGAATTTCCTGCAGAAGATGCTATGGATATACCTGTTTTACCGTAATTACGAACTTCCAGGTTCGTGATATTGATATTACTTAACCGGGTATTATTTGACAAACCGTTATAGATCATAACGCCATCTGTAGGATTTGTTGCAGCGCCCGATCCTTCAAATATTAAATTGGAGACTGTGATTCCCTGTGTGTTCTGAGCATAAAAGCCCATGGCAGTTCCGGAATTGATAATCGCCTTCCCTGTTCCATAGGATGAAAAGACAAGTGGGTTCGACGCGTTGTTTCCATCGGTATTATCGATGTAAATACTACCGGTAAAGATGCCGCCTCCTTGAAATAAAACGATGTCGCCAGCCGCAAGAGTTGAGGAATTAATCTTATTAATGGTTCTCCAGGCTTGGCTAATTGATGTTCCTGAATTGGCGTCGTTCCCACTAGGACTAAGGTAATAAGTAGTGGCATTTAATTTTACAATACTTAAAAGTGTTGTTATAAAGGCTGTTAGAATTTTATTTTTCATGTTACATTTTTATGATAAGTCTTTGTGAAGACTCATCAGATTTTTAATTAAAAAAGGGTTATAATTAAAATAGTGTATTTATATATACCGGCTATTCATTTACAGCTCCTGGCTATTTTTTTTCCCTTTTCAACGAACTTTGTATTGATACGGGTTTAGGAGGTAAAAGTTCTGTAACATTGCACTATTTAACAGATTTTTTCAGTTATGAATACATGCTGTTTATGCCTAAAATAGTTAAGTGTCTGAGGTTAAGTACAAAGAGGGATTCTCTGAAATTCTGGAGAAATAACAAGATTTTTTTAAATCAAAAATTTAGAAACGTATGTTAAAACCGTTTAATATAATTTTAAAAAATCATTTGTCTGGTCGGATTATCTGAAGAAAAAAACGCCAAAAATATTAAGGTAAATTGACTTATAGAGTCAATTTTATTTAGGGGAAATACACCTGAAAAAGTAATCGAAAAAAATAGTGATGACCAAAGAATGTCAGAAAACAAAAAACCCACCTAAAAGGTGGGTTGTGGGAGATACAGGGTTCGAACCTGTGACCCTCTGCTTGTAAGGCAGATGCTCTGAACCAGCTGAGCTAATCTCCCAAATCGGGTTGCAAATCTGCAAAAAAAAAGTGATTTTTTTTGTCAAAAAGGCTATTTATTGTAGTAATAGATTTTTATTTGAGCCGCATCCTTCAGAAAATCAATCTTATGAACCGAATAGCGATGTACATTAAACCCTGTTCTATACTTCAAATCTGCAAGCAATTCTTCATCTTTACCGGCTTTGATTAATTCAATGTTTTCATACAAAATGGTTTTTACACTCTCTTTTCTCATGAAAATATTGCTTTCCAGTAAATAGGTTATCAAAAGAACCATGACGTTAATTCCAATCAGGAAAATGTATTCAATATGATCAGCTGTATCTTTTACTTTTGTAACAGCCGATACCAAGCCAATGGCAATTGCCAGGAAAAGGTAGGTCATGTCCTTGATGGCAATCTCCTCGGTTTTGTACCTTAACATACTAAAGACTGCAAACAACCCAAAGGCAGCACCCATACTAAGCTCTACTTTATTTAACAGGAACGATATTAAAAAGATAATAATGTTGAAAATAAAATAGGTGAAGAAAAGCTCACGGTGTTTGTAGATAGGATAGTAAATACACCTGACTAAAATAAACACTGCTGTAAGATCAATTAATAATCTGAAAAATATTTTGGAAGAGAGTTTTATTAATTCCTCAAAACCTGAAAGGTTTGTTGCATCTGCTGCAATTTGCAATAGCGTCATTGGTTGATGATTTTAGTTACGTTTAATAGTTTGCGTTTAAAGTTATTTTTTTTCACCTGCGAAAAAGAACTGGCAACACCAAAACAGTATTTACTGATGGAGCCCTCCCTGATGTGTTTTGTTCTCATAATAGATATAAAGGGAGATGCCACTTTACTATCCTGTTTTACTTCCGCGATTACTATTTGATTTAAGTTTTGCTTAGTTCCGTCTTTTTCAAACTCCAGATTGAGGTCGAGCGTTAATCGCTCGGCAGAAATTTTATTGACAAGGGTAATGCGGCTGTAATTGATCCAGATCTTTGGATTTAAAATGAAAGGATCAAAAGGCAATGTTTTTTTTAAAAAATCAAACGCCCTCCCTTCAGTCAGATGAGGTACTTCTATTTCTTTAATGCGTGTTTTTAAAGTACGGCCTTTGTTGTTTTTAAACTTTACTTCCAAAAAACCAAGGTTACTTTCAACATAAGTTCTGTGCCTGATTTTATAACGGTTTAATTTCCCTGCGTGATGCTCATTGTATAATTTAAAATTATCAGAATCAAAATACAGGGTCTTATAACGACTAATCCTGTTTCCTTCCACCTCCAGGATTCTGTAAAATGATTTTGCTTCTTCCAGGATTTCGTGTAATTGGCGGATATTAAAAAGAAATTTTGTGTCAGTCCTATCCATCAGTTTTACACCGTCCATTTCCTGCAGGGTAATAGGGTCAAAAACAGATAAATATGATAAAGCCTGATCTGCCATTATTTGGTAATATAAACGTATTTTTTTATGGATGTTACTTTTCCATCGGCATCCATTGTTTTTCTTTCTGTCTTTAATCCTTTATTGTCATATACGTATACATGTTTTTTTGTTGGTTTGCCTGTGGCATCAAAAAAATGCTCTTCTGTTTTAACACCCAGCATATTATATTTAGTAATTTTTTTCTCAATTAATTTATTGCTGGCATCATATTCTTCATCCTCGATTTCATCATCATCGCTGTTATATTTCGTTTTATGGATGGCTTTAATACCACCTTCCTTATTGTAATCGGTGGTTTCTATTTCGTTGCCTTTAGAATCAAAAATAGTTTTACTTTCATTAATTGTCTTGCCATTTTCAACAGTGGAAACCGCAGAAGCTTTTATTTTATGCTCTTTAACTTCTTTTTTGCTTTGAGCAAAGCAGCTCAGACCTACGATAATGAATAAAATAAACAGGATACGAAATTTCATATTTTGGATTTGTTATTATTGAGAAGAAACGAAATTTCCTTTCGAGACATATTTTCCATTTTCTAAATTAATAAAATAGAAATAAACTCCTGAGCAGTAATCTGATAAATTTAAGGCATATGCTTCACCAGGTTTTACATTTTCTGTATCAACCAAGTTCCCCAATGCATCATAAATGCTTATCTCCCATGATTGATTGGTTGAGTTGCCTGCCAGTTGAATTACAGAATTTGAACCAATAGGATTTGGAAAACACACGGACCGAATAGATTTTGCAGCAAATAATTCGTTTATACTTACCAGAGGGCTACCATTAGAATACAAATGATTACTATAGATATCGTAATTTGTTCCATTCCTGTGATCTTCCCAGACATAAACGGCACCGCCATCTCCATCGCTTACCTGTGAAGGGTTTACCTGGTCGTCAGCAGCATTGCAAACGGTAACGCCTCCGGTTGTCCATTGAAGGGTGCCTGAAGAATTTACGCTTTGTGATTTAATGTCCCAGCCGGAAGTGGTAGAATCCTGCCACGCAATGATTGCGCCTCCGTTACCGTCGCTTATTACATTAGGATTGATGGATTTTAAAGCACTGGAAATCAGAATACCGTTAGCTGTTAATTGATTTGAACCTGTCATCGACACAATCTGGGCATAAATAGCATTGGTGCTGGCCCTGTCATCTTTCCAGGAAAGCAATAAGCCGGCAGTTCCAATGTATTTGATATCCAGGGCACTTTGGTTATTAGCTGCGCCACAAACTAAAAGCCCGTTAGCGGTCCATTGAACAACACCGGATGAGTTTACATGCTGAGCATAAATATTATTATCTGTTGCATTGCGTTTGTCTGTCCACGCAATTAAAGCGCCATTTGATCCATCCGGTTCAATACGAGGATTGTTTTGCGTATTTACGGCATTGCAAACCACGACACCATTTGCAGTCCATAAAACAGTCCCAGCATTATCAAGGCGCTGTGAGTAAATATCATAATTGGTATTGTTTCGTTTATCCTGCCAGGTGATAATAGCACCTCCCAAACCATCAACATCTATTTTTGGATTATTTTGTTCATTTGGTGAGGTACAAACGCCAACACCCGTGCTCGTCCATAGAAGAGCGCCCGTGGAGCTAATCCGTTGCGCATAGATGTCCCAGTAATTGTTTAATGAATCTTCCCAAACGATAATGGCCCCTCCGTTGTTGTCTGTTGTGATTTTAGGATTTTTTTGACTGGTAGTTTTAGAACAAACCGCAACTCCATTCAGGGCCCATAAAATATTTCCGGAAGAATCAATCTTTTGGACGTAGATATCATAATTACCTGAACGGTTGTCTTCCCAGGTGATGATAGCGCTTCCATCACTGGCATTTGTAATTGCAGAAGATTTTTGTGTGGCTGTATGTGTACAAATTGCAAGGCCTCCAACGGTCCATTTTTCAATTCCTGTTTTTCTCATGCGCTGAGTATAAATATCAGAGGAATTGGTTGAAGAATTTCGGTTATCGTCCCATGAGATCAGGGCACCGCCTTTGGTGTCCGATACTACATGACAATTGTCCTGGGATTTAGATGCGATAGCAATGGGTGTACTATTGGAAGGATTTGGATCCCACTGAGCAACTGAAAGCAAGGAAAGAAACAGGGAGCCCGTAAAAAGAAAAAACTTCATGCTAGTGATTTAATATAAAAGTAATATAAATTTAACTTTAAATTTATATAAAATAGGCGAATGATCAAATTCCAGAGAGGAAAAAAGCCGGGACAACTGCTTTAATTAAATCGTTAGAGAGTAGGCAATTCCAAGGATGTATATGCTTTCCGGTGTTGAAATATTAAATTCGGATTGAACAAGGTAGTAAAGATTCACGGAATTCTTTTTATTAAGCTGGTATTCAAATCCAAAAACATTGCGGATGCGGTGAAAGCCATTGTTATATGCTGGGCCGTCACCCCTTGGCGATCGGATCTGGTAACGAAGTTCACATGAAAAGTAAGGAGTGATTCTGTCGCTTAATGAATATTTGACATCTGTTTTGAATCGCAAAAACTGTTCTTCTAATTTACCCTTTCTACTGGTGTACAAATCCTGCACTTCAATTTGATACCTGATCCTTTCACTGAGCGTAATTTTATTTAATTTTTTCTTCAGGGTCACATCCAGCATTAAACGATGCCGGTAGCTATAGGAGCCGTCCAGTCTTTTCTTTTGTATCGTCCGATAGGTCGGACTTATTTTAATTGACTTGTTAAACTTATAATCTACTCCAACATTGGTGTAAAATAAATTGATACGCTGATAATTTTCTTTTAACCTGAATTCCTGATCAATAACGAGGTTTATTTTTTTTGTTAAAGGATGCTGTATAGTAAATGTAGCCCACATTCCGGCGTCCTTACTCCGCTGTGCGTTACAAAATAAAGTAATCAGGAATAAAGGGCATAAAAAGACTATGAATTTGATTCTCATTGATTAAGAATAACGAAATCTTCCAATACCTTTTTTTGTTTCTTTTCGCTAATCGTCACTTCTACTAATTCAGATTTAGGATTATAGCGCGTAGCGGCGGTTGAGTCTTCTCCTATTACAAATACTTTGTATTTTCCTTTTCGCAAATATTTGAATTTAAAAGAACCGTCATAAGATGTTTTTACAGTGTTCCCAATTTCAGTTCCATCCCCGTAAATAATGTAAACCGTTTCTCCTGGTAAATAATGTTCTGAAAATAAAATTGAGAAATAAGGATCATAATTCTTAACATACACTTTACCTTCGATGGATGCAAATCCTCCTTCACCGGGCTCCTTTTTACAGGAGAAAAATACAATACAAAATAACAGGGAAAAAATGTGGGGAACCTTCATGATGTGTAATTAAAATGCAACACTTGTTAATAAACTTTAAATTTAATGAAATTCCATTTAATTTAATTATTTTGCAGTGATTTATGAGACTAACAAACAGTTTGTTTCGGTAAATTTTAGCATTACAATGATTGGAAGAGTAAGGTATATTTTTGTTTTTATATGTATTTTCAGTCTCGTATCTATAACGATGCAGGGATCCATTATTAGCTACTGTAAAGAAATTAAAGGGTTCAAAACTCCGAAACAATCTAATCCGGTTACGGAAGAAGAGGAAGAGCGAAGTCACGATAACGATGAAGAAGTAGATGAATTACTTTATTTTTCGGAACACCAAGCACTCCTGAATCTTGATTACATTGCGTATATCCGATGGTCGAAATCCGAGAGTGATTATCTGTCCTGTATCAGGAAAATTCCCATACCACCTCCAAAATATTTAATGAAGTAATAATTGTCGGGTTTACCTGACGAGTCTTTTTATTCATTAAATTAAAATTTCAAATTTTTTATGTCACAAAAAAATAAGTTAGCCGACTTAAAATCGGGTGTTGTAGTATTTTTGGTAGCATTACCGCTTTGTCTTGGTATTGCTTTAGCTTGCGGAGTGCCATTATTTTCAGGGATTATTGCCGGTGTTGTGGGAGGGATCCTGGTAACAACTTTCAGTGGTTCAAAATATAGTGTCTCGGGGCCTGCGGCAGGATTAACTGCGATTGTAATTGCTGCTATTTCACAGTTGGGCAGTTTCGAAGCTTTTCTTGCGGCTGTTGTTTTTGCAGGTGTATTTCAAATTATTTTAGGGGCGCTAAAAGCCGGTACTATTGGTAATTATATTCCAAATGCCGTCATCAAAGGTATGCTGGCGGGTATCGGAATTATTTTGATCATCAAGCAGATCCCACATTTGTTTGGATATGACAAGGATCCTCAAGGTGACGAAGAATTTATCCAGATGGATGGCGAAAATTCATTTACAGAGCTTGTTAATATGATCAATTTTATAACTCCTGGAGCGGTTATTATTGCCGTGCTTTCTTTTGCGGTTTTGATGGTAGCAGATTTGCCCTTTTATAAGAAAAATAAAGTACTGGTTAACATACCCGGACCTTTGGTAGTGGTAGTTTTTGGAATTGTCCTCACTATTGTTTTCAGAGGATTTCCCTCATTAGCAATCGATCAGCAGCATCTGGTAAATCTTCCGGTTATTGCTTCTTTTTCTGACCTGAAATACAATTTATTTTTCCCGGATTTTAGTTTTGCTAAAACCTCCGGTTTCTGGGTTATTGCTGCTACATTAGCAGTTGTAGCAAGTCTTGAAACGTTATTGGGTATAGAAGCAATTGATAAACTGGATCCGGACAAGAATGAGTCAAATACAAACAAAGAATTAATGGCCCAGGGAATTGGTAATATTCTCTGTGGTCTTGTTGGAGGATTACCGGTAACGTCAGTAATTGTCCGAAGTTCAGCAAATATTAATGCAGGAGCCCAATCCAAGCTTTCGACCATTATTCATGCATTGTTATTATTGGTAAGCGTCTTGTTATTACCGGGCCTGTTGGCGTTGATTCCAAACGCCTGTCTAGCTGCTATATTAATTATGACCGGATTAAAACTTACTAAAGTTGCAATCTTTAAAGAGCAGTGGAAATTCGGCATGGAGCAATTTATTCCTTTTATTGTAACTGTTTTAGTGATGTTGCTGACCGATTTGTTGAAAGGTGTTTGTGCGGGTGTTATTATATCGGTTATTTTTATCATTAGGGATAATATTAAATTTTCATTTGAATCAAGTACAGAAGACCTGAATGGCAAGCAATACTATCTTCTGAAATTGCCGCAACAGGTTACTTTTTTTAATAAAGGTTATCTGATTAAATTTTTCAAGTCAATCAAGGAAGATAGCAAAGTTATTATTGACGGCAGTATCAATAAGAGTATTAATAGGGATGCCAGGGACGTAATTTCTGATTTTGCTGTCAATAGTAAAAAGAAAAAAATAGAAGTAGAGTTTTTTAAGTATCACAAGTAAAAAAATTGAAAAAATGAATAGTATTATGAATGAGTCATATCAAAGATTAATAGAAGGGAATAAACGTTTCTCTATGGCGAAAAAGTACGAGGACCCTGAGTATTTTAAAAAATTATCGCTGGGACAAACACCTGACTATTTGTGGATAGGTTGCAGTGACAGCCGTGTGCCAGCGAATGAAGTCACTAACACGGAGAGCGGAGAAATATTTGTGCATCGTAACATTGCAAACCTTGTTGTACATACAGATACAAATCTTTTAAGCGTATTAGAATATGCGGTAAAGTTTCTTGGGGTAAAGCACATTATTGTTTGTGGACACTATGGCTGCGGGGGAGTAAAAGCAGCAATGAGCAATAACCTTCATGGTTTTGTAGACAATTGGTTAAGAAACATCAAAGATGTTTACAATAAAAATACAAAAGAGCTGGAGGCTATTGAGGATATAGATAAACGCACAGATCGTCTTACAGAATTAAATGTGGTGGAGCAGGTGCGTAATCTCGCAAAAACCACTATTGTTCAGGAAGCCTGGAAAACAAGAGAATTGCATTTGCATGGATGGGTGTATGGAATTAACAGCGGACTAATTACCGACCTGAGTGTCATCCACGATGGAAACGAAGATATCGAGGCAATTTACAGGTTCAAATAAAAATTAGTGGTTTACCACTAGCTTTAAAACTTTTCCTGAAACAAAAATGAAATAAATACCCGGACTAAACCCTGAGGTATTTATTTCTTTTTTTTGTTCAATTGTTTCTCTTAATAAGATTTCACCAACAGCATTTGTGATTTGCACCTCTGATTCATTTTCACGGAAAGTACAAATAATAAATGACTGATTAGCCGGGTTTGGGTAAACAGAAACATAAATATTATTCAGGCGTAGATCCTTGATGCCAACAGTACAGTTGCTGGTGTTATAGGTAGGATTGGAAACAGGGTTAAAAGTACCGGTACCATCGGGGCATCGTGCAATCGAAATATCCGCACCCTGGAAACCAAAACGAACGCTATCCAGGACAGTAGTCCCTTTACTTAAAATAATTTCTTCGCCGCTATCAATCAATTTAAAATTGCAATGCAACGTTGTTCCGTTCGTGTTATCTTCATCGGCCCATAAGGTCAGGAAACCGTTCGGCGGGATGGTGGTGTTATTTGGAAAAGTGTATTTGGTTGGATTCGAATAATCATCCGACAAATACAACCCGCTTAAATTCAGTGCCGTGTTTGTGGTGTTATATAATTCGATCCAGTCTTCATGCTTTCCGTTTTCATCCGTCTGCCCGAAATTGTTTGCGGCAAGAAATTCGTTAATCACGAGCTGCCCTACTAGCGGTTGAGCAACATTGGCTTGTAAAGTATAAAATTCATGTTCCGCCCGTTGCGGTGAAAACATGCCAGCTAACGAGTTTTCCGCATAAATGTAATATTCCGTTTCTGCAGAATTAACGGAAATGGTTGTGCCAAATACATTGTCACCAGATGCACCATCGTTGTGCGCCCCATCATCAAACATCTGTGTGCGGTTAAATTTTTGTATCGTTGAAGATCGATACCCCAGGTACACGGTGTTTGTATTAACTACATTAGCAGTAATTGCAACGGTTGCATTTAACGCAGGGGAATTCGTGCTTGCACTGACTGCTGTAATCGTCGGAGTACTGTACCCGAAATCAGCCGTAGCCTGTAAGTATGATATGCGCCCCGTCATTAAATTACTGATGCCCGGCACCGAATAACTGCCAACTGAAACGTTTGCGGTTAATCCATTCTGAAAGTTACCGTAGCTATAAAATTTATAAGTGTCACTTTGAACTGAAGTATCAATCAATGTTTGAAATTGTTGTGCTCTGGTTGAATATAAATTACTTACGAAATACTCATTGACAATGGTACGCATATGCGCTACCAGCATGCGTTTGTATTGTGCGTTACTATTCACTATGTTAATCAATGGCCAATACACATCAGTTGAATGAATATTAATCGCCATCTGTTGCATGCCGGTAATGTTTTGTGTGCTCAGGCTGCTGTTACTTGCGCCTAAATACGGGAAACCTCCAAAACACATATTCAGATCCCAAATGGTTGGGTTGTAGTGCCTGGTATTATCTTTATATAAGTAGTAGTTCTGGCAAAAAGCTCCGCTATAACTGTCTAAGTTTACTAAAACATTATTGAATGCGAGCATCCATATAACACGATCCATATCTATGTTATCGGGAGCTTTGGATTGAAAGTTGGTGATCGTATCACACAATGCACGTAAATTATTCCAGCCGTAATCGGATTTCAATTCATAGAAATTAAAGTAATTGGAACTATCACCGCTTGTAAAATATTTTAAATTACATTTTGTGTTGGTACTTGGATTGACAATGGGGTTACATTTGATGGCGGTATTCCCGGTAGAATGGTAATGTGTGGAGTAGAACGATTTACCAATGCTCTCCGCATTAGAGTATACGCCATGGTACGCACCGTTGATGTATACTTTGGCAAAATTAGCCTGTGGACAATGCATGTAATTTTTCAAAATATCATAACCCAGTACTTCACGAATCATGGAAGGATCTGCGAAGTTGTTCCCGAGCTTAATATCTTTAACGCCTAAGTATGATTGTTCTTTATAGCCATCCAGTTCGATATGCAAAGGATTCTTATTATAAGTGGGATTGTAGGAACTGTTTCCTTTGTATTTTACGCCCACACTATCAAAATAAACGCCATTAATCGTTATGGAGGCCGCCATGATATATCCGTCAGATCCTGCCTTAGCGGTGTCCATCTGGTAATCCCAGTTAGGTTGGGCGAACTGGATCTCTATTTTTTGAATGGCGCTTTGATCATAAAAATTTTGTGCGGAACCGGTTCCGCACAAAATAAATAAACTGAAAACTGAAATAATGAAGAAACGCATTAGTCAATAATTAATTTTAAAAAGGAAGACTGATTATTTTTAGTTAAAACTTTCAGTGTATATAAACCCTGTGAAAGGGATAATCCGGTAAGCGTTATATCTCCCTGGTTGGTTCCGTGAAATTGGTTTACCTGTTGGCCTGTTACGTTGTAAATAATTACAGATGTTATGGTTTCGTTTTGTGATGAATGTATAGTCACCATGTCTTTAGCAGGATTTGGGAATACGTTAAACGAAACTGTTGTATTTTTTAGTTCACTGATAGCAGTTGCCATGCAGGCGGAACAACTTGAAAAACAAACCGTACTCATAACGGTATCTTTTGTCAATGTTAATCCTCTATTACCAAAAACATCACATGAACCGGAAATGGTTTCAGTCGTGATGGCGGTATTGCCGTTAAAGTATCTAAAGGAATAGGAATTGTTTACATAATAACTAATGGTTTCGTAGATATTATCTCCAAAGGAGTATAAACGAACTTTGGTGGGACTAAACCCGTTCATATTATCGCCAACGTGAACGCCATTCGGTGAAACAGGCAGTGCGTTACCCATGTCTACTTTAAAACGCACAAGGCTTAAACCTGCCGGCGCATTTCCTCCGAATAAAATTGCACCAACAAATGTGGTGTCGTTTGCCAATGAATCCACGTACAACCAGCGGTTATCAATAAAGTTATAACCAACGCGGGATTCATCCGGAACAAATTCTGCTTCATAGGTTTGATCACCATTTACAAATAAATATTCATACTTTGTAAAAGCAGGAATGTTTACGATGATGCTATAGATGTTGGTAACACCCTCCTGTGTTAAAGGAGTAGCCGCGGGATCGAAGTTTAAAGGGTAACCTGCCGCTTCCTGGAAATCACCAACGATGTGTACACCAAAGGCACTGATGGTTTGGCCGGTCATATCAACAGCAAACTTTACTTTTTTAGCAGAAAGGCTGGTGATACAGAAAATGAAAGAGACAAGGAGTAGAAATTTTTTCATGGGTTTATTTATTTGGATACTTATTTTGTTAAAGCTATTTTTTTATACACTGGTTTTTTTCCGTCCAGAGAAATAGACATATGGTAAACGCCATTTGCTAATTCAGTCAGATCTAACCTGGAATGATTTTCTTTTTGCATGACTAAGTTACCTAATTGATCGTAAACTTGCAGCAATAAATTATTGGGATTTTGGTAATTTAAATCAATGTCAATAATTCCGGTAGTAGGATTTGGGTGTATTGAAATCGTATTTCCGGAAAGTTCATCTAATGCAGTGGAGGTGGAATAGATATAGCCCTGAGAATACACATACACACAGCCGTTCGTGTCAGTTGTTCTTACTACATAGATCCCGTCTTGTGTGGGTGTATAACTTTGCGATGTAGCACCGCTGATTAAAGTGCCGTTATAATACCATTGATATGTCGTTGCAGTCGTGGTCGTTAAATCACTGCCGCTTGTTGTAATTGTTGGTTGTGCAGGTGCTAGATTATTAATATAGCAGGTAGAGTAGCGATGTGCCTGTGAAGATTTGGCGCCTGTTGAAATGGTGAAAATCGGAACTCCTGCAGGATTCAGCTCATAAATTTTTCCGGAAATAGAAACACATACTAATTGGTTACCATTTGGCAGCTGTTCAGAGCTTCCTTCGTTACTGGTGTAACCAAATCCGGAGGTACGTTGGTCATAGATGGAAGGCGCGAAGGCAGATCCCGGTGTGATCGTGTAGTTGTAATTATTTAAAGGCGGGATAACCTGGTCCACACAGGATTGCGTAGAAGAAATTCCCTGGTTATTGAATCCTGCCAATCGTCCTGCATTTGGATGCCCTTCCGGAATCCAGTGGGCGTCGTGGGTGACATTTAAATATTTAGTGCCGGTTGCCTGGTAGGCTGCGGGATTCCCCCAGCGGTATAAAAAGTCTCCGCCTTTACCTGCATTGCCACCACTATGGGAAGCGGCCTGGGCAGTGGTAGTACTGTGATCAATTACATACCACTCATTCGTGTTATGTGAGCTTAAAACTATTTGATCGAGAATTGGATTGTAATCGATTCCATTCGCGTGTAACCAATCCTTTTGGGATTGATAGTTGATGTTCAGTAATTCAGGATGGTTTACAATAGACGTTTGATAGTTCGCCTTACTGGAATTGACGTTTTGAACAAGATGATCCCAAACATGCCATTCCCACACAATCGTTCCTGTAGTTGCTGTTAGGGGTTTTACCTCAATAATTTTTTCAGGCCAGATCGTCGTTAGTGAGGTATTCGTTCCGCCGGCAGCCGCCAATTCAGCCTGAGTTTTTAATTCATAGGCAATCATCAACACGTTACCATTTGGAAGAGGACAGTGATCATGGTGCGTATAGTAAGTTGTAGACGAATGTGTGTAATCCCAAACAATATTGCCGTTGTAATCCACTTTTTGCATTCTACCGGATGCACCGCCGCCGGTAAATACGGAGTTCGTTACTTTTACACTCCTTACCAGAGTTCCGCCTGGCTCTAAATAAGACGAGTAGCCTGTTCCCCCACTTAATGCCGACCATGTTTTAGCAGTCACGTTGGCTGTATCTACCAGATAAGCTGTTGTAGCAGCTCCATTGCTGTATAAGGTTAAACCGTTCCACTGTTGGGCTATGCCATTCAGGCAGGTTACCAGGAGTAACGTTAATGTGACTTTAATAAAGTTGATTTTCATATTGTTTAGGAAATGGATTTTAATAATTTATTTGGCAAGTACAACTTTTTTATAAACTGGTTTTTTATGATCCAGCGTAATTGACATGATATATATACCATTTCCAAATTCAGAAAGATCGATTCGCCAGTGATTTTCAACTTCGTAAACTACTTTACCAAATGCATCGTAAATAATTACTTTTAATTTTTCAGGATTCTGATAATTCAGATTGAGATCAAAAATTCCGCTCGATGGGTTAGGGTATACAGAAATATTTTTGCCTTGCATTTCTTCGAGGGCAGTGGTAATAGAATGCACATAACCCGCTGAATATACATATACACATCCATTAGCGTCAGTAGTTCTCACCACGTAGATTCCGCTTAGAGTTGGGGTGTAAGTCTGTGACGTGCCACCTGTAATTAAGGTTCCGTTATAATACCATTGATAAGTGCTCGCTGTCGCAGTCGTAAGATCGCTTCCTGATGGTGTGACTGTAGGTTGTGTAGGCGCAGCGTTATTAATATAACATGTTGAATAACGATGCGCCTGAGACGTTGAACCTGTTGCAGTTATCGTAAAGATGGGCGTTCCTGCGGGGTTTAATTCATAGATTTTGCCTGAGGTTGCCATGCACACCAATTGATTACCATTTGGGTACTGCTCTGAGTTACCCATGTTACTGGTATATCCGAAACCGGAATTACGCTGTAAATAGGTAGAGGGTTCAAATGCTAAGCCCGAAGTAATACTATACGTATAGTCGCTCATCAATGGAGGCATGATCTGGTCAACACTGGACACTGAGGAGGAAACACCCTGATTGTTAAACCCAACCAATCTTCCTGCATTGGGGTGGCCTTCCGGGATCCAATGGGCATCATGAGTTACTTTTAAAATTTTTGCACCTGCAGCCTGGTAGGCTGCAGGGTTACCCCAACGAAATAAAAAGTCACCTCCTTTCCCGGCATTGCCGCCGCTGTGCGAAGCAGCCTGTGCCGTGGTGGTGCTATGATCAATCACATACCACTCATTTAAATTATGGGAGCTTACAACGATCTGGTCTAAAATGGGATTATAATCGATTCCGTTCATATGCATCCAGTCTTTTGTACTCAGATAATTGATATTTAATAGTTCGGGATGATTCACAATCGATGTTTGGTAATTTGCATTCGCGGAATTCACATTTTGCACCAAATGATCCCAAACATGCCATTCCCATACGATGTTTCCTGTCGTTAATCCTGTCGGCTGCACTTCAATGATCTTTTCCGGCCATATTGTTGTAAGCGTGGCATTCGTTCCTCCTGCTGCCGCTAATTCGGCCTGTGTTTTTAATTCGTAGGCAATCATCAACACATTCCCGTTTGGTAATGGGCAATGATCATGGTGCGTGTAATAGGTAGAAGAGGAATGGGTATAATTCCATAACAAAGTTCCGTTATAATCATGTTTTTGCAATCCCCCGGCAGATCCGCCCCCGCTAAATGTTGAATTGGTAAGCTTAACGCTTCTTACTAAAATACCTCCCGGCATCAGGTAAGGCGAATAAGCGGTACCCGTAGTAAGGCCTGTCCATGTTTTTACAGTTACGTTGGCTGTGTCTACTAATCGGGCAGTTGTAGAGTTTTGAACGCTGTACAGGGTTAATCCATCCCATTGCTGGGCAATTCCATTTAAGGAAAAAATTAAGGCAAATAGAATTGAAGTCTGGGTAAATATTTTTTTCATATCAATTAATTGTGAATTAAAAGTAAACTAAATGTTATTGCTACCCAAGTAATTGAGATAAAATGCTAAAATTTTGAGGTTAAGTGCTGAAGTGTTTGAGAACTGCCTCTTCATAACTGTTTCCTACAGGAATTTTTTTATCACCCAGTTGAAGCGTTTTATTACGAAGGCTTTCCACTTTTTTAATGGGGACAATAAATGAGCGATGCACTCTAATGAAATCGCTGGCCGGTAATTTCTCCAGGATCGCTTTCATCGTCATCCTCGCGACAATAGTTTTTTGCTGATGAATGTATATCTTCAGGTAATCGTCTAAAGCTTCAATGTATGTAATATCATCGAGGTTTATCTTTTGAAGACTATAATCCGCACGCACAAATATGTGCTGGCTTTTTTGATTGGAACTGACCGCGAAATAGTCCTTTGCTTTTTCGGTTGCCTGTTTGAATCGCTCCAGGGTGAAAGGCTTTAGCAGATAATCAAGAGCGTTTAAATTAAATCCTTCAACGGCATACTGGCCATGGGCTGTGCAAAAAATGACCAATGTATTTTGCGTAATGTTTTTATAAAATTCTATTCCATTGAGAGAAGGCATGTGTATATCCAGGAACAAAAGATCAACCGGGTATTTTTCCAGATACCTTAACGCTTCATTGGGCTTCGTAAATGTTTTTTGCAGGTCAATGTAATCCAACTGAGCGCAAAATGTTTCTATGATATTGAGTGATAATGGTTCATCATCAACCGCTATTGCTTTAATCATGAATGTTCAATGAAAGGGTGACTATAAAAGTATTGTTGACCTCTGAAATGTCAAGATGGTGTTGTTGCGGATATAATAATTGCAAACGCTGTTTGGTGTTTTCAATTCCTAATCCACTTTTGTTCAGGTCATTATTGTTTGCACGAACGCAATTATTCTTTACCATCAGTATAAGTTTAGTGTCTGAACAAGTAATCCTGATATCAATATCAGAATTTTCTTCTGAGTTGACCCCATGTTTAAACGCGTTTTCTATAAATGGGATCAGCACTAAAGGTGCAATTTTTTTATCAAAGACATTTCCTTCGCAGGTATAAGATAATTTTACATTGGATGTCAAACGCATGCGCTGCAATTCAATGTAATTCGAAATGTAACTGATCTCTTTTTCCAACGGAACAAAATTGGTATTGCTGTCGTTTAAGACATAACGCATCATGTCCGATAGCTTCACAACGGCATCGGCCGTTTTATCGTTTTTCTGAATAGCTAGCGAGTAGATACTATTTAGGGTGTTAAATAAGAAATGAGGATTGATCTGGGCCTTTAAATAAGAGAGTTCTGCGTTGGCTTTCTCCGTTTCAGTTTTTTTCAGTCGTTCCCTTATTTTTAAAAGCAGGGAAAGAACCAGCACAATGATAAAATCGAGTGATTTGTGACTTAAAAAGAAAAAGATGCCTCTGCGTGGTGGTGGATTAAAATGAGGTGGTCCCGCAAGGTGTGGGTGATGATTTCCCATGAGCATTTCGGGAATAAAGGCAACGAGTAAAAAACAAACGAGAACAAATACAACGTAGGGAATGATCTTTTTTGAAACATAGAAACGGGGAATCAATACATAATAATTGAGGTAAAAGAAACCCAATAAGAGCATACTGCTTAAGACGTCCCTTCGAAACGGCGGAATATGAATGAGATTGAGTGCCTGGTTAAGGTCCGGAGAAAACAGAATGGGCAAGGACAAAAAGACAAGGCAGCCTAAAATATGTATCAGGATATTCCGTGTTTTTTGTGTCATGATACGAAGATAAAGAAGCTTTCGGAAAGCGGGCAATAACTTAGGCTAATTCGAACGATTCGTCGGCGAAATTATTTTTGAATGGCTTGTTGAATGGAATTGGTTAACTCCACAAATTCATTCACGGATAATTGTTCCGCCCTTTTGTCGAGGTACACCGATTCTACAACATGGTTCCCACTTAATACTTTCACTGAATTACGCACCGTTTTACGTCGCTGGTTAAAAGAAGCCTTCACCACTTTAAAGAACAGTTCCTCATCACAGTTCAATTTGGCAGTCGTATTGCGCGTTAAACGAATCACGGCCGATTTTACTTTTGGCGGAGGATTGAATACATGCTCGCTTACCGTAAATAGATATTCGATCTTGTAAAAAGCCTGCAGCAATACGCTTAAGATGCCATAGGTTTTGGTTCCCGGTTTTTCAGCAATACGCTGCGCCACTTCGCGTTGAAACATACCTACCACGCAGTTAATATTACTCCGATATTCCAATACCCTAAACATAATTTGCGTGGAGATGTTGTAGGGGAAATTTCCGATCAGATAAAAATTACCGGCAGATGCAAATGGAGAAAGGTCTGCCTCTAAAAAATCCTGGAATTTAAATTTGTGCGCGTGTTGCGGATACTTTTCTTTTAAAAAATCAATGGACTCTGTGTCAATGTCGAAGGCAGTGAAGTTGTCCTTCTCCACCATGTATTGGGTAATGACACCGGTACCTGGCCCGATCTCTAAAATAGGAGTATCGTCCTTCGGTAAGGAATTTACAATCTTCTGCGCTATGTTTAAGTCCGTTAAGAAATGCTGGCCTAAATGTTTCTTTGCTTTTACCGGTGATGCCATGCTTTAAAAGTAATGAAAAATTTCAAGTTTCGCTGTTTAATGTAAGATTGTCATTACATTTATAGCGTCATTAATTGATCTTTATGAAATTATTTATCTGTCTTCTTTTGTGCCTGACGGACGCTGTATTTGCCCAAACTGCTGATAGTTTAAAAACAAAAAAATGGGCGGTTGGTGTTACCGGTTCGCCGGATTATTGTTATCAGATCCCTTATACGTCAAAGGTAAGTTCTGGTTATACAGGCACTGACACAAAAGCAAATAATGGTATCACTGCCGGGTTTAATGTTGTTTATAAAGTAAGCAAAAGAATCGGAATTGAAATAGCCGTTTTATATTCTACTAAAGGAATCGTGGCGCATATGCCCCCGTGGATCACACCAGGTGGAACATACGATCCTTCCATTCCAAATGGCGGAGGTAGTACGATGGAACCTGAAAAGCGAACGGCGTATAAATACCAATACCTTGAGGTCCCTTTAAAGATCAACTGTTATATACTGAATAGAAGATTTAAAGTATTTCCGTCTCTTGGTGTTTCGGCTAATTTATTTCTAGGAAAAAAAACGGCCACTACTGTTTTGGATAATGCTGAGATCAGGAAAACAACGATTTCTCATAGTTATAACAGCAAAAATATTCCGGTAGTTGATGCTGCGCTTTTAGTGGGAATAGGCTTCAGCTACGACATTAATAGAAATGTATTTATTAAACTGGAGCCTTCCTACCGCCAATTTCTAAGACCATTAGTTGATGCGCCTGTTAGCGGGTATTTGTATTCTGTGGGAATGAATACAGGAATTTATCTACGGTTTTAATTTGATTTTGTTAAGTTTCTGTAATCTGTATCCAAAACTCTAATCGTCACATTCTTTCGAATATACACATGTTTGTCCTGAATTCTCCTTACAATAATTCCCCCGAGCAGGAGCGCAGAACACACAACAACAGTTTGTTCGTTGACAATCGTCGCATGTCCTTTTGCGATGTTGTGACCGGTATCTAATAAGAAAAACAAAAAACTGCTTCCGAAAAAGAAGGGACTGATGAGCGCCCCTCTTATTTTAATAGCTTTTAACGCGCTTATTTTAACAACAGAATCATTATCGAAGACGAGCACACTGTCGTTCATATTCACCAGTTTGTGAGTTTTGTAAAACAAATCACCTATCAGTTTATAATCGATATTGGAATTGTTGAAGAACTGGTACGACTTTGATTTTCCAAAAATTGAATGATAGTTTAACTCCAGAATTTTTTGCGCAAAAGTGTGATTCATCACTGCGCATAAAATTATGAGGATTGACCACTTCATCTTATAAAATTTCCAACAAGGTTCGGAAGGCAGCATACTTTCCTTCATAACGTTTGGTGTGCTCTTCCTGAAGGCGGGAAGCATGATTTTTCTGGTAGGCTTCAATATCTTCCATGGCATTAAAGGTATATTGGACAGAAAAGGTAGCGCCCTCGTCATCTACATTTAAGACCCGACAAATTTTATTTTCAGTGAAATGCCCGGTTTTTAACACGTCCGGTACATGAACCGTTTTCATCCAGTTAAGCCATTCTTCGGCTAGTGATTTATCAATGCTGACGGTAACGTTGTATATATACATAGTACTTAGTTTTATGTTGTCTCTTCGAGTATAATTTGCCTGCATCCTTCAGATTCATATCGCGAAGCTAAACAATCGGTTCTCGATACTATTTTTTGCAAGAGGCAGGCAAAAATTCACTCGAACAGACTTTCGTCTTTTTAAAATTAGTTAACAATATCTCCTCTTAAATCCCGGTATCGCTTTCTGGCATCTACGACATAAATGCTTCCCGGATACTTCACCAGCATGTCCTGGTACAATTGCTTTGCCTTTTCTTTATCATTCAAATAGCGTTCATACAATTCCGCTTCTTTAAATAAGGCATCATCTCCATATAACTCTGCCGGGTAAAATTCTAAAATGTTCTGGTACATTTTGGCAGCTTCAGCATATTGGTTTGTCCGTTTATAGATCTCCGCTTTTTTATAATAAATATCGTCCCCCAGTGTATGTTCGCTAAATACCAGGTTAATGCTATCGAGTCGGGCAATGGCCCTGTCGTATTGATGTTGCAGGATTAAAAGCTCGGCTGATGAAAACATGCTTAAGGGCGCTGCATTGGTATCTATGCCAATCGCGTCACTGATAATTAACGAAAGATCCAATGCATCATTGGCAATGGTTTTTGTAGTGGCACCTTTTAATACATCACATTGCGCTTTGGCCCATTTAAAATCGGACGCATAATAACTTAGTTTGGCGTTTCTGAATTTAGCACCCTGTCCTACCGGTTCATATTTAAAATCTTTTTCAACCTGGGAATATAACAAAGATGCATCCCAGATATTTCCGATCAGTAAGTGCATATCTCCCAGGTCCAATTTAATTTCAGCCAACAGGTTTTTGTCAAATGAGTATTGTGCCATCACTTCCTCTAATGACTGAATTGCATCTTGTGGTCGGTTTAAATAATAGGCTTTTAGCAAGGCTGATTTTTTGATCAGGGGAAATGTAAGGTTACTGATCCCATAGGTCTTAATTGCCGTTTCCATATTGGCATTCAGGGCTACCGCATCGGCGGTCGGTGGGTTTGACTGGCCGGTTAGTTGCAGGTAATTGGCGTTCAGTTTTTCGATGTTGGCCAGATCGTAATAAGGATTATCTTTTCCTTTACTAATTACATACTGGTAACATCTTTCTGCCACTTCATAGTTTTCATTACTGATAGAAAGCTTTGCCAGTTCCATCAGGCGCGTACCGTCACCTTTCTGGCGTTTATCCAACGCCTTTGATTGAACAAAAGAACCATTGAAATCTTTTTGCTGGTTTAGGATAAAGATCAGAAATTCAGATAAAATAGTTTTATCTGATTTTTGCTGAATACGTTTTTGAAGTTCTTCTTTTAAAATGGGATTATTAAACCCACCGTTTTTGTCATCGTATCCTAAAGACTGTTGCAGGTTGGCCTGGGCGGTGTACAGTTCGCTTTCCCTGAATTCAATAGCGTCCAGGTATTCGTTTACCATAGCCCTCAGGTCGCCCTTCTTTTTATATATATCAGCTATTTCATAATAGTAAGGATAGGTCTCAGGGGTTGCCTTACGGCCTTTGCGGTAAACTTCGATCGCGTAATCGTATAGTTCCACTTCTTCAAACGAATGTGCCAACGCAAAAATTGTACTCTGTTCAGGAATCACTTCTTTTACTGCTTTGTCGTACTGGTCCTTTTCCTTATCCGGATTCCCCATCAGTTTATAAACGAGTCCGAGCTTCACATACAAATGAGCGTTGGTTGTACTGTGTTTGATATGACGTTTGGTAATCTTCTCGGCAGTTTTATAATCTTTGGTGGCAAGCAAACAATTAAAATAATAAACGAAGTAGGCATCCGGCAGTTTATCATACAGTTTTTCAAAGTAGACGACCGCCTTATCGTATTGTTTTTCGTTATAATACTGCATCGCCAGTTTGTCGTCTGTTGTTTTTTGCGCATTTACATGAGTAAACAACAGAAGGAACAGTATGCATATTAACAAATGTTTCAAATGATAATTAATTAGTGCGTTTGATTTCCGGATGTACCAGCTCTGGCAAAATACCGGAGTTTAATTGTTTCACCAGATCCTCGCATACTGGCAAAGATCGATGGAACACTTCCAGGTGTTTGCGGATGGCTTCCGTATTTATTTTTAATTCTTCAATAATGGTTTCGGCCTGTTTTTTTTCCTCATTGATAAATTCAACGGCTTCTTCCTCATCAATGCTCCCGGTTTTGAGATCGTGGGATAAGGTTTGTAATTGTGTAACTGATAAACCTGCTTCATTTAGCCAGGAAGTCCGGTAAGCGAGGTAATCCTGCATTCCTTTTCCAACCGATTGAAAATCCTGTAATTTTTCTGCAACTGTTTTCGATACCGTATCTTTTAAATGGCTATTAAGGAAAAGGGAGTAGGTGTAATGCTTTGAATAGGCATTCACACATCCTGCACTGTCCACGGTTTTGAAATTGGTGACCGCTTGCTGCAAAACAACTTTTAAGCTATCGAGTTCTTTCACGTATTTTTCATAAGCATGCGTATTCCGGCACGACGAAAAAATAAACGCCAGAGCCGAAACAGATATTATTAAAAACAGGGTTCTCATGTAAATCACTAAAAATCAAATTTAAGTTTAATTGCTCAATAACAAAAGAAGATGTGTTATTTAAAAGTCTTAAAAAGTACTAAAACAAAAGGCCTTGCAATAACCCTCTATCCTATGTCAAAACCATTGAAACAAAAACAGATCATTATCACTGATTATAAATTATATTTACAATATGGTTTTAACGCTTTTAAAAGAGAGCATTGTTTTCGCCTGGGGTGCTTTGGTGGCCAATAAGCTCAGAACCTTTCTTAGTTTATTAGGTATTACTATTGGTATTTTTGCCATAATCACGGTTTTTACAATTGTAGATAGTCTGGAACGCAACATCCGTGGAAGTGTTCAGAGTCTTGGAGATAACGTGGTATTTGTCATGAAATGGCCCTGGACTTTTGGCCCGGATTATCCCTGGTGGAAATACATGAATCGTCCTGTTCCCGAGTATAGTGAGTTGGCTGAAGTGGAACGAAAAGCAAAGAGTATTGAAGCGGTTGGATTCCGCATTGGTTCCCGTAAAGTTTTAAAACATAATAATAATACGATTGAAAACGGACTGGTTTCCGGCTGGTCGTATGGGTATGGACAGGTAAAAGCCTTTGATATTGTGGAGGGACGTTACTTCAGGGAAGATGAGGCCGAAGGTGGTTACAATGTGGTTATTTTAGGATACACTTTAGCAGATGGCTTATTCCCGAATAATGAATACCCCATTGGAAAAACCATTAAAGTAGCAGGAAGAAATTGTAAGGTCATCGGGCTTTTTAAAAAGGAAGGCGAAAGTATGCTAGGCAACAGCATGGATAACCAGGCAGTTGTTCCCTACAATTTTGCGCGATTATTTATGGATGTGAAATCCGAGAACAGCGATCCTTTCATAGCTGCAAAAGCAAAGCCAGGCGTTACCAATGCACAGCTCAAGGATGAGCTAACCGGAATTATGAGAAGCATCCGCGGATTAAAACCTCTTGCAGATGATGATTTTGCCTTGAATGAAACCAATTTGCTGAGTAAGAATTTTGACGGTTTATTTGATATCGTGGGAATAGCCGGCGCCATCATTGGAGGCTTTTCTATTTTAGTTGGTGGTTTTGGCATTGCCAACATTATGTTTGTGTCGGTAAGAGAGCGTACCAATTTAATAGGCATTCAAAAATCATTAGGGGCTAAAAATTATTTTATCCTGGCGCAGTTTTTATTCGAAGCTGTGTTTTTATCGTTGATAGGAGGCATCATAGGACTCTTACTCATCTATGTTCTTACGTTTGCCGCTGACGGCGTGATCGACATGGAAATTACGCTGACCCGTTCCAATATTATTTTAGGCTTAACGATTTCGGTATTGATTGGCATCATAAGTGGCTTTATTCCTGCTTATGGCGCCTCGCAGTTAGACCCGGTGGAAGCTATCCGGACAAATTAATTTACAAATTTATGGCGCATGTAGCAAGACCCAAAACCATTTCAGTCATCACCGTCATCGCCATTGTGCTGATTCTCCTGGCTTTCCCCATGTTATTTATGCCTTCCATTAAACGCATGGGCGATTTCATTCCCATGATTTTGGGAATTATCATCACTCTTCAGTTCGTTTCACTGATTGGAATCTGGCACATGAAGCAATGGGGGGTTCAGTTGTTCATCATTATGTTTTGCACGCGGGTGATCACCTTCATGTTCCTCGACTTGTATGGCTTCCGCTTCTTTTTCAGCATCTTCTATTCAGTGTTGTTCATCATTTTTTTCCTCATCCATTACAGGAAAATGGATAGGAATTTATAGTTGTGAGTCTTTTTCAGACTGAATAAGGCAGATTAATGCGGTTGAAAACTCTTGATCAGTTCTTCCTGGCTTTTAGCGCTTTGATCCAAAGATTGTTTAGCCATATATCCTACAAAACCAAAAATAATCAGCAGGAAAATAGATACAAATAAAAGAATGCGTTTGCTCATGTTATTAACAGTGCGGGCCTGTTCGACATGAACCTGTTGCTTAGCTTCCTCGATTTTAATACGGGCCGCTTGTTTCTCAGCTGCGCGTTTCCGTTGTTGCATTGCTTCATTATAATACAATGTATCACAAAATGTACAGCGAAATTCCCCTTCGCTGATTATTGATGGACTTGATCCTCCGCAGTTCGGGCATTCCAGATCTTTCATTTTTTTAATTTTTGTTATACCAAATATAAAAAATTATTGAAAATGGTTTAAATGTATGAAGAGAGAATAAAAAATTTTCCGGGGAATATGACTTTCGCTACAATTGGAAATAGGATTTTTATGGAATTTGATAACAGAACGGGTTTATTAATTTCCAATTAAGGGCTAATTTGTAACCACTTATCAAATGAAACCGACCACTTATTAGTTAGTGGTTTTTTAGGGCTGGTTTAGGTATTAATTTTACACTACGTTCTTTATCATAGGTTTTGTTTAGTTTAAACCAATACAATTAGGCTGCTGTGCTTTAAACGGGGATGGGCACAGCAGCCTTTTTTATGCCCTGTTTTTTCTAAACTAAATGATTTTCTACCAGGTATTCTGCAATCTGCACAGCATTGGTCGCAGCTCCCTTACGAAGGTTGTCCGAAACGATCCACATGTTTAATGTTTTTGGCTGAGTTTCATCTCTACGGATCCGTCCGACAAATACCTCGTCCTTATTATGAGCAGTCATTGGCATCGGGTAGATTTGGTTGGCAATATCATCCTGTAGAATCACTCCTTTTGTGTTTCTCATGAGCTCAAAAATATCCTTTACTTCAAATTCATTTTCAAATTCCACATTCACACTTTCGCTATGTCCGCCCATTACAGGTATACGAACGGTTGTAGCAGTTAAACGGATTGAATCGTCCCCCATGATCTTTTTGGTTTCATTCACCATTTTCATTTCTTCTTTGGTGTAGCCGTTATCAGTAAAGACATCAATCTGGGGAATGACATTCAGATCAATTTTATATTTATAGGCCATTTCACCTTCTTTACCGGCACGCTCATTCATTAACTGATCAACAGCTTTTACACCGGTTCCGGTTACAGATTGATAGGTAGAAACAACTACGCGTTTAATCTTATATTTTTTATGCAAAGGATTTAATGCAACCACCATTTGGATAGTAGAACAGTTGGGATTGGCAATGATTTTATCGTTTGATGTTAATTCACCTGCATTGATTTCCGGCACCACTAATTTTTTCGTAGGATCCATGCGCCAGGCACTGGAGTTATCAATAACCGTAATACCTGCTTCCGCAAATTTTGGAGCCCATTCCAAAGAAGTACTGCCACCCGCAGAAAACAAAGCAATTTCTGGCTTTGCGGCAATGGCATCCAGCATAGAATACACCTTATAGGTTTTCCCTTTAAAAGTAATTTCTTTGCCTACTGATCTTTCGGAAGCTACGGGAATCAGGTCCGTTAAAGGAAAGTTCCTTTCCGCTAATACTTCTAACATTTTGGTTCCTACCAAACCGGTTGCTCCTACGACAGCGATTTTCATGTGTAATGGTGTGTTATGATATGATTAAATACTGGAGCCCAAAGTTGTTAAATTATTCTCTATCAAAAAAATTTCTTATTTTAGTTTTTCATAACTTCTAAAAATGATCCGTCTTTACTTTATTATATTATCTTTTTTATTTTGCTACTCTTCTATAGCTCAGATTACCGAAAATTTCAGTGATGGAGATTATACTGCAAACCCAACCTGGACGGTAAGTTCGGCGACAGATTTTTCTGTAAATGCCGGGCAATTAAAGTCCGCAAATACCACCAGCAATACCAGTTTCTATATCAGTACCACCAATACCCTCAGTTCAAACTGCACCTGGGAGTTCTGGATGAACCTGCAATTTGCCACCTCGGGCTCCAATTATGTAGATGCGTATTTAATCTCTGATAATTCCAATTTATTAGCCTCTACCATCAATGGCTATTTTGTGAGGATAGGAAATACAGCCGATGATATTTCCTTATACAAGAGTTCTGCAGGCACACAATCTATTTTGATTGACGGTGTTAATGCCAGCGTGGCGAGTTCGTCCAATAACTTAATTAAAATCAGAGTAACCCGAAACAGCAGCAATTTGTTTACCCTGGAGAGGGATATGACCGGAACAGGGACCGGCTATTTCACCGAGGGAACCATTACAGATGGAACGTTTACCAATTCAACAGCTTTTGGTTTCGCGATTAAACAATCAACGTCCACTTTTTTCGGCAAACATGTGCTTGATGACATCACCATTGCACCAATTGTTTTGGACGTAACGCCTCCGAATATTGCGAGTACCAGTGTGATATCCAATACACAATTGGATGTCCTGTTTAATGAGGCTGTTGATATAGCGTCGGCGCAAACTGTTACAAATTATGTGGTTGATAACAGTATCGGAAATCCAAACGCTGCCAACAGAGATGCTTCTAATTTTGCTCTTGTTCATTTATCATTTACAAATCCGTTTTCAAATGCTGTGGTTAATACATTGACTGTTTCAGGGATTCAGGATTTATCTCTGAATACCATATCCACTGCGACAGCTAACTTTACTTATATCGCGCCGGTGACAGTTGGTTATAAAGATATTGTGATCAATGAATTGTTTGCTGACCCCTCACCGGTTATTAATCTGACCAATGCTGAGTTTGTGGAATTATATAACCGGAGCAGTAATACGTTCAATCTGAATGGACTGAAACTCGCAGACAGTTATACCGCTACCGGAGCAACCCTGGGAAATTATGTGATGGCGCCAAACAGTTATGTGATCATTTGTCCTGTAACGGACACTGCTCAATTCACTGCTTTGGGATATACCAATAAGTTGGGGGTGAGTTCCTTTCCTTCTTTAAACAATGCCGGTGATAATATCTATTTAAAAACAAATGCCGGGTTATTAATTGATAGTGTAAATTACAAAGACACCTGGTATAAAGACGCGGTGAAAAAGAACGGTGGATATACACTTGAACAAATTAATCCGAATTTAAGCTCCGCGTGTTCTCAAATCAATAACTGGATCGCTTCAAACGATGCGGATGGCGGAACACCCGGCTTTGTGAATTCCGTATTTTCTTTAGCTCCCGATGTGATTGCCCCTAAAATCACTTCCGTAAATGTTTCCGACTCTATGCATATCTCCGTTTGTTTTGATGATGCTATTTCTTCTTCCCAATTATCAGTGATTTCAAACTATTCTATAACTGGTATTGGATCGCCCACACTTGCGGTTGCGTCATCTGATAATATGTGTGTGACACTTTCATTGGCTGCGAAATTAGTGAACGCGACCAATTACACAATCACTATCTCAGGTATTACGGATTGCAGTGGAAATACCTTATCTCCAAACAGCAAAGCTTTCTCACACTATAAAGCAAAACCTTATGACGTAGTGATTAATGAATTAATGCCGGATCCGGATCCGAGTATCGCATTGCCTGCAGAAGAATATGTGGAATTAAAAAACAGGACCAATTTCAGCATCAATTTAAAAAACTGGAGTTTCTCGACGCCCACAACATCTAAAAATTTACCGGATATTACTATTGCCCCAAATGGATATGTGGTATTAGCCGGTAGCGGTGCACAGAGTGTGTTTTTCAATAATTTTAATATCACGGTTTATGAAATTACCAGCTTTCCTTCTTTGTTGAATGATGGCACTACTATTACGCTCAGGGACACAAACGACGTTGTGATCAGTTCAGTTAGCTATTCTTCGAGCTGGTATAACGATAACAATAAAAGTGATGGAGGATGGAGCCTGGAACAAATTGATGCCAACAATCCATGTGGCGGACAAAGTAACTGGCATGCGAGTAATCACCCTAACGGAGGTACGCCCGCCTATCCAAACTCAGTCGCAGCAACAAATCCCGATCTGTCTTCACCGGCATTGGATCGTGCCGTAGTTGTAAACGCGGATAGTATTATTTTAATTTTTAATGAAGCTCTGGATAGTCTTACCCTTTCAAATCCTTTGAATTATACGTTTGATAATGGCCTCACTTCACCGACTTATGTAAAAGCCATAGCGCCGGAGTTTAAAAAAGTGATCCTGAAATTATCGTCGTCCATGCAAACGGGAATTATTTACAATGTCACTGTTTTAAGTGGCGTAACCGACTGTGTAGGAAACTCCTTAATTAACGGAACCTCGGCTTTTGCCTTACCGGAACCCCCGGCACCAAATGATGTGGTTATCAATGAAGTTTTGTTTGATCCGAATACCGGTGGCTATGATTTTGTGGAACTCTACAACCGAAGCAACAAGACAATCAATTTAAAAGATCTTCGCATTGGCTCAATGGATACATTAACAGGTGCTTTAGAAGATACTGAGATTATTACAGAAGAGGGCTTTTTATTATTTCCTGAAAGTTATTTAGTCATCAGTGAAAATGGAACTGCCATTAAACAACAATACAGCACCCCTAACCCAAATGGATTTTTAGATATTGCCGATCTTCCGAGCATGAACACAGACGATGATGTGGTCACCTTAAGTGACGCCTCTTTTACAGTGATCGATAATTTTAAGTATACCAGTAAAATGCACTTCCCTTTATTAGTTGGCACCAAGGGCGTATCATTAGAACGGATTGATTTCAACCGGCCAACGGAAGATAAAACGAACTGGAACAGTGCGTCGGAAGGCGTTGGCTTTGCAACGCCCGCTTATCGTAACTCACAGTATTTACAGGCAGATGGCGGAAGTGGGGTTTCCATCCAAAATCCTTTGTTCTCTCCGGATAACGATGGTTATAATGATGTGTTAAACATCAGTTATAAACTGGACGAATCAGGCAAGGCAGCCAATATTTTTATATACGACAGCAGGGGAAGACAGGTCAGGCATTTGGTACGTAATGAGCAACTGTCTATTGAAGGTGTCATCAGTTGGAATGGCATTAACGATGATAACGAAAAAGCACCGATTGGAATTTATGTGGTGTACGTAGAATTATTTAATCTCGACGGAAAAATAAACAAGTATAAATTAAGCTGTACTCTTGCCGGAAAATTGTAAATGCTTCAGGATTTCCTATCGCTGATATATCCCCGTAATTGTGTTGCCTGCGGAAATTCATTGTTCAGGCACGAAGACCAGGTTTGTAATTACTGCTATTCTAATTTGCCTAAAACCAATTTTCATAAGCAAAGCCGTAACCCGGTAGATGCTTTGTTTTATGGACGAACACCTCTTTTGTCAGCCAGCAGTTTTTATCTGTTCCAAAAGAAAGGGAGTATCCAGAAAATACTGCATGCCATCAAATACAAACATAATAAAGATCTGGCCGTATTAGTAGGAAAATGGTATGCTGAAGATTTGAAAGAAGATCCCGTTTTCTCAAAGACTGATTTTGTGATTCCGGTTCCTTTGCATTCCAAAAAATTTAAAATGCGTGGTTATAACCAGAGTGAAGAATTTGCCAGGGGTTTATCCGAAGGCATGAAAACTAATCTCAATACAAGTGTTTTAAAGCGAAAAGAATTCACCGAAACACAAACCAAAAAAAGTAAATATGAGCGTTGGGAAAATGTAGAAGATGTCTTTGAACTCGTTGTCCCGGAAACCTTTAAAAATAAACACGTGGTTTTGGTAGATGATGTGATCACCACAGGCGCAACAATTGAGGCCTGTTGCCAGTTGTTGCATCAAATCGAAGGAATACAAATCAGCGTACTAAGTATTGCTTACGCGGATAAATAACATTAAAGTTCAAAATATAACTTGTTTATTTTATCACAATAGGTTTCCAGACTGAATTTGGGAATTGATGCTCTTGCATGATCAGATAAATATTGATACTGAATTGTATTCATTGCGTTGACCTCAATAATTCTTTGTTTGAAATCTTCAGGAGAAGAACATATAAAACCGTTTTTGCCATGTTCAACAAATAAATTGTTTTCCGGAATGTCAACACTTAACACCGGCACTCCATTATTCATATATTGCTTTGCTTTAAACGCTGATTTTGATCGTTGCATTTCATTATCCACTAAGGTCGCTATGCCAACATCAAAATTAGAAATTCGCTTTTGAATATCGGCTTCATCATTCCAATTAATAGTTTGTGGCATTTCTAAAACGACGTTTCTAAACTCTTTAAAATAATTTACAAGAAACTCATATTCACTTTTGTCTGCTACACCAAGTAAGACTAACTTCACTTTAAACGGCAGGTTCTTTAAACAAGGAAAAAATGAAGTTGTGAGACTCAGTTTATGATCTCCGCCGAATCCACCGATCCAGCCAATTGTAAATAATTCATTTTTTTTGTTCTTAACTATATGCAGATCTGGTGTAGAAGAGGTATTTAGAATGATGTTATGGTTATACTTTGAAAGGTTCTTCAATAATTCATTACTCCCCACTGATATTTTAGAACAATTTTTAGAAAAATAATAAATTGTGTCAGGCGGGTATTCTAAATAATCGGCATCGTCAATGTCATAAACGGAATTTCGTTTTCTTACTTTTACTAGTAATTTCAGAAGGTTCGCATAAATGAAATTAGAATTCAGGCGTTGCACAACAATAATAGAACCCGGTTTTTTGAAAAACAAAGCTGAAAAGTAAGCTCTGACAAAAAAGAGAATCCTGAGCGGTTTGTAGCTGGGATATATAAAATAAGATTCTATAAGCGAATGTTCCCTTAAAAAATCTAAAGCGTATTTACCTCTATATCTTACGCTTGGGGAAACAAGATTATAATGGGCAAACCAGTAAATGAATTTTAACTCAGATTTCCTGTATTTTTCAGTTTCCATTAGATGTCGTCCGGGAAATCTTTAAATTTTAATTATTTGCTTGATTAGCTTACATTGCCTCACTCACAACCTCTTTCACAGCGTCAGGCAGTAAACGTTTCAATAACGCTTCGATGCCTGCTTTTAAAGTCATGGTACTGCTTGGACAACCGCTACAGGCACCGCGCATCTGTACAGTCACAACGCCATCTTTCAGTTCTTTAAACGTGATCAATCCCCCATCGGATTCTACAGCCGGGCGAATGTATTGATCCAAAATCTCGATGATCTTGGCTTCTACTTCGTCCTTAGCCGCTACGTGCTGGGTGTTGATGATTTTTTTTTCAGTAAATGTATTATCCACAGCCACTTCCTGTTCCGGTAAAGCGGTTACAATTAGGTTTCCTTTATTCAAATAATCATTGATGAAGATGCGCAATTCCAGGCTGATGTCATCCCAGTCAACGTTATCTGTTTTTGTGATGGTAATGTAATTAGAAGAAATAAAAATCGTTTTTACAAAAGGGAACTGAAATAACTGTTTGGCTATGGGAGCTGTTTGAGTTTCACTAATGCTTTTATATTCAGCTGAGGCGCCTTTTTGTTTAATCAACACTTTATTGGCAATAAATTTCATCGAAGCCGGATTTGGTGTGGCTTCTATATATATGGTGTAAGGTACTTCTACTTCGTTTTCCATGGGAATTAATTTTGCACAAAGATACAACTTAATGGACTTATTTTTTACTTAATTTATGTGAATCTCGCGCGAATCACACAGATATGAGCAGATCATAAATCTGTCGCATCAGCGGGATCAGCGGGAAAGTTGCTTACCTTGAAGAATTCTACCTAAATCAGACTTTTTCGTATATTTATTTCAACTAAAACTGACCCTTATGAAAAAGATTTTATTCTCAATTGCGACAATTATTACGCTGTCTGCAACTGCACAAACTACTATTAGCTTTAACCCAAGAACGGGAGATGCGGAAATGGATGCTAGCCTGAAAAATATCAATGTAAAAGCACAAGCCGACTTGCCTCTTTTTAAAAGCGAGTTATCGGCGAGTTTCCAGATTGGCGTGCCAAAAATTAACGTCTTATTACAAACCATGGCTCCCGCTGACGTATACATGGCTGCGGAAATGGCGAATATCCTCAATAAACCAGTTGAAACCGTTGCTGATTCCTACAAGAAGAATAAAGACAAGGGCTGGGGACAAATTGCCAAAGAACTGGGTATTAAACCCGGATCAAAAGAATTCCATGAGATGAAAGCCAGGTTTAAAAGCAAAGGAAATAAAAGTGATAAAGGTGGAAAAGGAAATTCCGGGTCGCACGGTAATGGCAAAGGAAAGGGTAAAAAGTAACGCTTTCACAAAATCTGCCTTGCTTATATAAAAAGCATTTAATCTGTTTTAATCTCTATTTTTTTTTATCTTCATGCCTTCAAATTTCAAGGCTATGACTCGTATAAAAATTAAGGAAACCCTAAAAGGAAATCTGGTTGATCAAACCATTAATGTAAAAGGATGGGTGCGGACTTTTCGTAACAATTCTTTTATTGCCATTAATGATGGTTCCTGCATTAATAATATACAGGCGGTAGTTAATTTTGAAACTACTAGTCCTGAAACTTTAAAACGCATTACCGCAGGTGCCTGCGTGGGCGTAACCGGTAAACTGGTTGCTTCCCAGGGTAAAGGCCAGACTGTTGAAATCATTGTTTCTGAACTGGAGATTTATGGCGATGCTGAAGCAGATGTTACCAAACCAAATTCATATCCATTACAACCAAAAGCGCACTCTTTAGAATATTTAAGAGAGATCGCGCATTTACGTTTTCGTACCAATACTTTCGGCGCTATTTTCAGGGTACGCCATACCTTAGCGTATGCGATCCATAAATTTTTTAATGACAAGGGATTTGTTTACATGCACACACCGATCATTACCAGCAGCGATGCAGAAGGTGCCGGTGAAATGTTTCGCGTTTCGACACTGGACCCTAAAAACCCACCGCTAACAGAATCAGGTGAAATTGATTACAAACAGGATTTTTTTGGTAAGTCAACGAACTTGACGGTTTCCGGACAGTTAGAAGGTGAATTAGCGGCCATGGCATTCAGCGATGTATATACGTTTGGTCCAACGTTCCGTGCGGAGAATTCAAACACGACCCGTCACTTAGCGGAGTTCTGGATGATTGAACCGGAGATGGCCTTTTATGATTTGAAAGATAATATGGCTTTGGCAGAAGAAATGCTGAAGTATGTGATCACCTATGCTTTAGATAAGAACAAGGAAGACATAGAATTTTTATCACAGCGTTTATTGGATGAGGAAAAAAATAAACCTCAGACAGAACGCAGTGAACTGAGCCTGATTGAAAAATTAAATTTCTGTTTAGGAAATGAGTTCGCTAAAATAACTTACACGGAAGCCATTGATATTTTACGCGAATCGAATCATAACAAGAAAAAGAAATTCCAGTACATTATTGATTGCTGGGGTGCAGACTTACAAAGTGAGCACGAGCGTTATTTAGTGGAGAAGCATTTCAAGAAACCGGTGATCCTAACGGATTATCCGAAAGACATCAAATCGTTTTACATGCGCATGAACGAAGATGGAAAAACAGTAGCCGCGATGGATATTCTTTTTCCGGGCATTGGTGAAATCATTGGTGGTTCTCAGCGTGAAGAACGTTTAGAAAAACTGGAGTCACGCATGAAGGATATGCATATTCCTACTGAAGAAATGAGCTGGTACCTTGACACGCGTCGTTTCGGTGCTTGTCCGCATGCAGGTTTTGGATTAGGCTTTGAGCGTTTGGTGTTATTTGTAACAGGTATGACGAATATCCGTGACGTCATTGCTTTCCCGAGATCGCCAAATAACTGCGAGTTTTAGATTTCAACACAGAGACATGGAGTTTTTGAGGTCGCTGAGGATTTTCAGAACCGGCCCCGTTTATTTTTTAACTTTCGTGTAGTCTTTTTTCGCAGTAGCTTTTTTTGCAGCTTTCTGCGGCAACTGTTCCTGAATTTTTTCGACTGCTTTAGTTAGCTTCAAAATGGCGTGTGCTAAATCTGAGACTTCCGCTTTGGTGGCGTAGCCATAGTCTGGTTTTATCTCTTTGATGTTTGCCGCTTGATTTTCATAATAAGCAAAGAAATCGTGATTCAGAACTTTACTGATAGTTTGAAGCTGGCCGGTATCGATGGTTTCTTTCTCAAAAACCTTATAAGCCCCATTTCTCGTTAAATTGATTTTTTTAGCAAAATCTACAGTACTTAACGATGTTTTATCCAGAACCTCCTTGATTTTTTTACCGATATGAATACTTGCCTTTGACATTGCAGTAAAGTTGCCTCTTTCCACTGTATAATGGATTTTCTGAATGTGTACTAAAAGTATACAAAGTGTATATAATTTTTATACATTTGGATACAGTATTAAGTATGCCCTCATTACATTGGATAGGAAAAGAAAAGGTGATCAACCATCACCTCGATGTACCTTACCGTGTATTGGATCATCAGTATACATTTAATGGTTCTCAGACGGCTGAGGTTTTCGAAGTCAAAGGAGAAACAGGTAACAAAATCATCCACGGAGATAACCTGGAAGCCTTAAAATCTTTACTTCCGGAATACGAAGGAAAAATCAAATGTATTTACATCGATCCCCCCTACAACACAGGTAATGAAGGATGGGTATACAACGATAATGTTAACGACCCAAAATTAAAAAAATGGTTAGGGCAGGTTGTTGGTAAAGAAACGGAGGATATGACTCGCCATGATAAATGGTTGTGTATGATGTACCCGCGCCTAAAATTATTGCATAAATTATTGGCAGAAGATGGTGTCATTTTTATTTCGCTTGATGAAGTTGAAACAACGCATTTAAGATGCATTATGAATGAAATTTTTGGTGAAAATAATTTTATTGCTCAAATCACTTTATTATGTAATCCAAAAGGAAGAAGTCAGGATAAATATTTCAGCACAAACCATGAATATATAACCGTTTTCAGTAAAGATAAATTACCGAAGGATTCATTTAGTATAACAAAGGAAGAGGATTTAATAGAGAAGGAATACAAATTAAAAGATCAAAAGGGCAGATACAGGCTCATGGAATTGAGAAATACTCATAGAGAATTTAGCAAGGACAATAGGCCGAATTTGTTCTATCCTTTTTATATAAATCCTGAGAATGGAGAGGTTTCTTTAATAAAAAATGAAGATTTTCAGATAGAGTGCAAACCCCTTTGGCCCGATGGCTTTGAAGGATGTTGGACATGGGGAAAGGAATTATCGGCAAAAGATTCTCACCTGTTAATTGCGCAGAATATCAGAGGTAACTGGAAAATATTTCGAAAAAGTTATTCTGCCGGTATTGAAGGGGAAAATGTAAAAAGAAAATTGTTTACGATTTGGAGTGATTCCAAATTCTACACTGAAAAAGGTCAAATTGTTTTCGGGGAGATATTTTCAGGGTTAAATAAAAATGATTTCCCGCAGCCAAAATCAGTTGATTTAGTTACTGAAGTTTTAAGAACTAATACTAGAGATGGGGATATCATTTTAGATTCCTTTGCAGGAAGTGGAACAACTGCACACGCTGTATTGAATTTAAACAAACTGGATGGCGGTAAACGTAAGTTTATATGCATTGAAATGGAAAATTATGCAGAAACTATAACTGCAGAAAGGGTGAAGAGGGTTTCAAAAGGTTATGGAGACAAGGAAGGCACCGGAGGAAGTTTTGATTACTATGAATTAGGGCCTGCTCTTTTCAACGACGACAACGAGATTAATGAATTAGTGGGAGTTGAAAAACTACGTCAATACATCTATTATACTGAAACGAAGGGTGTATTAAATTCCCCCTTCGAAGGGGGTGTCCGAAGGACGGGGGATGCAAATGACAACGAGTTCTTGCTTAAAAAACACAACGACACTGCTTACTATTTTTATTACGAACAAGATGGTATCACCACTTTGAATCATGAATTTCTGAGTACGATCAAAACCAAAGCTGAGCAATATGTGATTTATGCTGATAACTGTTTGCTGACCAAAGAATTTATGACGAAACATAAAATCATTTTCAAAAAGATCCCGAGGGATATTACAAAATTTTAAACGGATGGAGCTTAAGCCATATCAGCAGGAAGTGATTAATGACCTGGCACTTTTTTTAGAAACAATCCAGGAAACAAAAAACGTGGCGGATGCGTTTTATGACTTCTGGAGCACCCATCCTAAAACACCTTTACTGCCGTTTGTTGGTAAAGCCATTGAGCCCTACAAAAATAATATTCCGCAGGTACCGCACGTTTGCGTAAAAGTGCCAACAGCAGGAGGTAAAACATTTATTGCCTGCAACGCCATTAAAACTATTTATGACGCGTTTCATTACGATCAGAAAAATGCAGTCGTATGGTTAGTACCGTCCATTACCATTTTAGATCAAACTATTAAGAATTTAAAAAATACCAACCACCCTTATCGTCAGAAAATAAACTCTCACTTCGGTAATAAGGTAGAAGTGTACGATAAACAGGCTTTACTCCAGGGAAGTAGTTTCAATGCAACAAGTGTCATGGAACAACTCAGCATTTTTGTGTTAAGTTTTGACAGTTTACGTGCCAAAAACAAAGAGGACCGGAAAGTGTTCCAGGAAAATGGTAACCTTCAGTCTTTTAGTACTATGCTGGGGCGGGAAGAAGATATTTCTTTGATGAGAGTAATCCAGTCCTTAAACCCTGTATTAATAGTTGACGAAAGCCATAACGCGGAAAGCGATTTGAGCGTTGAGATGCTGAAGAATTTAAATCCGTGTTTTATTTTAGACCTGACGGCAACGCCCAGAAAGAACAGCAACATCATTAGTTTTGTGGATGCCATGGCTTTGAAAAAAGAAAACATGGTAAAGCTTCCCGTAATCGTTTACAATCACCAGGATAAAACAGAGGTTATTAATTCTGCTTTACAGTTACAACGTAAATTGGAACAGCAGGCCAGGGAAGAAGAGAAAAACGGCGGTCGGTACATTCGTCCCATGGTGCTGTTCCAGGCGCAGCCAAAAAACGCGTCCGATAACACGACGTTTGAGAAGCTTAAAGAAAAACTGATTGAATTAAAAATACCGGCCGAACAAATTAAAATTAAAACGGCCAACATCAATGAAATAAAAGATGTGGACCTGACTTCAAAAGAATGTCCCGTGCGTTATATCATTACAGTAAATGCATTAAAAGAAGGCTGGGATTGTCCTTTTGCCTATATCCTGGCGTCACTGGCAGATAAATCGTCAGCAGTGGATGTGGAACAGATCTTGGGCCGTGTTTTACGTCAGCCTTATGTCACCAAACACAATTCTGCCTTGTTGAATTTGTGTTATGTACTCACAGCCTCTTCTAAGTTTTTGGATACTTTGGATAACATTGTTAAAGGATTAAATAAAGCCGGCTTCAGCAGCAAGGATTTTAAAGTTGCCGAATCAGTGATTGAAGAAACAAAAACAATTACTGACCCTCTATCCGAACTGACACAGGCCCCGAAAATAGATTTTGATGAACCGGTGAGTGATATAACTGCTGATATTGATGCATCGAGAATTTCTGATATTACTTCAGAAATAAAAGACGAGCCTATAGTGAATGAAATTGAACAAACGGCTTTCAAACAGGAGCAGGAATATCAGGACATAATCTTCCAGTTAGAATCCAGACAGAGTATTTCTTTACCATCCGAATTACAATCGCTCGTGAAAACATACCGAATGAAAGAGGTATTTGCTGAACAGGCTTCGCAGATACAATTACCACAGTTTTACATTAAAAAACCTTCAGGAGAAATTTTCAGTGACGGCGAACATTTATTAAGCGAGGAAGATCTGCTTGAAGGATTCCAGTTAAGTAAGTGCGATTCTAATATAGCTTTTGACAGCGTGACCTCAGAATTATATAAAGTAGACCTGGACGAAACACAAAGCGATTACACACCGGGCTTTGTAAAACTGGACGGTGGAGTAAAAGACAAATTGATGGATTATATTTTAGACCCTTCCAGAAAAGAAAGCCGGGTTAAAAATTTAACAGCACAGATCATGAACATCATCGGGAACATGTATCCGATTACTGAACATGAAATAAAAAAGTACATCCATAAATTGGTGGAAGATTTTACTGATGAGCAATACCATGATTTCCTGAACCATCATTATAGCTATACTTCTAAGATCAAGGAAAAGATAAAACAGTTGTCATCTGTTTATGCAGAACAAAAGTTCAGGGATTACCTGGATACAGACAAAGTTTTCATAAAACCGGCTTATAATTTTCAAAAGGAAATTATACCCGGAAATACAGGGAAAGACATCACGAAATCACTTTATGAAAAAGAAGCGGAAATGAATGGTTTTGAAGAAAAGGTGATCAATGAAATTGCCAACTTATCTAATATTGCATTCTGGACAAGAAACATATCTAAAAAGCAATTTAAAATTAACGCGTTTCAAAACCATTATCCTGATTTTATCATTCATACGAAAAGTGGGAAAACTATTGTACTGGAAAGCAAAGGAGATGACCGTGACAATTCTGACAGCGAAGCTAAAATACGTTTAGGCAAAGCCTGGGAAAGAAAAGCAGGGAATCATTTCAAGTACTTTATGGTGTTCGATAAAAAAGAAGTAGCAGATGCCCACACTTTAGATGGCTTTTTAAAATTGGTTAAAGACATTTGATTCTTTATCGCACAACCAAATCACAATGTATCCCAAAAAAGCTTGTTCCCTGCTTATATTGTCTACCTTTAAAAAAAACGTAAAGACATGTCAGAAAAAAGCAAAAAACAATTTGGAGTATGGATGGACACACATCATGCAACCATTACAGGAAGAGAACATATTGATAAAGGGGAATTTGTGATCCTTGGGCATGTAAACAACCCTGGAGCCGCAAATAATTCAAATGAGAGTGCTTCCAATCATCAGGAGATCACGTTAACTCATAAATTCTTTAAGGAAATTGCCAACAAAATGCCCAATATCGATGAAGTACATGTAACAGGCACCGGTCAGATTCAGGAAGAGTTTATGAAGTTTCTTGCTGATACCGCACAGTATAAAAATGCGCACTCAAGCGATAGCACATCCAATAAAATGAGCGATGAGCAGTTGATTACATTTATAACAACCCATTTCAATTAACAGGCTTTCAAAAACCAAATTAAAACCCGGTGCTTTTTAAGTTCCGGGTTTTTTTGTATAGATTTAGCTATTCACCACCCACTTCAGCTCATTCATGATCATGGCTGTAGCGCCCCACAGGATTTTATCCTGCACATCAAAGTAAGGTGTATGTAATTTCAGGCCGGGCATAGGTTCAATTGTGGTTTGCTTCACAGTTTCCGCGTCGATGAAATTCGTGAAGGGCCATTCGATCAGTTGTTGTACTTCCCGTGTATGAATGTTGAAATTGGGCCGCTTCGGTAAACAGGCCACGAAAGGATGCACCACAAATTTACTTACCGGAATATGCACGGGCGTTAATTTACCAATCACCTCCGGTGTCTGATCGGAGCCTGTTTCTTCAAAAAATTCACGCATGGCCGTTGCCTGCAGATCGGCATCAGTTGGTTCCGCTTTCCCGCCGGGCAATGCAATTTGTCCGCTGTGATAACCGTCATAGGTAACGCGCTCAATGAGCAATAAGATGGTTTCCTCGTGTTCGTTCGGATACATCAGGATCAGCACCGCACTGGGCCGATAGTTTTTAGATTCCGGTGAATTCGCTAACACCCTTTCCCGTTTAACATGCGCCATTTCAAACTGCGCTTTTTCTCCCGGAAGCGGTTGCTGCAGCTTTATTTTCAGATCGGCGATGAATTCGTTGAACATGGTCTAAATATCTACAAATATAGGCCTTAAAATCCCTTCTCTTTTACAGGAATACGCCCAAATTTTATAAAATGTCTTATAAAATATTATCCGTAAATTTGTGGCGCAAAAAATACCCGTAAAGCCATGGAGACCATCAAATTAAATACCATAGAAGAAGCCATTGCTGATATCAAAGCAGGTAAAGTGATCATTGTTGTAGATGATGAAGACAGGGAGAACGAGGGCGACTTTTTAACTGCTGCGAGGAATGTCACTCCGGAAGTGATTAACTTCATGGCAACGCATGGCCGGGGTTTAATCTGCGCTGCAGTAACACAGGAAAAAGCAAGGGAACTGAAACTTGAACTGATGGTTTCTTCCAATACAGCTCTTCATGAAACAGCCTTTACGGTTTCCATTGATTTATTAGGATATGGCTGTACCACCGGAATTTCTGCATCAGACCGTTCAAAAACGGTGCAGGCGTTAGTTGATCCTGAAATGAAAGCAACTGATTTTGGAAGGCCGGGACACATCTTTCCTTTAATTGCCAAAAACGGCGGTGTGCTCCGTCGCACCGGGCATACAGAAGCAACGATTGATTTTGCACGACTGGCAGGATTTGAGCCCTGCGGTGCATTGGTGGAAATCATGAATGAAGATGGAACGATGGCCCGTTTACCGGATTTAATGAAAGTGGCAAAACAGTTTGATCTGAAAATTGTCACTATTAAAGATCTGATCTCATATCGGCTGAGCAAAGAAAGTATCGTGACACGCCAGGTAGAAGTGGATATGCCCACTCAATGGGGTAATTTTAAATTAGCAGCTTATAAAGTAAATACAAATGATGAAGAGCATATGGCTCTGATCAAAGGAGAATGGGAAAAAGACGAACCGGTTCTGGTGCGCGTGCATTCGTCCTGTGTTACCGGTGATATTTTTGGTTCATGTCGTTGCGACTGCGGTCCGCAACTACACAAAGCCATGGAATTGATCGAAAAAGAAGGAAAAGGGGTAATCGTATACATGAACCAGGAAGGCCGTGGCATCGGTTTGCTGAACAAATTAAAAGCCTATAAATTACAGGAGCAAGGACGGGACACGGTTGAAGCCAATATAGAACTCGGTTTCAAAATGGATGAACGCGACTACGGTGTCGGCGCACAAATTCTCCGCGACCTTGGTATCAGTAAAATGAAATTAATTTCTAACAACCCGGTGAAGCGGGTAGGCCTGATAGGTTATGGTTTAGAAGTGGTGGAGAATGTTCCTATTATCATTCCATCCAATCCGCATAACGAAAAGTACATGCAAACCAAGAAAGATAAAATGGGTCATAGCTTTTAAATGACCTCAGAACTCATGACACCAGATTATCGCAGCGGAGAGCTTTTACTGATTAACAAACCCTATACCTGGTCTTCTTTTCAGGCGGTTAACAAATTAAAACACGCACTTAAAAAGCATCCTTCTTTATTGCTGGATGGAAAATTGGTTCATTTGAAAATAGGCCATGCCGGTACTTTAGATCCTTTAGCCACCGGTTTATTAATTATCTGCACAGGAAAAAAAACCAAAGAGATCTCTCAGTTTCAAGACCTGCCTAAAGAATACACCGGCACTTTTTTTATCGGTGCCACCACGCCGTGTTATGATAAAGAAAAAGAGGTGAATGAAATATTCCCTATTGATCATATCACCGAAGAGATGGTATACGAAGCCGCCAAATCCTTCATCGGAAAGCAGGAACAGGTTCCGCCGATGTTTAGTGCCGTGAAAGTGGATGGTAAACGTCTATACAAAATGGCACGCGTTGGAGAAGAAATTGAATTAAAAGCCCGGCCAATTGAAATTTTAGAATTTGAAATAACGTCCTGTAAACTGCCCTTGGTTGATTTCAGAATTGCCTGCACCAAGGGAACTTATATTCGCAGCATTGCCCGTGATTTTGGTTTGGCTCTAAACAGTGGCGCCTACCTTGACACGCTATGTCGTACTAAAATAGGGCACTTCTCCATTGAAGATGCCAAAACACCGGAAGAATTTATCAAAGACAATACTTATTAAAATCCGTTAATCCGCTTACCTCTGATTTACACGTTGTATCTTGGATATTGAAAAACATAATCACAAAGCTGCCGCTCTTAAGAAAGAGAACAGGATTTTTTTTGACAAACTCAAGCGTACCAAACCAAAAAATTTAGACCATCAATTTCATTCGCTCCACGAAGAGGTCTTTGAACAAACCGATTGCCTGGCTTGTGCCAACTGCTGTAAAACGACTTCACCCATTTTTTATAACCGTGATATTGAGCGGTTGGCTAAACATTTCAGAATTAAACCGGGTGACTTTATTGATAAGTACTTAAAAATTGATGAGGACAAAGATTACGTCTTGCGCGTTGCACCATGTCCTTTTTTAGGTTCCGATAATTATTGCTCCGTATACGAGGCGCGCCCAAATGCATGCCGGGAATATCCTCACACGGATCGTAAACGGATGGAGCAGATTCTTGACCTGACGTTCAGAAACACCTTGGTATGTCCGGCGGTTCTGGAAATTACGGAGAAATTAAAAAAAATTGTATGATGTTTAGTTCTCGCAGATGATCGCAGAGTTTGGACCGAAAAGTCACACCGAATATCTCTGCGAAAATTTGCGAGAAAGAAAGCTTAAAAATTACTTAGTACCAGTATGTCCGAAACCACCAGCGCCACGCTGCGTTTCATCCAGTGAAGAAGTTTGTTCCCAGGTAATTTGTTCGTGTTTGGCAATTACCATTTGTGCCACGCGCTCACCATCGTTCACCAAAAATGCAGTATTGGATAGATTAACCAATAACACTTTTATTTCCCCGCGGTAATCTGCATCTATGGTTCCGGGAGAATTCAAAACAGTAATTCCGTTCTTAAAAGCCAAGCCGCTACGCGGACGTATCTGTGCTTCGTATCCTTTTTGTAATTCAATAAACAGGCCGGTTGGCACAAGTGTTCTTTCCAGGGGCTTCAATTCGATTGGTGCATCCAGGTTTGCTCTAAGGTCAAGTCCCGCGGAAAGCTCAGTAGCGTATTGTGGTAAGTCGTGTCTGGATTGGTTTACAACTCTTATGATCATGATTCTAAATGTTTCAGTTTTTTTAAATTATCAAATTCTAATTTATAGAAAATAAACGCAAATAGACCAAACAACATATTATTCAATATCAACTTTAAAATAACATTTTGCATGTCGTCATAAAGCAATGAAATACCATAAAGGCCCAGAGCTAAAAATGTAAATACGAAAATACTGCGGAGATTATATTTTACCGGGTAATATTTCTGCCCCAACACATACGAAGTGACCATCATGATGCAATAGGATGCCAGTGTTGCCCAGGCACAAGCCATGAAGCCAAATTTGGGGATTCCAAGAAAATTGATAACCAGTGTGATAACGGCACCGATGATGGTAATCACTGCGCCAAACCGGGTTTGCCCGGTTAATTTGAACCAGATCGATAAATTCCAATAAACACCCACGCATAAATTAGCCAGCAATAAAATGGGTACTACCGCTAAGCCGACCCGGTATTCTTCACTGACTGCCTTTTGTAACCAGGGTAAGTTCATCATCGTTCCTAAGAAAATAAAGAGACAGAACAATACATAATATTTCATTACCAGGGCGTTGAGTTTTTTAGAGTCAACTTGTTTCGCCTGACTGAAAAAGAAAGGCTCGGCCGCGTATTTAAATGCTGTGGTGAAAATCGTCATAAGCATGGCAATGCGGTAACAGGCCCCATAAATTCCTAATTCTGTTTTGGCAATATCTTCCGGTAATAAATACTTTAAAATGAACCGATCGAAGGTTTCGTTGATCATGCCGGCAAAGCCCAGAATCAGCAACGGCCAGGCATATGACAGCATTTGTTTCCAGAGGCCCTTATCAAATATATATTCAATCCCCAAAAATTCTTTTGCTAAAAATAGCAGGCAAACGATATTCGCTATTAAGCCCGCGAGGAACGTATATCCAACGCCGATTTCGGGATCATAAAATGAGGCAAAGTATGATGCTGGTTCATTATAAAAAGCCGGTTTGCAGATGTAGAAATAAAATACGCTGACCAGGATAAAAATAGTAACGTTCAATAATTTTAAGGCCCCAAAACGCCTGGCCTGATTATTTAATCGCATTCGTGCAAAGGGAATCGCCATCATAGCATCTGTAGCTACAATCAACACACACCAAATTACAAAATTAGAATGGTCCGGATCTTTAATGAATTCGGCAATGGAACCGGAAAATAAAATAAACAGCAAAGATAAACCAATACTGCTTCCAACAATCGACATCAGGGCGGTAGAATAAACCAATTTCTTGTTTTCTATTTTATTAGAGAAATGAAAGAATGCGGTTTCCATTCCATAGGTAAATAAAATATTGACAAAACTAATGTATGCGTAATATTCTGTATTAGCAGATAGTTCAGATGGTTTTTTAAAGAGGTAGGTTAGAATGAAAGAGAACAAAAATGTGATCACTCTTGGCAATACACTTCCAAGGCCATAAACGACCGTTTGGGATGCAAGCTTTTTAAGAGGGTTTGACACTTTAACTGATTTAAAGAACTAAAATTAGGGCTTTATTACGGTATGCAAGGGATGGATTTTTGAAGATATTAACGGTTGACGGTTATTAGTAATCAAGTGAATTAAAGGAATCAACCTTTCATTTTTTCAATCAATTTGGTCGTTGAAAAACCATCTACCAATTGGATGGTGATAACCTTTCCTCCTTTTGCTACAACCACATCATAACCAACAATGTCTTCTGCCTTATAATCATTGCCTTTCACTAATACATCTGGTTGCACAAGGGTGATCAACTCCAGGGGCGTGTCTTCATCGAACAGAATAACTGCATCCACACACTCCAGAGCGGCGAGTATCGTGGCCCTTGTATCCTCAGAATTAATAGGCCTTTCCGGTGATTTACCCAAACGTTTCACAGAGGCATCTGTATTTAAACCCAAAACCAGTTTATCGCCCAGATCGCGGGCGTGACATAAATATTCTACGTGACCGCGGTGCAAAATATCAAAACAACCATTCGTAAAAACAATTTTAAAGTCGTGCTTTTTCCAATCCTCCAAAAGAGTTTTCAGTTGATCTTTTGCAACTAATTTTTCGCTTAGTTTTTTATGAAACGACATTTTTTTCTTTTGTTTTATTAAAAACAGGAAGTAGAATTAGAGTCAGGACTCCTAAAGAAACGAGCAATATAAACTGAGAAGTCCAGGCCATCCAAGGAAAAGAAAACGCAGAGATTTGTTCAACCCCATAATATAATAGCAAAGCTGTGATGATAGCCGGGTAAGCCCCCAAACCACCCGGAGAAAATACTACACCAAACGTGCCGAATAATAAAAGGACCAGACATTCAGAGTGTCCCAAATGAGAGGTGCCGGTAAAGGCAAAAAAACAAACATACAGACTATAGAAATAAGAAGCCCAGATGGCAAAGCTCAGGACAATAAACTGAAATTTTTTATCAATGTCCTTTACCGAACTTAAACCTTTTCCAAATCCTTTGATGATATTACCTGTTTTCCCTCTTAGTAAACCTGTAATTTTTTTTCTGATCAAAAACAATCCTACAGCAAAAAGAATAAGAAAACTCATCAGGATGATAAAATTCGTAGGATTTGCAATGATACCATGCAGTTTCGTTACCATGGGGTTGTAGATATAAGTCGCTGTCAAATCTTTTAATTGAGAAAACTGCGCAAATAAAGTCAGGAAAAAAATTACGATCAGGATCAGCATATCTACAATGCGTTCCGTAATAACGGTCCCTAAAGCCACTTCAAAAGGAACATCATCGTATTTGGTGACCAGGGTACAACGTGTAATTTCACCCATACGCGGCAACCCGTAATTAGCAAAATAACCGACCAATACTGCCCCTAAAGCATTGCCGGGTTTTACTGAATAACCTGCAGGTTTTAGTAAATACTTCCAGCGGAATGCCCTTAAGACATGACTCAGAAAAGCAATCAAAATTGACATGCTTACCCAGAAATAATCGGCTGTTTGAAAAGACTCCAGGATCTTATCTTTCTCGGTCCAAACCGATCGGAAAGATAACCATACCAATAAAATACCTACACCAAGTAACACGATAAACTGAATGATGGACTTAGTGCTTTTATTCATAGAACTATTTTAAACGATTGGTTTTAGTATCAGGAAAGACCACCCAGGGCCTGAATAATTTAGCGGCTTCAAAATCCATCTGCGCATAGGAAATAATGATTACCACATCTCCTAAACTAACATATTTAGCAGCCGGTCCGTTTAAACAAATCACACCAGAACCACGCTCTCCTTTTATAACATAGGTAATCAGGCGTTGGCCATTGTTCTTATTTAAGACATGTACCTGTTCGTTCTCAATTAAATTAGCAGCATCCATTAAATCTTCATCAATAGTTATACTGCCTATATAATCTAATTCTGCCTGTGTTACAGTTACACAATGCAATTTAGATTTCATCACTTGAATTTGCATGCGGCAAATGTAAGGATTTTAACCATAAACCATAAATTTAATATAGCAAAAACAAGTTAAAAACACCCATCAATCATTAACCTAAACCGCTTATATATCTATGGTTTTCTTTTTTTGACAATCAGCAAATTAATTGCACATTTACTCTTCAAATCATTTTACATGAACTATAAACACATTTTGATCACGGCTTCTGTTTTTGCATCTATAGCGGCCTGCTCCTCTTCAAAAAAAACAACCACGTCTGCCACCAGCGCATCCACGGTTGCAGAACCGGCGATTGATCTGGATACGATTCGCGTCCTTGCTGAAGAACCACCAAAAAAGAATATATACCGGGCAACTAATACCAAAAGCAGTGACATCATTCATACAAAATTGTGGGTAAGCTTTGACTGGCAAAAATCCCAGCTCATTGGAAAGGCGGAACTACAGGTGAAACCTTATTTCTATCCAACGAATATGCTGTACCTCAATGCCCGTGGCATGGATATCAAATCGGTAAAACTTTCCGAAAAGCTGGTAAAAGAATTGCCGGTAAAGAAAGGCGGCAAAGCTGTTGTGACTGAAGATGTAAATATTGATAAGCCGGTTACTTACAAATACGAAAACGATTCCATCAAAATTAATTTAGGAAAGGAGTACACTGCACAGGAAACGTATTATGTGACTATTGAATACATTTCGAAGCCAAATGAATTAAGAGAGGGTGGAAGTGGCGCTATTTCAAGTGATAAAGGTTTATATTTTATTAATCCTACGGGAGCGGATCCAGACAAAATGCCTCAGATCTGGACACAGGGTGAAACCCAGTCCAATTCAGCCTGGTTTCCAACCATTGACAATCCCACGGAAAAAATGACGGATGAAATTTATATGACTGTAGGGGATAAATACACTACACTCTCCAACGGTTTGTTAAAGGACTCTAAGAAAAATGCAGACGGTACGCGCACCGATCATTGGGTGATGGATTTGCCACACGCGCCATATTTAGTGATGATGGGAGTTGGTGAATTTAAAAAAGTAACCGATGAGCCATGGAATGGAAAAGAAATTTCCTATTATGTAGAAAAAGAATACGAACCACACGCGAAAGCTATTTTCGGTAAAACGAAAAAGATGGTTGAATTCTATTCAACGAAATTAGGTGTTCCTTATGCCTGGCAAAAATATGCGCAAATTGTTGTGCGTGATTATGTGAGTGGTGCGATGGAAAACACTTCGGCAACCTTGCATGGCGATTTTGTATGTTACCAGACAACCCGTGAAATCATTGACGGTGCCAAAGGGGAAAGTACCATTGCCCACGAATTGTTTCACCAATGGTTTGGCGATTTGGCAAGTTGTGAGAGCTGGAGCAATTTAACCCTGAATGAGTCTTTTGCTACGTATGGCGAATATTTATGGGAAGAATTTGAGTACGGCAGAGATGCGGCAGATGATCATCATGCTGGGTCGCGTTTTGGATATTTTGCACAATCCAATCAAAAGCAGGTTGACCTCGTTCGTTTTGATTACGAGGAACGGGAAGATATGTTTGATGCTTTCAGTTATAACAAAGGCGGGCAGATACTGCATATGCTAAGAAAATATGTGGGAGACGATGCCTTCTTTGCTTCACTGAAATTATACCTTGAAAAAAATAAATTTAAAACGGCTGAAGCACATGATTTGCGTTTGGCTTTCGAAGAAACAACCGGGGAGGACCTGAACTGGTTTTTTAACGAATGGTATTATGCTAAAGGACATCCGGATCTGGACATAAAAAAATCCTATGATGCTGCTAGCAAAAAACTGAAACTGGAAATTACTCAGCAACAGGATTTCAAAGTTTCACCTCTTTATAAATTACCGGTTTATATTGATATCTATGTCAATGGTAAAAAAGATCGCCAGCGCATCTGGATCGATGATGTAAAAAACACGTTTACATTTGATGTGGCAACAAATCCTGATCTGGTTAATTTTGATGCGGAAAAACAATTGCTTGCAAAGACGACGTTTGAAAAAACAAAGTCGGAATTTATATTTCAATATAAAAATGCGCCTCTATGGGGTGACCGTGAAGAAGCATTGGATTATTTTACAGAACATATGGATGATACCGAAATTTTAACACTAGTAAAATCAATTGCGCAAAATGATCCCTGGAGAAAATTCAGAGCCGAAGCCATTAATGCTTTAAGTGAAAAAGCAAAGGACAAGGAAACTGAACTGAAGCCTTTATTTATTGCGATTTCTGAAAAAGATGCCAATACAAAAGTGAGAGCTGCCGCCATCAAAGCATTGGCAGCGAATTATAAAGGCGATGATTTAAACGCCTTGTATGAAAAAGCTTTAAATGAGCAATCTTACGCCATTGTTTCTGAAGGTTTTGATGCGATTGCGAAATCAAATCCTGAACTGGCCATGAAAAAAGCAGTGACATTGGAGAATGAAACGTCGAAAGAAATCATCTATTCAATTGCTGATTTATATGCTAAAAACGGCACTGATGAAAATCACGCGTATTTCAAAAAAGTAAAAAAGTATTTCAATGGTTTTGAGTTAATGGCTTACGGGAATATTTACGGCAAATTTTTAAAGCGTTGCACTAAACCCGAAACTGCTATTGATGGCGCCAAAGAATTAGCCAGGCTAGGCTCCAGCGACAGCAAATATGTAAAGTATGCGGCGCAAAAAGTGATGAAAGATAATTTATTAAATGTGTGGCAGGATAAAGAAGATAAGCTGAAATCAAAACTGGAAAAAGCAAAGAAAGATGCTTCCCCAAACTCAGCACCTGATCTCGCTGCCATGACCGCCGAGTTAGCAATGGTATCCGACACTAAAAAACAAATACTGGATTTATATAATTCAATAAAAAAATAAGATGAAAAAAACGACCTTACTATTTAGCATTTTTATTCTCTCAAATTGTGCCATTGCCCAGGACAAACTTCTTACCATACAGGAAGCGGTATTAAAGGGAAGAACAACACTTGCACCCACTCGTTTGCAGTCTCTGGGTTTTGTTCCCGGACATGATCAATTTTCTTATATCACAAACAACACTATTTTCACTGGCGATAAAAAAACCGGGAAAGCAGTATCTCTTTTATCTCTCAATGATTTAAACAGTAAATTGAAGGCAGGCAATAAAGATACGCTGACGTCACTTAGTAATGTTACCTGGAAAAACCTGAGCCAGTTTTATTTTTCCAATAAAAAAGGAGAGATGATTTATGATATCGATAAAAAAGCCATTCTGGAAACCGACAAAAAATCGGACGATGCCAGCCTGGAAGCTTATGATAAAGAGCCAACCACCGGTGCTTACACTTACTGCAAGGATTTCAATTTGTATGTTGTAAAGGATGGCAAAGAAACACAGGTAACAACAGATGGCTCATATGAAATTGTTTATACAGGAAAAAATGTACACCAAAACGAATTTGGAATCAATGGTGGAACTTTCTGGAGCCCAAAAGGTAATTTCTTAGCGTTTTACAGAATGGATCAAAGTCCGGTAACCGACTATCCAATCATTGACTGGAGTGTTCGCCCTGCTAAAAATGTAAACGTAAAATACCCGATGGCTGGTAACAACAGCCACTTTGTTACCCTGGGAATTTATGATCTGAAAACAAACAAAACAATTTATGTCAAAACCGAAGGGGACAAGGAGCAATATTTAACTAATGTTGCCTGGAGTCCGGATGAAAAACACGTTTATATTGCTGTATTAAGCCGTACTCAAAACGATATGAAGTTGAACGAATACGATGCAGCAACTGGAAATTTTGTGCGTACCTTATTTGAAGAACATGATGACAAATACACCGAGCCTTTGCATCCCATGTTGTTTGTGAAAAATAATCCGTCACAATTTATCTGGCAAAGCCGTAAAGATGGTTATACGCACCTTTATTTATATAACGTCAATGGTTCTTTAATCAAGCAGTTAACCAAAGGAAAATGGGAAGTGAAAGCGGAGAATGGTTTCGATGAAAAAGGAGAGCGTATATTTTTTCATGCCAATGAACAAAGTCCCGTGAACCAGGATTTTTACAGCGTTAATTTAAAGAGCGGTGAAGTGAAGCGCATTACCGATGGAAATGGTTTTCATACCTGTATCCTTGATGAAAAGGGAGAATATGTCATAGATAATTTTTCAGCTTCCACTATACCGAGAAATTATTACGTGATAAATACGGTGACCAAAAAGTCAAATATGTTTTATAATGCAGATAGTCCCATTAAGGATTACAAAACAGGAAGCTGGAATTTATTTACCATCAAAAACAGCGAAGGAACAGATTTATACTGCCGCATATTCAAACCCGTCAATTTTGATTCAACCAGAAAGTATCCTGTAGTGGTATATTTATACAACGGACCGCATTCACAAATGGTTACCAACACCTGGATGGCAGGGGGAGAACTATGGTACCAGTACATGGCAGAAAAAGGATTTATCATTTTTACTTTAGACGGAAGAGGAACTTCTTATAGAGGAAAAGCTTTTGAACAGGCAACGCACAGGCATTTGGGGGATAAGGAAATGGAAGATCAATTGAAAGGGGTAGAGTATTTAAAATCATTGCCATATGTTGATGCATCCAGAATTGGTGTTCACGGATGGAGCTTTGGAGGATTTATGACAACGACGCTCATGACCCGTTCTCCGGGTACTTTTAAAGTGGGTGCTGCCGGTGGGCCTGTTATTGACTGGAGCTATTATGAGATTATGTACACAGAACGTTACATGGATTCTCCGCAGGACAATAAAGATGGCTATGATAAAAACAATTTACTGAACTATGTCGATAAATTGAAAGGCAAACTGTTAATGATACATGGGGCGCAGGATCCTGTAGTTGTTTTACAACACAGCGTTTTGTATCAGAAAAAAGCGATTGATAAAGGCATTTTGCTCGATTATTATTTATATCCGGGCCATGAGCATAATGTTCTTGGAAAAGACAGGGCGCATCTGATGGAGAAGATTACTAACTATTTTATTGAAAATCTATAACATTTAGGTGATTTTGGGCACAAAAAAGACCTTTTTTGTGCTAAAAACCCGTTTAACGGTAGTACTAACCTTTTTTATAAACTGTATATTCGTTTCATAAATACTCTATTTTATGAAACGAATTACTTTTAATTTATTACTGGCTGTTGCTTTATTTTGTACACTAAGCGCAAAATCTCAAAAGATTCTGAAAGGAATTGATGCGGAAATGTCCGTTGCAGGTTCTGAACAAGTGATTATCAATGAAAAAACCAATTCATTATCCTTTGTGGTTATGAAAACCGGTTCATTTGTGGAAGAAGCCAAACATTTAAACTGGCTATCCTCAACCGTTTTAAAACAAAATTCCGATTACCAATTTGTGTTGTATAAAAAGGAAAGAGATAATCTTGGCTTTACACATTACCGATATAAGCAATACTACAAAGGGATTAAAGTGGAGCATGGTGTATATTATGTTCATGTAAAAGACGGAAAAGTAAACTCTGTCAATGGGGAGTTTTATCCAAATATCAGTCAATATCTTTCTTCCGTTAGCGCTCAGATAAATGTTAATAGCGCCCTGAATAAGGCTAAGTCCTTGTTTAACGCTTCCGAAGTAACGAATCACTCAGCGCCAACAGACTTAATCATTTTATCGCAGAATAATTCTGCTTTTTTATGCTACCATTTCGATTTATCTACCAGTAATCCCTTAAAACACAGTGAAGTTTACGTGGATGCACAAACAAACAAAATCGTCCTGGAGATTAATAAAATTCACACAACAGATGTTTCTGGTACATTAGGCACACAGTACAATGGAACAAAATCTGTAACGATTGACCAGACAGGCAGCTCTCAATACAGGTTACAGCAGTCCACTAAAAATATTTACACTAAAAACTGCAATAATGGCTCGTCGATGGGTTCGGCAGTAGATTTCACAAATTCTTCTTCAACATGGAGCGCGACAACACCGGCTAACAAAGCGGTATTTGATTTGTACTATGGCCTTGAAAAAAGCTATGATTATTATAGTTCAAAGTTTTCAAGAACCTCGTATGATGGTATGGGCACACAGGTAAAAGGTATTGCCCATTACAGTTCCGGTTTCAACAATGCATTCTGGGATGGGACCTATATGGTGTTTGGCGATGGCGATGGATTTAGCTACAACCCGTTTTCATGCACAGATATCGTCGGCCATGAACTGACACATGCTGTAACTGAATCTTCTGCAGGATTAGTATACATGAATGAGTCCGGTGGGTTAAACGAATCATTCAGCGACATATTTGGTGTGGCCATTGATTTTTATGCAAACCCATCCACGGCTAATTTTTTAGAGGGTGAACAATGTAGTGTAACAAACACGCCCCTTAGAAACATGATCAACCCTAAAGCGACCTTGCAACCAAATACTTACATGGGTCAGTATTGGATTCCGTCCGGAGGATCTGACAATGGAGGTGTTCACACAAACAGCCAGGTTCAAAATCACTGGTTTTATTTATTATGCCAGGGAGGTACCGGTACAAACGACAACTCGGTGACATACAACATATCAGCCATCGGAATTTCAGATGCTGAAAAAATTGCTTACCGGAATCTCACCAATTATCTGACGCCAAATTCGACTTACGCGGATGCAAGAACATATGCTATTCAATCAGCTATTGATTTGTTTGGATCCTGCAGCAATAATGTCACTCAATGCGCCAACGCCTGGTATGCGGTTGGTGTTGGATCAGGACTCTACAGCAATGCAGTAGTTTCGCAATTTTCTTCAAATAATAATTATTCGTGTTCTGTGCCTGCACCCATTTCATTTTCAAATAACAGTTTAAATTCAAGCAGCTATACCTGGCATTTTGGAGATGGCGGAACGTCCACATCGGCAAATCCTACACATACTTATACAACTACAGGTAATTACAGTGTTAAGTTAATTTCGGCCGGAACTTCAAGTTGTAACACAACTGATTCGATTACGAAAGCAAATTTTGTAACAATTACAAACGTCGGAATGCCGGTTTCGGCCTGCACTCCTTCCCAAGGAAGTAATTCATCCTCCTATGGTATCACTAAAGTAGAATTCGGATCTATTTCGAAAACATCCCTGGATGCTTCTGAAGGATACAAAAACTTTGCTTGTACCAATCAGGCCACCTTAATTGCGGGAAACCCATATGTTGTTAAGATAACAACTCCCGGTTTTTACGAAAAGGTTTCTGTATGGATCGATTACAACAATGATGGGGTTATGAATCAGACTAACGAGCTGATCTTAAATTCCGTAAATGCATTAGGTAATATTAATACGCATACGCTGGTTGTTCAAACACCGACAAACGCCGTGTTAAATACGCCACTGAGACTACGAGTGACGGACGATTACACAACTATTTCAGGTGCGTGCGCAACTCATTACTATGGACAAACAGAAGACTATACGGTTCGTTTTAATGCGTCGACCGTGAAGCCTTCAGCTAATTTTTTCTGTAGTACGAAGCTCACGACTGCAAATTCTACCGTGAATTTTTATGATTCAACATTGAATGTAGCTACGAATTACCGCTGGGAATTCCAGGGGGGCTCACCGGCAACTTCTGTTGCAAAAAACCCTTCTGTGTTATATCCTTCTATAGGAACCTATTCAGTGAAACTGGTAGCCACAAATGCTTTTGGTGCGGACAGTACTAGCAAAACGGCTTATATCAATGTTGTTAGTGTCTTTAATTTATGTGCCGGAACAAATTCCACTTCTTCAGCTTCCGGAACGTTATATGATACAGGCGGACCATCTGGTTATTATTTAAATAATGAAAACTGCCAGTTTTTAGTAAATCCGGGCTGTACCGGAACCATTACTGCAACTTTCAGTCAATTCAGTTTGGAAAGCTGCTGTGATTACTTAAGAGTTTATAACGGCACGACTACTGCAGCTCCTCTGTTAGGCAGCTTCAATGGTTCCACTATGCCGCCAACCTTAAATGCGTCATCAGGAAAAATGTTGTTTGTCTGGACAACGGATGGCAGCGCGACCTATCCGGGTTTTGCAGCTAGCTGGACCTCAGTCTTATCAGGGACAGTTCCACCGGTAGCAAATTTCAGTGTATCATCAACAACACCGCCGCTGAACACAAGTGTTCAATTTTCTGATCAAACAACCAACTTGCCATTTTTATGGAACTGGGAGTTTGGGGATGGAACAACTTCAAGCATACAAAATCCTACAAAAATCTATACCAGTTCCGGTTTAAAAACGGTTACCTTAACGGCTACCAATTGTAGTACCACAAGTGTGGTAACTAAAACATTAATCGTACAGTCTGCCCCTAACTTAACAGTTAATCCATCTTCTTTAAGTGGCGCCACTAATTGCGGTGACTCATTAACTATTCCTGTCACTTTAACCAATAATGGCACTGGAAGTCTCGTCTATAACAGTTCAATAAACGGAAGTTCAGACAGCGTAAAGGTTTTGATTTGTACTTACGGCGTTGATATGACTACCGGTGGAGATTATACCAAAACATTAAACGCCATCAGCAGCTATTATTCTAAATATTCTGTTTCACAATATTCCGGTAATACCTCTGCTGGTCTTCAAAGTGCCTCAAATAATAAAGATGTTATTTTATTTCCACGACAATCATCAAATACAGATACACATTACTCAACATACGCAACCGCTCTTAATTCATTTGTCACTAACGGGGGAACAGTTATTTTCTGTGGCTCGAATGGAAGTATAGGCACTACAAGGCCGTTTACAACAGGTTTATTTAATGGAACCTATAATAGCACCCTCACCAATTATTCTGCCAGTATATTATTACCAAATGATTCCCTTGTATATGGAATAGGCACAACAACATTTAACGGAAACTATAATTACCTGACAATTACTGACGCTTCAAAGATAATGCCTATTACAATTACGAGTTATACCTATGACGTCGTAACCTACAAAAATATAGGCGCAGGAAGAGCGATTTTTATTGGCTCTGATTTCTATACTTTTAATACTCAATTTTCATATGTCCTGGCAAGGGCAATAAAAACATCAAAAGTTCTTTCAAACAACGCGTCTTATCTTGCACCTTCCACTGGTACACTTTCTGCCGCTCAAACACAAACAGCGAATGTAATTCTTAAAACCGGTGGGAAACCGGCCGGTGTATATTCAGCTACACTTTCAATTACCGGAAACAATCCGTCACCCAATCCTTACCTGGTTCCAATTACTTATACTATAAACGGCGCGGCAACATCGTCCGTTTCTGCAACCTGCATTAATTTTGGCACCATGATGCAATTTACAACAAAGAGAGATTCAGTTGTCCTTTATAACCTGGGATGTTCTCCAATGTCAGTGAGTTCAATGTCTATTACCAATGCGGCATACAGTTATACCCCTTCAACTTCCTTTACAATTGCGCCATGGTCGAACCGGAAAATATATGTTAAACTTAATCCATCCACAAGCGGTAATTTTAATGATACCTTGAGAATTACAAACAACGGTGGTAATATTAAAGTATGTTTAAATGCTTCGGTTACATCCGCTCCGATTATAACCGTAACACCTGTTGCACTAACTATGAGTACAGCATGTGGAAATAGTGCAACAACCACTCTTACAATTGAAAATACCGGTGGATCCAATTTAACTTATACAGCTACCGGTTCAAATTCTTCTGCAAATGTTAAGGTTTTGGTAATAACCAATTTAGTATATCCTAATTACTATACTAATATGCTTACCGCCTTAAATAATTACTCCGTAAATTATACTGTTACACAACATACCTTGACCAATGCCGCTGCTTTACAAACTGCTTTACAGGGAAAGGATATCTTAATCATACCGCAGCCTTATAATGGTACTCAATACGTTTTAGGCTCTTTTCAGACCTATAGTGCAACGGTCAATAATTTTGTATCAAATGGCGGTACTGCTCTATCCTCAGGGTTTTATAACATTAATATGATGAATGATTTAGGACTATTTAATTCTATGGCATACGGTTATGCATCCAGTGGAAATTTACTGAATGTAGTTGACACGAATGACGTTATTATGCGTGGCTTACCATTTGGTAATATTTCAGCCTTTAATTATAGCTACTACCATACCGTAACAAATGCCGGAGTAGCAAATTACATTAAATCGGGAACTAGCTCTGTGGTTTGCAAAAGAAATATTGGTTCGGGAAGGGCCATATTTGTTGGATATGAATACCAGGCATCAAATAACACCTACTTTAACAAAATTCTGGCGAATAGTGTTAAAAGCTCGGTTTCTGCTGCACCATGGCTTTCAGGAAGTTCGTCTTCGAATACAGTTATTGCTGGCGGAACATCTACCATCACTTATACCTTTAATTCAACCGGATTATCTGCGGGTACTTATTCCAGTGTGATCTCCATTAATTCAAATGATCCTCTAACACCAACTTATACCGTCCCTGTATCATTTAGTGTTTATGGATCAGCAACATCCTCTGTTTCCGCAAACTGTAAATATTTTGGGACACTTACACAGTATACCAGCAAAACTGATTCACTGATCCTTTATAATTCAGGTTGTGCAACTATGTCTGTAACATCTCTGAATACCTCAAACTCAGTTTATACTTATACTCCTTCTTCATCTTTTACTATTGCACCATTTAGCAATAAAAAAATATATGTCAAGTTTAGCCCTACCACTGTTGGAGTAATTAATGATACATTAAGAATTACAAATAATGGTGGTAACCAGAACATTTGTCTTTCCGGCACTGTAACTTCTGCGCCATCTATCAGCGTTTCTCCTAATAATTATTCAGTAAATGTCTCTGCTTGTAATTCCATTGCCACAGGCTCTGTTAATATTGCTAATATTGGCGGCTCAAATTTAACATATAGCGTATCAGGCTCAGCTACAACCACCTCTGTCAATGTACTTGCTATAACTAATTATGTTGACATGACAGGCGAATATATAAACACTATTAATTCGATCACTACCTATTTCTCCGGGAGTAATATTACTCAACATTCACTGACATCTGTTTCAGCACTTCAAACTGCGCTCACAGGAAAAAAAGTCATATTGATCCCCGAACAGGAATCCTATTTATCAGGTTTTTTACAAACGTATAGTACTACCATTAATAATTTTGTCTCTGCCGGAGGAACTGCTATTATCTGTGGAACAGATAATTATGCGCCGCACTATGACCTTGGCTTCTTTAGTACATCTACTGTTTCAAGTTTATCTTCGGCAACAGTGATTGATACCAATGATGTTATTATGCGTGGATTGCCAATGGGAGCCATAACTGCACCAAATGCTACTTACGGAACTTTACTAACGGATCCGACCATTGTGAACTTTGTTAAAAGCGGGTCTTATTCCGTGGTATGTAAAAAACAAATCGGTTCAGGAAAAGCAATATTTATTGCAAGCGATTTTTACACAGTTGACAATAATTTTTCAAAAATAATTGCCAATTCTGTTAAATACTCCACCTCTAATTTACCAGGCTGGTTATCTGTTTCTACAACTTCTCAGACTGTAACGCCTGGTAATTCGTCTACATTGACTTTTACATTGAATTCGGGCAATTTACCTTCCGGAACTTATACAACAGCGTTGACGATCAATTCCAATGATCCGTTAACTCCTACTTATACGGTACCAATAACTATGGTTGTAGGAAATAATCCATGTGCTAATTTTGCATTAACCAATTCAAATAACTGCACAGGTATTGTTACTTTTACAAATTCAACGATTAACACAGCAACATCCTATAGCTGGAATTTTGGTAACGGCACAACCTCTGCACTTACAAATCCTACTGTTACTTATTCTGTTGCGGGAACCTATTCCGTTGTACTCACTGCGTGTAATGGTACAATGTGCTCGTCCTATACGCGAACATTAACAATTAATGGTGTTGGCGGACCGTTAACCAATTCGTGTACACCAACAAGCTATTTATACGGCTCGAATTACGGAATATTAAATGTTACCCTTAACACCATCAATAAAAGCTCAAATTACGCCTATAACGAAGGTTATCAGGACAACAGTTGCGGCAATCAAACGACTTTAACTTTAGGGTCGACTTATACTCTCAATGTGACTACAAGTTCTTTCTATTATGAGAATGTCAACGCCTGGATTGATTTTGACAACAACGGGGTATTTGCAACATCGGAGCAAGTGCTTACCTCTTATAATAAACTAATGACGCACACAGTGAGTTTTACTCCTCCAGGTACTGCTGTATTAAACACTCCACTGAGAATGCGGATTATTGATGAATCTTCCTCTTATGCGATCAACTCTCCTTGTTATAACTCTTATTATGGACAAGCAGAAGATTATACAATTAAGATTCAACCAAATAATGTGCCTCCGCAGGCTGCCTATAGTACACAAGTGAATTCATGTCAGGGAACTGTAAACTTTACCGATAATTCCCTGAACAATCCTACCAGTTGGATATGGAATTTTGGGGACGGAAATGCATCATCTCTTCAGAACCCTTCACATACTTATACAAGTGCCGGAACATTCACTGTACTACTAATCGCCAGCAATTCTTTTGGAAGTAACTATACCTCCCAGACAATTACTGTTAATCCATTAATCTTTAATATTGGTGTTGGCGGGACAATGGCAATTAATCAGCCTTTAACATATACGACCAGTTTAAATGGTGGTTTGTCTTATACCTGGGATTTTGGGGACGGTTCATTATCAGGGATTCAAACCTCTACGCATAGTTATACAGCTGCAGGAACCTACACAGTCAAATTGACAATTATTTCAGGAGGTTGTGTTAATACCATGTCAACCACCGTCCTTATTTCAACAAACGTTGGGATCGATGAAGCGGGCTTGGAGAGATTTGGGTTAAATGTGTTTCCTAATCCGTTTAACACCCAGGCTTCTATAAAATTGAAATTACCGGAAGAGATTGAATTAACCATCGATTTGTATAATGCCATAGGCCAAAAAATTAAAACTATTGCAGAATCAAAATTATATGAAAAGGGTGAGCATACCTTCTCAACTGAATCTCTTGCAAAAGGGGTTTATTTCTTAAAATTAAAACATGAGGAAAAGGTTTATATTTATAAACTAATCTCGTTGGAATAATAATGGACTTTACAACATACAAACATACGGTAACAGAGCGTTTTATACGTTACGCTAAAATTGATACACAATCGGATCCTGAATCCACGACCTGCCCAAGTACCATGAAACAAAAAAACCTTGGTAAATTGTTGGTTGAGGAATTAACTACTATGGGTATCACGGATGCGGAGATGGATCAGCACGGGTATGTTTATGCGACCATTCATTCCAATTCAACCAAGCAGGTTCCGGTGATTTGTTTTTGCTCTCACATGGATACATCACCGGATTGTAGCGGCGAAAATGTGAATCCTATTATTCATGCAAAATACGACGGAAAGGATATAATTTTACCAAACGACAAATCTCAGATCATTAAATTTGCTGAACACCCCGACTTAGCGGCTCAAATTGGAAACGATATCGTAACAACCGATGGCACAACCTTATTAGGTGCTGATAATAAATCCGGTTTAGCTGAAATCATGGATGCCGCCAATTATTTAATGCATCACCCCGAAGTGAAACATGGCGATATCCGCATTTTATTTACTCCTGATGAAGAAATAGGAAGAGGTGCGGATAAAGTGGATATTAAAAAATTAGGAGCTCAATACGGTTACACCATGGATGGTGAATCGTTGGGACATATTGAAAATGAAACCTTCAGTGCAGACGGGGTCTCCATTTTAATTAAAGGTATTCCAACTCATCCGGGCTTCGCTAAAGATAAAATGGAACATTCCATTAAAATTGCAGCGGAGATTATTAATCTTATTCCAAAAGATAAAACACCTGAAACGACTGAAAAAAAGCAACCCTTTATGCATCCTGTAGCTATTAACGGAGGATTGGAGCAGGTTGAAATAAAATTTATCATCCGTGCTTTTGATACACCAACATTGAAAGCTTTGGAATCAGAATTAGAAGAAATTACCAAATCGGTTTTGGCAAACTATAAAAAATCCAGCTACGAATTTAAAGTCACTGAACAATACCGTAACATGAAAGACGTGTTGGATAACTGTTACTTTGTGGTGGAAAATGCTTTAGAAGCAATTAAGCGGACAGGAGTGAAGCCTGTGTTGTCAAGCATTCGAGGAGGAACAGATGGCTCCCGTTTATCTTTTATGGGATTGCCTTGTCCGAATATTTATGCAGGAGAACATGCTTTTCACAGTAAATTAGAATGGGTCAGTGTACAGGACATGGAAAAGGCAACGCAAACTATCGTGCATTTAGCAGCCATCTGGGAAGAGAATTCAAAATAATAGTTTCATGTAAAATATAAAGGACATCCAAAACAGATGTCCTTTTTAATGTTATCCTCTTTCTTTTTTGATTGGAGAAAAGGCTAATGGATTTGCCGAAATCTCTTCCATCAGGTTTCGTTTTCTATAAATATCGATCGCAGCATATACAGCTTCCCTGAAAGAAGATTCATCAGCCGTTTGTTTGCCTGCAATTTCATAAGCCGTTCCATGATCGGGAGAAGTGCGAATAAAATTTAACCCGGCCGTAAAATTAACACCGCCACCAAAGGCCAGCGTTTTAAAAGGTATCAGGCCCTGGTCGTGATACATGGCCAATACGCCATCAAATTTTGATTGGGTGTTATTTCCAAAAAATCCGTCAGCTGAGTAGGGTCCGTAAACCATTTTATTTTCTTTGGCGATATTAATGGCCGGTATAATGGCGTTGATCTCTTCATCACCAATCGCACCGTTTTCTCCGGCATGTGGATTTAATCCCAACACTGCAATTTTCGGTTTACGGATCCCAAAATCCTTTACCAATGAATCATGCAATTGATTAATCTTCATCAATACTGTTTCTGTATTAATGTATTGAGAAATATTTTTAACCGGAACATGGCCTGTTACCATGGCCACGCGTAAATCACCCGAACACAAAAGCATCAACGGTTTGCCGCCAAGTTTTTCTCCGAGGTATTCTGTATGTCCCGGATAGATGAAGCCAGCTTCCTGCATGCTATGTTTATTGATCGGGGCCGTTACCAATACATCAATTTTTTTATCAATCAATGCCTGGGTAGCTGCTTCTAGGGATAGTTTCGCGTATTTCCCACCGGAAAGAGTGGCTTTACCCATTTCAATGGTCACTTCTTCTTCGTAACAAATGTAAACGTTTGGTTTTTTTCCGTTAATCTGATTTAAATCGCGTAAAGGATTAAAATTAAATTCCTCCAGGTTCAACATCTTCCTGAAATAAGAAACTGTTTTTTGAGAACTGAATAAAACGGGCACACAAAGTTCAGCCAACGCAGGATCTGACAACGTTTTTAAAATGATTTCCAAACCAATCCCATTCAGGTCGCCCTGGGAAATTCCAACTACTATTTTATTTTCTACCATATTATTAATTTATAATCCATCCTGCAATCGAAACTAAATGGTCAACATAGATGTTTTCCCATTTTGCTTTAAACACGCTATAAACCGAAAGTTCCCTTTTAGTAGCAGAACCTCCCATCTTTATATTGCAAATAATTGCAGCATGGTTGTTTGATGCCTTAAAGTTATGTAATTCAAAATAATTTTTACCAATTTCTATGCCTTTATGATAAATTGTTCTGCCCAGGGGTTTTATATCGGTACTTATAGAATAATTATACTCAAAATCCTTATAATAGGTATTTAGCATGGTTTCTTTTATCGGATTTATGAGGTAGTATTTGTCTTTAAAAGAAAATTCCACCAAAGCATTATTTATTTTATTGAAGGTAAAGGTCGTTGGAATTTTAGCATTTGCACTGAAAGATCCTATTGTTTTTTGAGTTTTTAGATTCAGGTCGTATTTTACGATACTTCCCTCTAGATCAGTAATTTTAATGTAGGGAAACATAAATGAATTATCGTCGATCCAATAAACCGGAACCCCTGTTTTTTTTTCAATCGTAGAAACCCCGCCGTGCCCTGCATCATCCATCAGTATAGCTTTCGGTTTTCCTTTTGGAAAGTAAATTAACTTATACGGAGAACTTTTTTGATCTATTTCAACATTCTGGCCAACCAGAGGCTTGAAATCCGGCTGGGAAATATCAGAATAGAGTCGGGTTGTTAAGTTATAAAGGGAATAATAGGAACCTGAAAATACATCATTGATAAAATAGATGACGCTATCGTTCGTTAATTTCACAACTTTTGCGGGGGCATCACGTAAAACTTCCCTGGTTTGCAGATCCAGAATGCAGCCTTTAGAAGAAATTAAATAACGGTTCCGGTATAATATATTTTCTCCTTCATCAAATCTTAAATAATCTTTGCCGTCTTTTTTACCGTTGACCGTCATGACCGTATCTTTTCCGGCAAAAACATAATTGACAAAATTAAATTTTACAATAACCTGTTTGAGTTCTTCTTTTCCGGATGCACCATAACCTACTACCACCAAAGATTCATTGAGTTTAGTCTGGGAAAAACCCAAAACTGAACAGAACAAAATGATATGTAGAATAAATTTCAAACTATAGATTTGAGAAAAAATCAAATAATAGCCTTACGCCGTAGCCTGTTCCGCCTTTGCCTCTGTAACTGTCTTTTGCTGAAAGAAAGGCGGGCCCTGCTATGTCAAAATGCATGTAAGGGTAATCTGTATATTTTACAAGGAACTTTCCTGCAGTTATTGCTCCGCCATATGGTCCGCCCAGATTTTTCTGATCAGCAATATCTGATTTAATTAATTCGTCGTACTCATCCCAGAAAGGAAACTCAGCCAGGCGTTCATGCATTCTAAGTCCGCTGACCGTTAGTTTTGTTTTTTGTTCATCCGTGGCGGTACCCATACTAACAATACCATATTGACCAATTGCGACGGCAGCAGCGCCTGTTAAAGTTGATAACTCAATGGCCATTTCAGGCTTATACCTTTTCGCATAATGAAGAGCATCGGCCAGGATCATACGGCCTTCGGCATCGGAGTTCAACATCTCAACTGTACTGCCATCCATCATGGTGATGATATCCCCCGGCGCAAAAGCATTAAATCCGGGGCGATTATCTGTAGCAGGCACCAATGCGATGATATGAACGTTCAACTTAGCTTTTGCAATGGCATACATCGTGCATCCAACTGCAGCTGCGCCGGCCATATCACATTTCATTAAGTCCATGCTGTTCGGTGTAGGCTTTAAGCTCAGGCCACCGGTATCATAAACAACCCCTTTACCTACCAATACATATGGTTTCTTATTCTTTGGATTTTTAGGTTTGTATTCCATTACAGAAAATGTAGGAGGATCTACGCTTCCCTGGTTCACAGACAACAAGCCGCCCATTTTCAACTGTTTAATTTTTGCTTTATTGAATACTTCTACTTTAAACCCGGCGTTTTTTCCCATAGCCTTGAAAGCATCCGCCAGATCTGTTGCATTCAATGTATTCACTGGTTCATTTACCAGGTCACGTGCTTTTAGTGTGGCATCTACGGCAATAGATAAATTTGAAAGCTGCTGTTCGGTTGTCTTACTATCAATGATAGAAATGGCAGTAAACGTATTCTTATTTTTCTTAGCACTTGGCTTATGCTTAATGAACTGGTAATTCGCCAAAGCCAATCCTTCGGCTAATGCCAGAGAATAATCAGCGTTCGGTAACTCATTGATAATGGAAACTGCCTGACGCTTTTCTGCATTCATAAAGTCGGATATGGAAGCGCCGTGTTTACGAATCACTTCCAATGATGTATAGTGATTCTTTTTCTCATCGATTAAAACCACGCATACCAAACGAGACAAGGTATTGATACAAATAAATTTTCTGTCATTCGCTTTAATGTCATTCGTTATATAATCAGCCTGTTCTTTGGTTAAAGCATATTCAGTTCTGTTTTTAAACGTTGCGCAAAGAATAGCTAAACTCTGTTTGCTATCTGCCTGTGATTTTTTAGTGATCGTCGTCATATGAGCGAATTTACTAAAAATCAAGGAGTTAATCAAGATGCAAAAAGGGTTTTATTAACCAGTAAATGCTTAAAACAAAGAAGCCATTTGCTAGCTAGCAGATGGCTTCCCTTAAGTTATTTAATAACTAATTTGCGAACTCGCTGATGAATTTGATTCTCATCAATCTTACTTCTTCTTCGCTGTATTCATCTTCGCCAAGGTCCTTTAAGATTGCGTTAATATCATCAGCTTCTGCTTCTCTCAGGCATTCGTAAATATCATCTTTCTTATCTTCATCAATCACCTGATCAATGTAGTAATTGATGTTCACCTTAGTTCCTGATGTCACGATGGTTTCAATTTCCGTCAACAGATCGTTCATCTTCAGGTTTTTATTTTTAGCCATATCTTCCAGACTCACCTTACGGTCAATGTTTTGGATGATAAACACTTTTAATCCTGATTTATTCACTACTGATTTGATGACCATGTCACTAGGACGCTCGATGTCATTTTCCTCTACGTGTTTTTTGATGACTTCTAAGAACGGCTTCCCGTATTTAGTGGCTTTACCAGCCCCAACTCCGGTGATTTTGGCCATTTCTTCCATGGTAATCGGGTAGTTGATGGACATTTCCTCTAAGGAAGGCTCCTGGAAAATAATATAAGGAGGCAAATTATTTTGCTTGGCAATTTTCTTGGTCAGGTCTTTCAGCATCGCATATAAAACCTCATCTGTGCTGTGTGAACCTTTTCCTCCAACAATGTCCTCATCGCTATCACTTTCAGCATTACTGAAATCATTATCACGGGTAAATTTGATGCTGAACGGATTTTTTATAAACTCTTTTCCTTTATCTGTGATTTTTACCAGACCGTAATTCTCAATATCCTTGGAAAAGAAGCCATTCACAATAGCCTGGCGCATTACTGCATTCCAGAACTTATCGTCCTTATCGGCTTCCACGCCTTCACCCCAGGTTTTTAACTCGTTGTGTTTATAGGATTTTCCGGTGGCAGTCAAGTTTCCGATCAATAAATTGATAATATCTTTTACTTTATGCTTCTCTTTGCTCTCTTTTACTGCTTTAATGGCAAGCATCAGATCGTCCTGAGCTTCAAATTTCTGTTTTGGATGGCGACAATTGTCACACATCTCGTTACATCTGGTATCGTTGAACTCTTCCCCGAAATAATGCAGGATAAATTTCCGGCGGCATGAAGAGGTTTCTGCAAATGAGGCTGTTTCAGCCAGCATTTGTTTACCTATTTCCTGTTCATTTACCGGTTTATCTTTCATGAACTTTTCCAGTTTCATGATATCATCGTAACTGTAGAATGTCAAGCAGTTTCCTTCACCACCATCACGTCCCGCACGACCTGTTTCCTGGTAATATCCTTCCAGTGATTTTGGAATATCATGGTGAATCACATAACGCACATCCGGTTTGTCAATTCCCATTCCAAAAGCGATTGTCGCTACAATCACGTCAATGTCTTCCATTAAGAAGCCATCCTGTGTTTTAGCCCGTTCCTTCGCGTCCAAACCTGCATGATATGGGGCTGCTTTCACGCCATTCACAATTAGTGCCTGGGCTACTTCTTCCACCTTTTTACGGCTCAAGCAGTAAATAATGCCTGATTTACCGGAATTTTGCTTCGCATATTTAATGATTTCTTTAATCACATTCTGCTTGGCGCGAACTTCATAGTATAAATTCTCACGGTTAAAGGAGGATTTGAACAAATTCGCATCCAACATGCCTAAATTCTTTTGAATATCCTGCTGTACTTTTGGCGTAGCAGTGGCTGTTAGAGCCATAACCGGTACTGATCCTAATTTATCGATTATTGGACGCAAACGACGGTACTCCGGACGGAAATCATGGCCCCATTCGGAGATACAATGTGCTTCGTCGATCGCAAAGAAGGAAATTTTAAATTCCGAGAAGAATTCAACATTGTCTTCCTTGTTTAAAGTCTCAGGAGCAACGTACAATAATTTGGTTTTTCCTGACAATACGTCTTTCTTAACGGTAGCTATCTCGGATTTATTTAAGGACGAGTTTAAAAAGTGGGCAATTCCTGTTTCATTACTGAATCCACGAATGGCGTCCACCTGGTTTTTCATTAAAGCAATTAACGGAGAAACAATGATCGCCGTTCCTTCGCTCATAATAGCAGGTAACTGGTAGCAGAGAGATTTACCACCGCCGGTTGGCATGATGACAAATGTATCCTGTTTGTTAAGTATATTATTGATTATCGCTTCCTGATTTCCTTTGAACCCGCCAAAGCCGAAAAAAGCTTTTAAAGGTTCTACTAAATTATGGGTTTCAACTTCTGCAACCATGTTTTTATTGATTAAAATGTATGTTTTAGTGAGTAAACGTAGTGGTCTATTCTCATATAAAGATATAATTAAATTTTTGAATAAAACAAAACATTTTGACCGTTAAATAGCATTTTCAGACTAATTAACTTTTTAACACGATGAATCGATGAATTGTGTAAAATAAAAATGTCAATCATACAAGTGCTGTAAAAAGCTGATTTGATGAAGGATAGATTTACTAACTTATTAGCTGTAATTAAAAACAACTACTTGGCCCAATGATCTATTATATCGCCTAGGTCGCTGACCCCGAGAGTAAACATAACAATTACGATTGCGAGTATGATTTTCATCCAGGAAGGTATCAGAAGGTCGTATTTTTTTCTAATCAGTTTACCTGTAGGCGGAAAGTAGATGAATGAAAGTACAACGTAAATTAAAGCCGGAATGGGATGCACCAAAATTAAATTTAATACACCAACGACAAAAACACTTAAACCAAAAACCCAGCCCAGGACATTAAGTATATGCAGTTTATTTTTCATCATCTGATTTGGTTTAAACATTTACCGGGTGGTTCCGAACGGCTTAAGCATGGATTTTTAATGCCACATGGTGCCAACCAGTCCCAGAACTGTGCCCATCCACAATCCAATAACAAAAACTATAAGGCTTAGAAGAACTGCCACAGTTCTATTGAAACCACGAGAACATTGATAATCCATAAATGAGTAAAACAATCCTCCTATTGCGCCCGCAACCGGAACAACAACTAATGGCCTCACCATCCAGAATTTTGGCCAGTCCGGGTTTGGTTGATCGACCCCAAAGACAAAAAATGAAATAAATATTAAACCGATGGCAGCCCCAATAAGCATCGGTTTAACGATTGCAGCCTTTTGATCTGGCTGTTTTTTTAAGTTGTTTTCTTGTGTCATGTTAATTTAAGATTATGTTTATTAATTAGAAAGTACTTTGAGATACAAAGTTAAACTAAATTTCTCATAATGCAAGAAAATTTAAAAAATAATTGATTGTTGTAAGTGTTTTCCTGAGATGCGTTTAATTCACTTCTTATTCCTCCATTTTGATCTTTTCAATCATGAGGTGTTTTTTGAACTTATGAACCATGTCGGCCATTTGAACTTCGCGATCCTGCAAATCTTTCATATCAAGGTCAGAAGCCTCGGTAACAGGCTTAAGCTTGGCGACATTCGCTTTCATAGCTTCCAGTCCTGCTTTGGTTGCTTCAACGCTTTCGTCGGAACCATCAAGACCGGCCATTTTTTCTTCGGTATCCTGAATGAATTTTTCTACATAAGGAATCATGTCCCATGGGTTATTGGGAGCGTTCCAAACGAAGGCAATGTTACAGCGGCGACATTTATACTTATTGCTTTTCCACCCTTGTGGGCTTGTTTCGAAACCAATAACTTTCAGCATTTCATTGCTGTTGCATTTAGGGCATTTCGCATTGTCCTTGATCATTGCTTCCAGTTGCTCACGTTCCGCTAAAATGGTGTCGCGATTTTTCGCGTGAAGAAACAATTGCTCTGTTAGTTTATCACAGGTTTCCAGCATCTGGCGGTAATCGTCTTCCAGTTTATTATCGGTGGCAAGGACTTGCGCACGTTTCTTAAAATACTGTACCAGCTTTACCAGCTCACGTTCTTCGGGTTTCAGGTTCTGCTCCATGGGAAATTAATCTTTTTTCAAAGATAAATGTTTAAGGGAATTTTGCAAAGGGAGCAAAAGAAAAACGAATTAGACGAGTTTAAAAAATCGAACGTAAAAAGAATCACTGTAAAGATTTTCTCGAAATTAAAAAACCCTTCTGCTATCAATCAGAAGGGTTTTAATTGCTTGAAGCGGTTGTTAAATTAATCGCTCGTAATTTTTGGTCTTTTAGAATGAAATTAATTTTACACCAATGGTAAATGGATATAATTCCGGACCTTTTCCGCTTTCAAACAAAGGGTTTAATGCATAATCGGCATATAATGTGAAGTTATGGTAACCAATGCTTGCATGCGCATTAACACGAAACGGATTAATGTTATAATCGTCCTTTTTAATGAATTTAATATCGCTTCCTTTCAGTTCAAGAATCTGGCGTGTGCGGGAACCTAATTTATATCCTCCGATGGCACCAACGGCAATGTGAAATGCTTTTTTAGGATTTTTACTGGTATTGAATTCTAAAAGTACCGGCACATTCACGAAAGTAGTTTTGAGCCTGTTTTTTTTGTAGCTGTATATGTTGGATGAATCGATCAGTCCATAAGTATAACTTGAATCAGGGTTTAACCTTGTTTTATTGCTGAATTCATATTGGTTCCATTCAAAGCCTAAACCCAATACCAGGTTCACGTAATTTTTATAGAGATGAATGTCTTTTTCAAGGTTTAACTGGAAGTTTAAAGATTTACCGTAGTTTAAAGCCATATATTCCTGTCCTTTAGGCATCGCCGCACCTCCATTGGATAGCCAGCCATTTACGCCCATCCCGAATCCTCCCCAGTGATGAAAATCATCGTCATCGTTGTCATTTAGATCAGTGTCTATGTCCATGTCTTTATCAATGATCACAAATTTCTTTTTTCGAAAATTGAAGGTCGTCGAATCTTTTTTATCACCTGATTTTTTAGACAGATCATCGCCAACCACTTTGGCAATGGATGAGGAGGCAGATGCTTCGGCACTTACATCCTTTGGTTCGCCTTTAAATTTAATGGTGCTGGAGCCGGTTGCGTTGGCATTGATTTTTTCGTTGGCAAATACTTTAGCAGATGAAGCACCGGACGCCGTCACATTTGTAACATTCGAGTTTAATTTATAACTCTTTAAGGCGGAAGCCCCGCTTACGCGGCTATGAAGTGTTTCTGTAGTCCCTTCTAAATTTACTCCCGAAGCGCCGCTTAAAGTTACATCAAGCGTTTTGGTTTTAACGATGGCGATTACATCACTGGCCCCTGACACATCCATGGATAAACTATCCGCTACTAAAGTATTGGACGTGCTGAATTTTGAAGCGCCACTGGAAGTGATCTGTTGTAATGTATTGCCACTAACATAAACTTTATAGTTATGATTAAAACTGCCTTTTGCTTTAACTACCAGTGTCTCACCTTCAAATGTTGTATAAATGTTATTGATCTCTTTTTCGTCGGCTACCACTTTCAGTTTTAAAGTATCGCTTTGCGTGAAAATGACAGTAGATGCACCTGATACTTCCAGTTTTTTAAAAGGTTTAACTTCTCTTTCCTGGGATGTTTGAGCTTTAATTGCTAATGTGCTGATTAAAAGAATGGAGGATAATAGAATATGTTTCATTTTTTTATGTTTTAGAATGTAAATCATCTTTTTCTGCAGATTTATACATAGGACGCAGCCAACCTCTGAAAAGTTACAGTGGAATTAAAAATAATTTGAAAATGGTTGAATACGCAGCCAGATAGAGACTGAATCTGTTTCTCCAGCGGATAAGGAGCAGAATTTTATAAGTTGGAAAGCGCCTTATATTATATTATTGACTTTTGATCCATTTTGTGATATCCAGGATAATCTGTTCATCCACGTTTCCTTGTTTTTCATATTCTGCGGGAACAGATTTTCCTTCCCCCTTCATGAGCATATGATTTAAGGAAGGGTATGAGATAAATTGGTTCTTTGGATCTCCTTCAAGGTTTTGTTTCCATAAATTGAAATCGGCCATCGTTACCTGGTAATCTCTTTCTCCCTGGATCACAAGGATCGGCTGCTTTATTTTTTTTGCAACCTGCACCTGATTGTATTTGGTAAAGGATTGCCAATAAAAAGATGGAAGGTTCAAAGGCAATTGTTCTTTGGTAGCAGCTTTTAAAAGTTTCGGGTCTTTCAGAATTTTAATTTGTTTAGTGAGCGTGTCGATTTCTTTTTTCTCGTCAGCATTGATGCTATCTATTCCGAAGACATAGTTATATTGTTCGAGTAGGAGATCTTCTAAAGGCTGTGCATTTCCTGCTAGCAGAACAATTCCATTCACTGATTTGGATTTGCTTGCAATTAAAGGTGCGCACATGGCACCAAGACTATGACCCACAATGAATATTTTTGAGTTTTTAAATTCAGGATTTTTTTTCAGCATTTCCACCGCGCTGAGCGCATCGTCTATTACCTCTTTGTTTAAATCAAATTTATCCATTTGCTGACTGGATTCTTTCGCATAGGTCAGGGTGCGTTTATCATACCGGTAAGTTGCAATGCCATTCGAAGCTAAACCTGTTGCGAGGTCTTTTAGCGGCTTATTAGGCCCAATACTTTCGTCTTTGTCATTAGGGCCCGAGCCGGCCAATAATATCACAACAGGAGGGTTTTTGACGTTATTTGGAACGCACAGCGCACCAGGCAAAGATAGAGTGCCTGTTTTAACTGCAATTTTTGTTTCGTAATATTTGTGCTGTAAGACATATTCCGGGGCCACGTAAGCATTTTTGTTTTTTGGAGGAACAAAGTACATACCCATTATTTTATTGTTTCCTTTATAAGCAAACTGCAAATCCATTTTGGTTTTTTCAAATTCGCACCTCACCATGACAATATCCATGGAATCTTTTTTCTCTGAAGTCACCGATGTATAGCCTTTGTATTCGCCCATGTATTTAGGAATGGTTTTCCACATCCCTTCCAGCATATCCACATTGAACTTATTAGCCATCGAAGTGTCAAACATCATAAAACAACTGTCATATTGTTGACGTTGTAACTTTTGGATGAATGCAACTGAAGTTTCCTCGTAGTTTTGAGAAGTAGAAAAATAAAAAGAAAAAATAAAAAGTATTAACGGAAAAATAAATTTCATAAGATATGTTTTGCGATGTCTAATGTAATAAAAAAAGCAGAAGTGATTAACTTCTGCTTTCTTGTTACTAATCAATAAATTATTAATTCATATAACCTTCAATACTCGTATCGAAAGAATGCTTGTACTCGGCTATCGTTCCATAATTGGTTCCATCAATCACGATAGAGTTTCCTTTTACAGATCCTAATTTAATAAATACTACATTTTGTTTTTTCAATTCTACTTCCAGGTCTGCACCTTTATTCGTGCTGACAATCACACGGCTTTGTGCTTCACCAAACAGGAATGCATCTTTACGAACGGATGCATCACAGTTAATTTCAAAACCTAAATTATTTACCATAGCGCTTTCCAATAGGTTCATAAACACACCGCCATCGCTCACATCATGAGCAGAAGTGATCAATTTATTTTTTATAATTGAAGCCACGGCATTCTGAATATTAAATTCGGTTTCCAGGTCAAAGAAAGGTGCCGGTGTATTTTTTACTTTCAGATAGTTGTATAAATATTCGGAAGAAGAAATATCATTCTTGCTTTCACCAATTAAGTAGATTGCATCACCTTCCTTTTTAAAATCCAATGTGGTTTGTAAAGATTTATCTTCCAGTATCCCAATCATACCAATGGTTGGAGTAGGAAACACTGGTCCTTCATAGCTGGATTGGTTGTAGAAACTTACGTTACCGCCTGTTACAGGCGTTTTAAATTTCAAGCAGGCTGCGCTCATTCCTTTAATGGAACCAACAAACTGCCAGTACACTTCCGGATTATAGGGATTACCAAAATTCAAACAGTTGGTCACTGCACTTGGTGCACCGCCGCTGCATACAATATTACGAGCTGCTTCTGAAACTGCAATAGCACATCCTACTTCAGGATCTGCATTGACATAACGCGCATTGCAATCAACCGTCATCGCCAACGCTTTTTTAGTTCCTTTTACATTCACGATGGCAGCATCGCTAGGCCTGTTGGTACTCATGTTAATGCCACCAACCATGCTATCGTATTGGTTATAGATCCAGCGCTTGCTTGCCAAATTAGGAAGTTTCGCTAAAAACTGCATGACCACTTTTAGGTCTTTTGGTTCTTCTACAGAAGATATATTGAATTTTTTTGATTCTGCATAATAAGCAGGTTCTTTGTAATCACGCTTGTAGATTGGAGCACCACCGCCTAATACTAACACGCCGGCCGGCACATCAGCAACGAGTTCTTCATTCATGTAATATTTTAAACGGTCGCCCGCAGTTACTTCACCAATTTGTTCACAGTTCAGGTCCCATTTATCAAACACAGCCTGTACCAATGCTTCTTTACCTTTCTCAACTACAACGAGCATACGCTCCTGCGATTCTGATAATAAAATTTCGAAAGGATGCATGCCTGCCTGACGAGTAGGGACTTTATCCAGCCATATATTCATACCATGTTCGCCTTTAGCGCTCATCTCGGACGTAGAACAGGTAATCCCTGCAGCACCCATATCCTGCATGCCAATTACTGCACCGGTTTTAATCACTTCCAAAGTCGCTTCCAATAATAATTTTTCCTGGAACGGATCGCCCACCTGCACTGATGGTAAATCTTTTGCTGAATCTTCTGTTAAGTCTTTACTTGCAAACGCAGCGCCCGCAATTCCGTCTTTTCCGGTTGAAGACCCTACAATAAATACAGGATTCCCAACACCATAAGAAGTTGCGCTTACTGTTTCCCCTTCTTTCACGATTCCAACACTCATGGCATTCACCAAAGGGTTCACGTTATAACATTCATCAAAAAATACTTCACCACCAACCGTTGGAATACCAAAAGCGTTTCCGTAATCACCAATTCCTTTTACAACACCTTTTACCAACCATTGTGTTTTTTGAGAATTGATATCTCCGAAACGCAAAGAGTTTAATTGCGCAATAGGGCGCGCACCCATTGTAAAAATATCACGGTTAATGCCGCCAACACCTGTTGCAGCACCTTGGTATGGCTCCAAAGCGCTTGGGTGATTATGAGATTCAATTTTAAAGCAACAGCCTAAACCGTCTCCGATATCTACCAATCCTGCATTCTCTTCACCGGCTTTGGCCAGCATGTGCGGGCCATCTTTTGGTAAGGTTTTTAACCAGGTAATGGAATTTTTATAGGAACAGTGTTCGCTCCACATTACTGAGAAAATTGATACTTCTGTGAAATTAGGCGTACGGCCTAAAATTTCTTTGATACGATCATATTCTTCAGAAAGTAAGCCTAAGTTTTTAGCATCTTCAACGGAAGCTAATTGAGCAGAGTATTTCATAGTTGCCATAATGTTATTTTTTAACGGGTTGATAGAAGCCAAAGCTTTTTTGTAGGCTACGAAAGTAAGAAATTACCGTAAAAGCGGACGGCTTTTGTTAATGAGTTTTAATAAAATAGTTATTTCTTTCTTACTACCATTAATCCGTCTCTGATGGGTAGTAACAGGTTCTCTACCCGATCATCCTGTTGAACAAATTGGTTGAATTGATGGAGCGCAAACGTTTCCTTATCCATGTCTGTCTCAGGCATAGTGATTTTTCCACTCCAGAGCACGTTATCTGCGATGATCAAACCGCCTTGATTTAATTGATCAATGACCAAATGATAGTAGTTGAGGTAATTTTTTTTGTCCGCATCAATAAACACCAAATCGATGGATTCTTCGATCGTTGGAATGTAGTTTTTAGCATCTCCCAAAACCAGTTCTATTTTATCTGTATAGTCAGTTTTTTCGATAAACGATCTGGCAAAAGCAGAAGTTTCTTCATTAACATCAATGCTAATCAGTTTCCCATCTTGATGAAGCCCTTCTGCTAAACATAAAGCAGAATAGCCGGTATAGGTTCCGATTTCTACAATTAGTTTTGGTTGTTGAAGTTTGGAAATCAAACTTAAAAACCGCCCTTGTAAATGCCCGCTAAGCATGCGCGGTGAAACGACCTTTAAATGTGTTTCGCGATTTAATTGTGATAAAATTTCTGATTCGGGAGATGTACTGTTTTCACAATAATCGCTGAGGTCTTTTGTAATAAATTCCATATATAATTTTCGGGATTCGCGTTGATTATTCGTCAATCTCCAGTTCAATTTCCAACTGAGATGGCAACAACTGAAAGGTCAGTCGGTGAAGAGATGTAGTTGAATGATTACGAATGGCTTCCCTGTGAAATTTTGTGGGATAACCCATATTTGTTTCCCACCCGTAGTGTGGATGTTGCAGAGCTGCTTCTTTCATGAAATCATCCCGGTAGGTTTTTGCTAAAATACTGGCAGCGGCAATACTCAGAAACTTCCCGTCACCTTTAATGATGCATTGATGAGGTGTTTGCTTGTAGGGAGTAAAACGGTTTCCGTCAATTAAAAGCAATTCGGGTGTTTGTTTGAGTTGATCAATAGCACGATGCATGGCTAAAAAGGAAGCTTTTAAAATATTGATCTTATCAATTTCTATATTATCAACAACCCCCACTGCCCATGTAATAGCTTTTTCTTCTATCTCAGGACGCAATTCATAACGGTCTTTATCAGTTAATTGCTTACTATCGTTTAACCATTTATTTTTATATTTTTTTGGTAAAATTACGGCAGCAGCGTAAACCGGGCCTGCCAGGCAACCGCGGCCAGCCTCATCACAGCCTGCTTCTATTAAATTTTTATCGAAATAAGATTTAAGCATTCCCAAAGAACCCGATTAATTCAATCCCTCTAAACAGGTCTTAATATTTTCATAATTTGGCTGATCAGTCGCTTTTTCAAGCACTTCAGCGTATTGTATAGCACCTTGTTTGTCCACAATGAAAGCAGAACGTTTGGAAACACCTTTCATTCCAAAAATGAATTCTTCATAAAGCACATCGTATGCTAAAGAGGCAACTTTGTTGAAGTCAGATAATAACTCAAAATTAAAATTCTGCTCTTTTTTGTAGTGGTTCAACACAAATAAAGAATCAATCGAAATTCCGATCACTTCTGTATCCAGTTCTGTGTAAATATTATAATGGTCGCGGATGTAACACAATTCAGCGGTACAGGTACCGGTAAAAGCCAAGGGAAAAAACAGAATTACAAGGTTTTTACCTCTATAATCCGATAGCGCAATTTCTTTCTTTTCTGTATTAAATAATTTAAAATCGGGAGCGGGTTTTCCTATTGTAACTGGCATACTTTTTTAACTTTTATTATTAAACAATTGAAAAATTCCAATCGTTTACACAAAGTAAATGATAATTTTGCATAAAAATTTTAATAATCTTTAAAAAATAAAAAGACAATTTCTCCCTTGACCAGTACATCGGTAAGAAACACGTGGTATTTTTCTTTTATCCAAAAGACTTCACGTTTGTTTGCCCGACTGAGTTGCACGCTTTCCAGGAGAAACTCGGTGAGTTTGAGAAACGCGGATGTGCCGTGGTTGGCTGTAGTACCGATACTGAACAAAGTCACTGGGGTTGGTTGCAGTTGGATAAAAAACAAGGCGGTATTAAAGGGGTAACTTACCCTATTGTAGCTGATACAACTAAAATCATTTCCATCAATTTTGATACTTTATTTGGGGATTACGATGTGAATGATAATGGCGATTTGATTGCGACCGGCGAAATGATTGCTTTCCGTGGATTATTCTTAATTGATAAAAAAGGTATTGTTCGTCACCAGTTAATCAATGACCTGCCTTTAGGACGTAATGTTGAAGAGGCTTTACGCATGGTAGATGCGTTACAGTATTTCGAAGAAAAAGGCGAGGTTTGCCCGGCAAACTGGACAAAAGGCAAAGATGCCATGAAGGCAGATCACAAAGGTGTTGCAGCATACCTGAATAAACACTAAACTGTTGCAGAATTCAACACAAAAAGGAGGAAATTTCTCCTTTTTGTGTTATTCAAAGAAATGAAAGATAATTATTTTCGAGAAAAAGCAAAAAAAGTTATTTTTTTTTTTGTAACAACGGAAATTGTTATTAAATTTGCAACCCCAATAAAACGGGACGTTCTTTAAAATCAAAAAATTAAGCCGAAGTAGCTCAGCTGGTAGAGCCACTGATTTGTAATCAGTAGGTCGGGGGTTCGAGTCCCTTCTTCGGCTCTGTTTAATCGGGGATATAAGTAGCTCAATTGGTAGAGCTCCAGCCTTCCAAGCTGGAGGTTGCGGGTTCGAGACCCGTCTTTCGCTCCAATAGAAAGAAGAAGTGAAGTTGATGAATAACCGTATAAACGGACAAAAGACAGGAAAGACTTGCGTATGCGGTCTTCAGCCTTTTGAAAGTCCCCAGAAATAGAGGGACTTTTCGTGTATACAAAACACAGTTCTTTTAAATACGGCAAACAGCAGAATTGAAAGCTGTTGTAGCTCAGTGGTAGAGCACCTCCTTGGTAAGGAGGAGGTCGGCGGTTCAATCCCGCTCAACAGCTCAAAAGGAGTAAGTTGCGGTTCTCCCGATAGCTATCGGGACCGCTCAACAGCTCAAAAAAATGAGTTTACGAGAAGCGATTTCCGTAGATTCAAAAAGTAAAAAAGAGATAGTTAAACTATAATAATAAATAATAACAATTAAACAAAAATAACAATGGCTAAAGAAAAATTCGACCGTTCCAAACCACACGTAAACATTGGTACAATTGGTCACGTAGATCACGGTAAAACTACATTAACTGCTGCAATTACAGTTGTATTGGCAGAAAAAGGATTATCAGAAGTAAGAGATTTCTCTTCTATTGATAATGCTCCTGAAGAAAAAGAGCGTGGTATCACGATCAATACTTCTCACGTAGAATATCAAACAGCTAACCGTCACTACGCTCACGTAGATTGTCCAGGTCACGCGGAT
>JAJNBG010000014.1 GCA_021155905.1 Bacteroidota bacterium
ACTTTGTGAGAGTTTTGAGCAGTTGCAGCTAAAGCAGCAAATGCGGCAAAACCGAAAAGTAATTGTTTTTTCATGATTTTTTGGTTTTTTAATTAAACAACATTGAGACAAACTTAGCGATTAATAAATTGATTAACGAATAATTTAACAAAAAAAATTGCTACAAACATTCTACAATTTTCTCTAATTGCATTCCCCTCGAACCCTTTATTAATATAGTAGAATCAACCATCTCCATGTCGCTCAAATATTTCTTTAATTCGTCGGTATTTAAAAAAAACTGATAATTTGGGAACTGATTTTTTAATAAAGAAAATTGAATTCCTACTAAAATTATCTTTTCGATGCCGGTTTTACTTAGGTTATCCAAAACAGTATGATGCTCAAGAGAACTGTATTCTCCCAGTTCAAACATGTCCCCGAGTATAATTACTTTCCGTTTTAAAGACTGTTTACTGAAATTTTCAATAGCCAGATTCATACTGCTTGGATTAGCGTTATAAGCATCAAGAATAACTGAATTAGTTTTCGTTTTTAGCACCTGAGAACGATTCATTTCAGGCGTATAATTTCCCAGAGCCGAATTGATATCTTTTTTCTCTACTCCAAAATAATGGCCAATACATGCGGCACATAACAAATTAATAAAATTATAGTGACCGAACATTTTCGTTCTTACTATTGGTTCCCCGTCCAGTTCCTGGTTCTTTAAATTCCATTTAAACTCAACGAACTCAGTAGCAGAACATAATTGTCCATAAACATCAAATTCATTGTTTTCTCCATAATAAATCTTATCAAGTCCATCACTCAGTTCTGTCAAAACAGGATCGTTTCCGTTAATGAATATTTTGCCATTTTTTTTCTTTAAATAGCGATACAATTCGGTTTTTCCTTTCTTCACTCCCTCTTCACTGCCAAAGCCCTCCAAATGAGCTTTACCGATATTAGTAATTAAGCCAAAGTCCGGATCTGATAACCTTGATAGCATATCAATTTCTCCCTGGTGATTGGCTCCCATTTCAACGATAGCGATTTCATGCTCCCGTTTTATAGACAGTAGAGTAAGCGGAACTCCAATGTGATTATTCAGATTGCCTTTTGTAGCGTAAGTATTGTATTTTTTTGAAAGCACAGCATGGATCAATTCTTTATTGGTTGTTTTACCATTACTTCCCGTAATGCTGATAACGGGAATCCTCAATTGCTGTCGGTGATATTTTGCCAACTCCTGTAATGCCTCCAGAACATCTTTCACTAACAAGGTCTTGGTATTGCTGCAAACATCGATGTTATCTACAACAGCATAAGCGCAACCAGCATCAATTGCTTTTTGTGCAAACTGGTTAGCGTCAAAATTAGTTCCTTTTAAAGCAAAAAAAATCGCTCCTTCTTCCAGTTTTCTTGTATCCGTTGTTATTCTTTGATTACAGGCAATAAACAATCTATGCAATTCCTCAGTACTGATGTATTTCTCCATGCCTTAAAATTAAAAAGCCCCTTATCGTTTGATAAGGGGCTCTTCATATAGTTTTCAACAAATTTATTTTCCTAATCCAACCGGACTACCAACTCTTACCATTGCACATCTGAATCCAATGTATGCAGTAGCCTGTCTTTGATCTAAATAACGGCGTGTACCAGGATTTAACCAATAAGCTCTGTCTCTCCAGCTACCGCCTTTATAAACACGTGCTTTATCATTAATCAGTGACGTTTTTGCGTATTCATACATTAAGCTATTTGCTCTTTCTCCATACGCTTCTTCCCCTTCAGTGTAATATAAACTGGAATTAACATCGCCATCTAAATAACTGATATAATCTGATGTTTTGTAGTTTCTTCTCTCATCCAGGTTATCAGAAGAAATAGCTGATGTAACTTCTCTCCATTTTACACGACCCGGGATATCAGATTTTCCATCTGAAGGGGCGTTTTTATATTCCTGAGCATCCTGAGTTAAAACAGTCAATACGCTGTCTGTCACTTCAGTAGTTTCCTGACTCACACCATGTGCAGAAGGAGCATTTACTTTATGTTTGAATTTCTGGAAAACAGGACCGTCAATGTTTGTAGAAATAGATCCGTCCGTACTATCCTTTACCTGCGTAACAAAAACGTTACCACGGAAAGGCCTGAATTCATCAGCATCCTGAGCGGTACTTGCTCTGTAAACATCCATAACCCATTCAGATACGTTACCTGCCATGTTGTACAAGCCATAATCATTTGGCCAGTAAGAATAAACCGGAGCAGTAACGTCAGCATTATCATTCAGGAAACCTGCAGTTCCCATCATATCACCATTACCACGCACAAAGTTTGCAGCAATCTGACCAATGTATTTTTCATCAGAGTTACGAACACCATGTCCGTTCCATGGGTAAATTCTACGATCGGTGATACGCTCACCAATTGTATTGCCAATTAAACCGTAAGCGGCGTATTCCCACTCAGCTTCTGTCGGTAAACGGTATTTCGGTAAAAAGATACCATCTTCCATTTTCACATCTCTCTCAGGATTTTGCTCATCAAAAGAAGGTAATTTTTGTTTTAACTGCCCTTGCCATTTACCTGATAAATAGGCTTCTGTACTGAAGTAATCCTGATCAGAAGGATTTGGAACATGATCCAATAAACCTTCACGGATTAAAATGAATTCGTTCACACGGTCTGTTCTCCATGCACAAAATTCATTGGCCTGTAACCAGTTGATACCTACTACAGGATAATCCCTGTAAGATGGGTGACGTAAATAATATTCTACATATGGCTCATTATAAGCTAATTTCTCTCTCCATACCAAAGTATCCGGCAATGCTTTATAATAAATATCCGGGAAAGTAGGGCCAAACACGCGGTTTGTCCACCATAAATATTCTAAATAAGAAAAATTACTTACCTCAGTCTCATCCATGTAAAATGAAGAAACTGTTACCCTACGCGGAACATTGTTCCATTCATAAGTAACATCCGTCTCATTACGTCCCATAGAAAAAGAACCACCCTCGATTAAAACTAATCCGGGTCCGGTTTCCTGTTCTTCATAAGGCATTTTTTCGAAGCCTCCATTATCAGGATCATTATATGACCAACCGGTCACCGGAGAACGTTCCATACCACAGGAGACAGCAAAAACCGATAAGATAATTGCGAGTGATTTTCGACTTTTAATGAAATTGAACTTCATGTTTTGATATTTAATTTAAGGCTATAACGGTTAATTAACAAAAAGGTTACAAAAATATATTTTTAGAATGATGGGCAACTGATGGTTCTGTATTTTTTCTTTTTAGGACGGCATTCAAATTGGATTTGAAGAGACACTTCATGAGAACCGGCAGTATTACTTGACAATTTGGATACAGTTACATCATAACTATACCCTACTTTTAAATGATCTGATTGAAGACCAATCAAAACGATAAATGCATCTGAGTTTCTGTACCATAACCCCCCTACAAAACTTCCTTTTACAAAGTATAAACCTAAGTTTAACTGTGTAAAGTTTTGTTGCTGCTGAAATAATACGTTTGGAGAAATAAAAGATTCATTCCCTTTTTCCAAAGGAATAATGGCACCGGCATGCCCGGTAATTTTCATTGGTAATTTAGAAGGTCCCTGCAAACCTTCGTCAGGCTGAGTAATATGATGGGCTGCAAAGCCAACAAAATAACGTTTGCTGTAACCTAAAAGGCCGGCTGAGAAATCAAGGTTTGTTTTATTCTGAGCAGGAATAATTTCGTTGGTGTTCCAGACAAATCCTCTTCTTGCATCAATCATATCACCAAAATTAAGTTTTGTGCGATCCAACGATTTCTGAAAAAAACCAGCCTGTAATCCTGCTTTAATAGAAAATTCACGGGTTACAGGTAAAAGGTAGGAATACATTAAACTTGCGTTTGTTGATTTTAAAGTTCCATGAGCCTGGTCGTCCTGAGTAACAATTAATCCTAAACCACCACTTATTGCATCAATATGCTGATCGTAAGATGCGCTATATGTAACATACGTTCCTGATAAATTTGGCCACTGATTTCTGTAATTCATGCAAATTCGGGGACATCTCGCGGTTCCAGCAAAAGCAGGGTTTAGATATAACGGATTTGCATAAAACTGTGTAAATTGAGGGTCCTGAGCCTGCAAGTCTTGCCAAATGCCGGTAATACAAACAATTGAGAGTAATAATATCAGTTTTTTCGCCATGTAAAGTTATTTTACTTAATCTATTCCTAATCACAAATATAACTTCTAATTTCAAAAATAAAAACTTTTACAATATTTTCTTGCTGCTCGTTAGGTTATTCTCAGATAACCAAACAAACTTTTGAAAAAAACACTCCTAACAAAAATTCAGAGCCCAAATCTTCAATTGAAAAACCTTTTTTTTTAAATAAAACTCATCGTGATTACAGTCGTAATAATTTACCCTATTTCCTGGAACACCAAATTATTCAAAACACATCTGTTCCTTCTTTCAAACTTGAAAATATTGTTACCCGGGAACTAAACCCAAAGGAAGTGGAATTTGTTTCTGAATTTAAGCATCTCATTACCCCAAATTTTGAGATATCAGCATCGTTAGGTAAATCGGGGCAGGAAAATTTAGTTTACGCTAAAATAATTCCTATCAGGCTTAATCCGAGCACTAATAAATTTGAATTTTTAGAATCCTATACTCCCTTTTGGGATAAACAAAATAACAACACAAACCTCTCGCCAAACCAATTCAAGAAAAATAAAAAAACCACTGTCACCACTTCTGTTTTAGCAACGGGGAACTGGTATAAAATTGGCGTTACACAAGAAGGGGTATATAAAATTAATAGAAGTTTCCTGGCCAGTTTAGGGTTGGATGTTTCAGCTATAAACCCGCAGAATATAAGAATTTATGGTAATGGCGGAAAATTAATGCCTGAAAAAAACGCTGATTTTAGGCACGATGATTTACAGGAAAATGCCATTTCAGTTATCGGAGAAAATGACGGCGTATTTGATGCCAATGACTATATTCTGTTTTATGGCCAAAGCACAGATGACTGGAGAAAAATACCGGGTTCAAAAATGCCATTTGATCATCAGCTACATTATTTCAGCGACACATCATTTTATTTTATTACAACCGATCTTGGGCCCGGAAAAAGAGTACTTTCTCAAGGTTCATTACCAAATACACCAAACGTAACAACCAGCACACAAGATTATTTTGGTTTTCATGAATTAAATAACACCAATGTTGTAAAAAGTGGAAGGGAATTTTTTGGTGAAAAATTTGACGTTGCTACTACCTTTTCCTTTCCTTTTTCAATTCCGAATGCAGTTGTGGGCGATAGTGTATATGTAAGGGCCGGTGTTTTGTCCAGAAGTAACCAGGTATCCGGTTATTCTGTGAATTTTAACAGCGGAGCATTTACATTTACCTGTTTGGCTACAAACATTTCATCTTATTTAGCGGATGTGGGTTACTATGGAGAAGGCACAAAAGGTGGAGTGCTAGTTTCTTCCGTTTTATCTGTTTCTGTTTCTAAAACAACACCACAGGCAACAGGCTGGCTTGACAAAGTTGTTTTTAACTGCAGAAGAAACTTAGTCTTTAATCAATCACAATTTAATTTCAGGGATCGCAGAACAGTAGTTGGCGGAAACTCTTATGCGAAATATTTAATGACTAACAACAATGTAGAAGCACCTTTAATCTGGGATGTTACTGACCCAATGAATATAAAGGAACAGATGTATAATACGAATTCAAACACGCTTGATTTTACATCAACTTCTGATTCCTTAAGAGAATTTTGTGTTTTTCTCAATACCCAGGCTTATTCACCTAAAGCATACGGTTCCATTCCAAATCAAAATTTACATTCCATTATGCAAGCTGATTTTGTAATAGTAACCCATCCATTATTTTTAGCCGAAGCTCAGAAGATAGCGAGTATTCATCAAACTTACGATACACTAACTTATGCTATTGCGACGACGCAGCAAGTTTACAACGAGTTTTCATCCGGCACCCCTGATATCGGAGGAATAAGGGATTTTGTAAAGATGCTTTACAAACGACCTTCTGACCCGAATTTAGCAACTAAGTATTTATTATTACTGGGAGACGGATCTTACAAAAACAAAGATATTAATGGCAGCGGTAATACAGCCCTGGTACCTACTTACGAAACACCAAACTCCTCTTCTTTTATCAGCTCTTTTGTTACGGATGACTATTTTGGTTTGATGGATGATGATGAAGGAGACTTGCAGTCAAATGGTATTGACCTTGTAGATATTGGTGTCGGACGCTTTCCCGTGAAAAATAAAGCGGAGGCAGTAGCCGTTACAAATAAAGTAGAACATTATTATAAACGTAACTTTAATTTTGACGTGAATGCTATTGAAACTTCATGTACAACAGCTGAAAATGATTATCCTCAGGGCGATTGGAGGAACTGGGTATGTTTTGTAGGAGATGATGAAGATAATAATGAGCATGTTAACCAGGCTAACTCCCTGGCGAATAAAGTATATGTTAGTGACAAAAATTATAACGTTGACAAAATATTTTTGGATTCATATGTGCAAACTTCTACGCCAGGTGGCGACCGCTACCTTGACGCTAATAATGACTTGAATAGAAGGGTTGAAAAAGGTGCGCTAATTGTTAACTATACGGGACATGGCGGTGAATTAGGCTTAGCAGAGGAAAGAATTGTAGAAGTGTCCCAGATTTTAAACTGGAAAAATAAAAATAACTTACCTCTAATGGTTACCGCCACTTGCGAGTTTAGCAGGTTTGACGATCCGGACAGAACATCTGCAGGAGAATATTGTTTATTAAATGAGCAGGGCGGCGCGATTGCATTAATGACCACGGTGCGATTAGCCTTTTCCGGCCTTAATTTTATATTAAATAGTGCATTTTATGATTACGCATTAAGCCCATTGCCAAATGGAAAAATGCCACATATTGGCGATATCTATAAATTAACGAAACGTGATGTTGGTACAAATGAACAATACAGAAACTTTGTGATACTTGGTGATCCGGCCTTACGATTGTCGTATCCCGAACAAAAGGTATATACGTCTACAATTAATTCGCAGACATTAACTACAAGCTCAAGTGATACCCTAAAAGCATTATCGCTGGTGAGTGTTACCGGATATGTTGGTGATAAAAACGGAAATAAATTAACGAATTTCAACGGTGTTGCATATCCTACAGTTTTTGATAAGGAAGCTACAATATATACATTGGGAAATGATGCCGGATCAAATGTTATTTCTTTTCCTTTACAAAAAAATATTATTTATAAAGGTAAATCTGAAGTAATTAATGGAGAATTTTCTTTTTCATTTTTAGTCCCTAAAGACATTACTTATAATTTCGGCAAGGGTAAAATAAGCTACTATGCACACAATGGAATTAATGATGCAAACGGATATTATGATAAGGTTGTGATTGGCGGATCAAATACAAATGCAATAGCAGATAATCAAGGGCCGAATGTTAGCTTATACATGAATGATAAAAAATTTGTATCAGGAGGAACGACCAATGAAAATCCGAAAATATATGCGGAAATAACAGATGTGAGCGGTATTAATACGATTGGAACCGGTATCGGGCATGATGTGGTAGCTGTTTTGGATGAAAATTCCAGTAAACCAATTATATTGAATGACTATTATGTTTCCGACCTTAACACCTATCAATCGGGAAAAATCAGGTACCCCTTAAATGAACTGCCTGAAGGGAATCATACCTTAAGTCTGAAAGTATGGGACGTGCAAAATAATTCTACTTCTTCAGTTACTGATTTTGTTGTGTCCAGTCAGGCTGATTTAGCGTTGACACACATTTTAAATTACCCAAACCCATTTACATCAAAAACAAAATTCTTCATAGAGCATAATCAGTGTTGTGTTTCTTTAAAAGTTTTAATTCAGATTTATACAATATCAGGAAAGGTTGTAAAATCCATAAACAAAACAATAATTAATGAAGGCTTCCGTTTTGATGGTATAGAATGGGATGGCAAGGATGAATACGGTGATAAATTAGCAAGAGGTGTTTATATATATAGAGTTTCAGTTACAGATGGCGCAAAGAAAAAAGCTGATAAAATTGAAAAGTTAGTAATTCTAAATTAATTATATCTTTGGTGCTCTCTTTAAAAAAAAAGACAAGACAATGCAAAAACGAATTATAGGAACGGTTGGAACAGGAGTTATTTTGTCTTCACAGGCATTGGCTCAGAATGGCGCATCATCGAAGGCGCTCACAACACAGGAATTAAGTGGAAGAGTAAATACAATTACTACGGCAGTACCATTTTTAATGATATGCCCTGATTCTAAACAGGGTGGCATGGGTGAAGTGGGAGCAGCAACTCCAGCGGACGGCAACAGCATTCATTGGAATGTAGCCAAAATGATCTTTGCTGAAAAAAAAGGCGGTGCTGCTATTTCAGTTACACCATGGTTGAAACAACTGGTACCCGATATTTATCTTTATTACATTTCGGGTTATGGTAAGATAAGTAAAACCCAGGCGATTGGAGCATCCCTTCGTTATTTTTCTCTTGGTAACATCACCTTCACCGATATCGTTGGTAATACAACCGGGCAGTTCAGGCCAAATGAATTTGCCCTTGATCTTGCGTATTCTCAAAAACTTTCCAAAACTTTTTCTGCAGGTTTAGCAGCAAGATACGTTCGTTCTAATCTTACCGGTAACTATACGTTGAGTAACGGTCAGCCCACTAAGCCTGGAACATCCACTGCTGTAGATGTAGGTTTATATTATCAGTCACAGAAAATAAAAATAAATGATAAAGATGCAATTGCCAGTTTAGGTTTGGTGATAAGCAATATCGGCTCAAAGCTTTCTTATTCTGTGAAAAAGGATTTCATTCCTATCAACATGCGTTTGGGCGGTGGACTTAAATTTGAAGTGGATGAAACCAACACCTTTGGAATTTATGGAGACATTAATAAATTATTAGTTCCAACTCAACCCGTGTATCAAAAAGCCCTGGACTCTTTAGGAAACGAAACTCCTTATGATGCTATTGATCCGGCAACAGGTGAAAAAGTGATAGCTGCAGGTAAAGATCCCAATGTTGGAGTGGCTAAAGGAATGCTACAATCCTTTAGTGATGCGCCGGGCGGAGGAAAAGAAGAATTAAATGAAATCAATTATAGTATCGGTTTCGAATATTGGTATGCCAAAACCTTTGCCGTAAGGGCAGGGTATTTTAATGAAGCCAAAACAAAAGGTAACCGTAAATTTTTCACTGCCGGTATCGGTTTAAGATACAATGTATTTGGTCTGGATATGGCTTACCTGATTCCGGTTACTCAACGTAATCCGTTACAAAACACATTACGTTTTACTTTAACGTTTGACTTTGATGCATTCAAGGAACAAAATAAGGAAGCACCGAAGCCAACTGAATAAGTTTTATATAAAACACTTAATAAAAAAATCCCGAATTAATCGGGATTTTTTTATTTACGTCTTCTTTGCTTTTCTTTAATGATCAGGCTTAATTCCCTACCCGTTTGTCCTTTTACAGACGTATTCTCCTGAGCCCTTCTTATCAGGTATGGCAGCACTTCTTTAACCGGCCCGTAAGGAACATACTTGGCCACATTATAATTTGCGAGCGCCAGGTTGTAACTGATGTGATCGCTCATTCCTAATAACTGCGAAAAGAAAATACGTTTGTCCGAATCTTTAATTGCATACTTGTTCATTAATTCAACAAGGAATAAACTACTCCTTTCATTATGTGTACCCGCACATAAACCAATTATATCGATGTTTTTAATACACTCTTCAAGAGCCGCATTGTAATCTATGTCAGATTTTTCTTTGGAATCCTGGATTGGAGAAGGATATTTTTTTTCAATAGCGCGCGCTCTTTCTTTTTCCATGTATGCTCCGCGTACCAGTTTAGCGCCAATATGAAAGCCGTTGGCTTTTCCTTTTGCGATTGTTTCTTTTAAAAACCCGAGCCGGTCTTTCCTGTACAATTGAAAGGTATTATAAACAATTGCCTTTTCTTTGTTGTATAAGGCCATATTTTCATCTGCCAACGCATCAATAGCCGGCTGAATCCAACTTTCCTCTGCATCAATAAATATTGGTTGATTTGCCGTATGAGCTTCTTTGCAGATTTTGTGAACACGCTGCTTTACTTTATCGTATTCTTTTAGTTCAGCCTCCGTTAAATTCGTATTGAAACTCACTTTTTCCAAAAGATCAAACCTGGCTAAGCCGGTTACTTTAAATACACAAAATGGAATGTATTTATCATCTTTCGCTTTATGTATAGTTTCAATGGTTTCTTTGCAACAGGCATCAAAATCAGTCTCGCTCTCTTTTCCTTCCACACTATAATCCAATATAGTTCCAATATTGTATTTTCCCAACTCAGCAATCGTTCGATCACATTCCGAAATGGTTTCTCCTCCAACAAACTGTTTAAAAATAGTAGCCTTAATTAATCCTTTAAATCCAATAGCTAAACCAATTGGCGCCATTTTTGCACTGAACTTAACCAGGGCAGGATTTCCAACCATTTTAAACAACCAATAAGAACGATTTAAATCGCGGTTGGATTTTGCTTTAAAAGCATTTTCAGTATTATCAAAAGAAACCATAAGAAATTTGGCTCAAATATAAAGGTTTTTACAATAAAAATTTACTAATAATCGCAATCAAATCACTACTTTATCATCATTATTTTGAATTATAAATCGTACTTTTGTGTATGCTAGTTGCCGACCTTATAACAGACGAAATTCCACCGTTAAAACATACCGACACCGTTGAGATGGCCTTGGACTGGATGGAACAATTTAAAGTATCTCATTTAGCTGTTGTTAAGGATAGAGAATTGATTGGATTGGTTTCCGAACATGACCTTATGGATTACAACCATCCCGAAGAAAAAATCGAAGAACTAAAAACACCTTTATTAAAACCCATCATTCATAATTATCAGCACACATATGATCTTTTAAAACTGATGATGTCTTTTAATTTAACACTGATAGCAGTGTTGGATGATAAAGAACTGTATAAGGGTTGTATTACCCTGAAAGGATTACTGCAAAATATTTCGTCCATGGCTTCGGTGCAGAACCTTGGTGGTGTCATTGTTTTAGAAGTTAACCAGGCAGATTATTCCTTAACTCAGATTTCGAGCATTATTGAAGGTAACGATGCTAAAATTCTTAGCGCCCACGTTTCTTCCATTCCGGATAGCACCAAAGTAGAAGTCACCCTAAAGATTAATAAAGAAGACCTTTCCCGCATTTTGCAAACCTTTTACAGGTACAATTACGTTGTGAAAGCGTCATTTCAAAACAGTGATTTTGAAAGCGGAATGAAAAATAAATTAGATGAGTTTTTACACTTCCTAAACATCTAGTTTTAAAATACACTTATGACAATAGCTGTATATGCCAGAAATACCAAGGATAATTTTCCGGATTATTTAGAGCATTTACTGGCCGTATCAATCAGCGAAAAATTTAATGTCATCGTTTACAAACCTTACCTGGATTTTTTAAATCAAACTCTCGGAAGAACTTTCGCTACAACTACATTTTCAAGTTCAGAAGAACTGATCGCGAAAGCGGATTATGTTATATCACTGGGTGGTGACGGCACCATGCTTGAGACTTTGGAATTTGTAAGACGTTCAGGCATTCCGGTTTTAGGCGTGAATACAGGAAGGCTTGGTTTTTTAGCTACTGTTTACAAAGAAGATTTTGAAAAAGCCATACAGCTTTTAATCAATGAGAAATTCACACTGGATAAAAGAGAATTAATAGAACTGGACAAAACCACCTGCTTCAATGAAGTTAATTACGCGTTAAACGAATTCACCATTCATAAAAAGGAATCCAGTGCAATGATTAACATTGACACATATGTGAATGGTATATTTTTAAACTCTTACTTTGCTGATGGATTAATTGTATCTACTCCAACAGGATCAACCGCTTATTCTTTAAGCTGCGGCGGCCCAATCATGGTTCCTGACTCTGATAATTTTATTATCACACCAATTGCACCACATAATTTAAATGTAAGGCCAATCGTAATTTCTAATAATAAAACGATTAGCTTTAAAGTAAGTGGACGAAGTGATAGTTTTAACGTGTCTCTAGATTCACGCTCACAAACCATCAAAAATCTATCCGAACTGGTGATCAAAAAAGCAGATTTCAGATTCAATATGATAAACCTGGAAGGGCAGCATTTTTTTGAAACTCTGCGTAATAAGCTCTTATGGGGCATCGATAAAAGACATTAACAACCGTTCATTATTCTTTATATTTTATTTTCCGTGGTTTTAAAACTTTATTTATTTTTACCCAAACATTAACTAATCAAACAACCTATATGTCATTTATTCACACCGTAGTAGCACGCCAGATATTAGATTCGCGAGGAAATCCAACCATTGAAGTAGATGTTGTAACAGATCAGGGAATCCTTGGAAGAGCTGCTGTTCCTTCCGGAGCGTCAACCGGAATGCACGAGGCGGTTGAATTAAGAGACAACGACAAAACCCAATATTTAGGAAAAGGAGTTTTAAAAGCAGTTAATAACGTCAATACGTCTATTTCTGAGCGCTTGAAAGGCATGTATATTTTTGATCAAAGTGCCATTGATAACGCTATGATTGAATTAGACGGCAGCAATAATAAAGGTAATTTAGGCGCTAACGCCATTTTAGGTGTTTCTTTAGCTGTGGCACGCGCTGCTTCTGAAGAGTGCAGGCAACCTTTGTACCGTTATGTTGGAGGTGTAAACTCCAATATTCTTCCAATTCCCATGATGAACATTTTAAATGGTGGTTCTCATGCGGATAACGGTATCGATTTCCAGGAATTTATGATTATGCCAATTGGCGCTGACAGTTTCAGTGAAGGATTAAGAATGGGAACTGAAATTTTTCACCATTTAAAAGCAGTTTTAAAATCACAAGGCCTGGCAACAAATGTTGGCGATGAAGGTGGTTTCGCACCAAACTTCAAAAATAATGAAGAAGCCATTATCTCTGTGATGCAGGCAATTGATAAAGCCGGTTACAAAGCAGGAGAAGATGTTTTTATTGCCATGGACGCTGCATCCTCAGAGTTCTATAACACGGATGAAAAGGTGTATCATTTCAAAAAATCTACAGGCGATAAACTGACCTCTTCGCAAATGGTTGATTTCTGGGCTGACTGGAGAAAAAAATATCCGATCATTTCTATCGAAGATGGCTTTGCAGAAGAAGACTGGGATGGATGGAAATTAATGACCGATAAGTTAGGTTCATCCACACAATTAGTAGGAGATGATTTATTTGTAACCAATGTTGAGTTCCTTCAAAAAGGAATTGATATGGGTGTTGCTAATTCTATTTTAGTGAAAGTAAATCAGATCGGAACCTTAACTGAAACGATCAATGCCGTTCAACTGGCACACACAAATAGCTACACGTCTGTTATGAGTCACAGAAGTGGGGAAACTGAAGATACAACCATTGCTGACCTTTCTGTGGCATTAAGTTGCGGACAAATCAAAACAGGTTCGGCATCCCGTAGCGACCGGATTGCTAAATACAACCAGTTATTACGCATCGAAGAGCAGCTAGGCGATAATGCAAGGTATATCGGGAAAAACTTTAAGTTTTTAAAGAAATAAAATCAAAGAGAACAAAAATCCTGCTAATAAATAGCGGGATTTTTTATTTAAGGTCAACAAAGTAAACATCAGCAAAAAAATAAACACAATGGAAAAACAATTTAATTATGTCACTAAACTTGACATCAAATTTGATCATCTCCAAAAAATAGATGTGACTCAAATGGTGAGTGAATGTAAAGATAAATGGTTCAACCAGACACTTACTCAGGTTAACGATAGCGTTGTCAGATTAGGCATCGTTGAAGGTGAATACCATTGGCACAAGCACGATAACGACGATGAGTTCTTCTTTGTTTTAGAAGGACAGCTATTGATTGATCTGGAAGATCAGACTATTGAATTAAACCCTAATCAAGGAGTCACCATTACAAAAGGTGTGATGCACAGGCCACGGGCGCCAAAAAGGACCGTGATGCTGATGGTGGAGACCAGCACTATCGAACCGACCGGAAACTGATTTAGAATATAAAAAAACACCCGCTGAATGAGCGGGTGTTTTTTTATATTTTTCTTTAATTAGAACTTAGCCCTGATCTTACGAACTTTGCCTCTGCGACGGTGATTAAAGAAATGACCGTAACGTCCTCTGTAAAAACTTGATTTACCTCTTAATACATAACTGTAGCTTAAACTCATGGTCATGTATCCGTCTTTGTGTGAAACGTCTCCACGTTTCTCTCCCCAATCATGAGAGTAGTATAAACCTTTATCTTCAAAATCAGAAGCATCACCTAATTCATCAATTCTCCTGGATAAGCTTGGATCACCGGAAAGACTCGGATCTTCAGGATAAACATCGCTGATATCATCCAGATAGTCAGTAAAAGTTGTCCTGTAATTTAACTCATAACCAATACGGTGTTTTTTATGAACAGTGAAATAAAATCCAATCCCTGCAGGAATATTAATTCCAATAGCAGAATAGTTTTTGCCTTCTGTATGCAAAGGACGCAGCTTTACCCACTCACCATCCTTATTAGCTTTTGGATTTGAATAAAACCCTCCTACTCCGGCAAAAAAGTAAGCTCTGAATCCGTTTTTATAACGGTACGTATTTCCTAAATCATTATCCTCATAAAAGAAAACCTGTCCCGTAACAGCGAGGTCAAACATATCATTTCTGAAATTTAAGTTCCGGGCATTACGAGCAGGATTGGAAGACAACTTGTCATCTCCTTCAATACGTAAATAATCCAAAGCTAATTTAACCGACACTTTCTGATGTACTTTGTAACGCGCAAATCCTCCAAGATTCCAGCGCGTTTTAGCCATTTTCATGTCCGCCACAAAATCTCTTCGGGTCTTTTCCTTTCCTCCTATATCACCCAGGTAATTAGAAACACCCAATGAAAAACCATAATCCCAAAGCCATTGTGCTTTTGAAACTGTGGTGGTAAATAAAATTAAAATAATAATAAATATATTTTTCATCGAAACTAAATACGGATTAAAGTATACAAAAATAATAAAATCTTTAACTTTACACCAAAAATAATACCATAATGGATACAATTCAGCGATTATTTAACATAAAGTACCCCATTATTCAGGCCGGAATGATCTGGTGCAGTGGATGGGAACTTGCCTCAGCTGTATCCAATGCGGGCGGACTTGGATTAATCGGTTCCGGCTCGATGTATCCTGAAATATTAAGAGAGCATATTCAAAAATGCAAACAGGCAACCAGCAAGCCTTTTGGTGTCAATGTTCCTTTGTTATACCCCAATATTGAAGAACACATTAAAATCATCATAGAAGAAAATGTTAAAATTGTATTCACCTCCGCAGGGAATCCTAAAACCTGGACGAATCATCTGAAACAACATGGCATTACAGTCGTTCATGTGGTTTCAAATGTAAAATTTGCCATTAAATGCCAGGAAGCCGGAGTTGACGCTATTGTCGCTGAGGGCTTTGAAGCCGGTGGGCATAATGGAAGAGAAGAAACAACAACTTTAGTATTAATTCCGCAGGTAAAAAAAGCCATTACAGTTCCCCTGATTGCAGCAGGAGGCATCAGCACCGGGAAAGCCATCGCAGCTGTATTTGCCTTAGGTGCCCAGGGAGCACAAATCGGAAGCCGTTTTGTGACAACTATAGAATCTTCCGCTCACATTAATTTTAAAAACGCCGTAGTTAATGCCAAAGAAGGCGATACCCAGGTATCCCTGAAACAATTGACTCCGGTTCGTTTATTAAAAAATTCATTTTACCAGAAAGTTGATGAGCTTGAGAAAAAAGGAGCAGCTATTGAAGAATTGTCAAATCTGTTAGGAAGAGGTCGTGCAAAAAAAGGCATGTTCGAAGGAAACCTTGAAGACGGGGAGCTCGAAATCGGACAAGTATCAGGAGGTATTGATAAAATTCAAACGGTTCAGGAAGTAATGGATGAATTAATCCTTGAATACAATTCCGTGATCAAAAACATGAGCAATGGTTTTTTATAAGCTATTTGATTAATCTGATCAGGTAAAAGTTTTCGAGTTCGGTCGTGTCTCCTTTCAAAACATTAATTCCTTTTATTTTAGGATATAATTCACTGATTTTTTCCTTGGGCGATAAAAAATAGTTTGCTTTCGAAAATACATCGTTGTAGTTTTTGTCACTCAAAAAATAACTGTGCCTGTCACCCAATAAATTAATTATGAAGGGCTTGCCAAAAGCAATACTTTCATTCAATCCAACTTTCTCTTTTATTTTTTCAAAATCATCAAGCACAGTCTCATGATAAGGTCCGATACTCCGGTCGCGATGATGAACTGCCAGCCATATGGTTTTTGAATTACTAAACAACACAATGCATAAGCACATCACCACTATCATTTCCTTCTTTAACCCAATTTTGGTTAATACAACAAAAACACCCTCTATCATGAAATACATTACCAATGGCAAAATAGGAACCAGGTATTTTATGGTATCGCCATTATAAGGGTATAAAAACAGGAAAATAAAATAAAAGATCAATGACAGATGCATGATGCTTACTTTTCTTTTTATGGATGCCAGGAAGCCGATGCCAAAAGAAATCATCGTTAAACACTTGATGATCGTATTCATCCAGAAAAGAATTTCCTGCTCAAAAAACAGCGTCAGGTAACGGAAATAAATGCTAACATTATCTAGAAACACATGAAAGCCATAATCCCTGAGCACTAAATTACCGTAAAGGCTCACTTCACGATTTTGAACGGTACTAAGGAAAACGGTATTTATAAATGCAATCACAGCTAAAAAAATCAGAATACATGTGAATGCACTTTTGATTTTTTTCTTTAACGTCTGGCCCTTTTCCATCCATAAGAAGATCAGGTAACTTATAAATAACGAAAATCCGATAAACCTCACAGAAAACAGGCATCCCAATAATACAGGGATCACAAAATTGACCCATTTACTTTTATTAAAAACTAAGTATAAGACGCCATAAAAAAGAGCTATGAAAAAAAACTCAGGAACGACCTCTGACTTTAATCTTAAAAACAAAAAATTATAAAACGCGCACAAGGTTGCAACTAAACTAACAGGCAGGGAGAAATGATTGGAGAGAAATAAAAAAAAACTGATTCCTGCTAAAATGTAACACAACGAAATCAGGTTGATATATTGTTCAATTTGCAGGGTTGGAGGAATGAAACTCAGGACTAAAGAAAAAGCCACGCTCCTTTTTGGACTACTGTATTCTGCCACGTTTAAAACCTGTTTGTATTCTTCTGAAGGAGAATGAATCTGTTGGCCCTGGTATACATATTGAGCGAAATCATCACCCCAATCAGGATAGGTTTTCGTGTGTATGAAATAAGTGGGTACTAATAGAAGAACAAGCGCCAACGCATACACTGTTTTTTTTAACGCGCTATTTTCAGATCGTAGATTCACCACTGCTGTTTGAATTTAAGTTTCGCTATATCTTTCAAAATGTTCCTGGCCCTCGCTTTGATTCCCGCACTCTCATCAACAGTGATTAAATGAGATAAAACAACAGATAATTCAAGCAATAATTCGGGATAAGGTGTGGAAATATTATAAATAACTGTCATAGCAAAAGCTCTCACCGCAATTGGCTCTGAAGGGTTTTGAGCATATTCAAAGCATTTATCCAGCACAAAGGACTCCCACTTTTTAGGCACCGGTTGCTTTTGAAAAATATGTAAAATGCTTCTCACCACACCACTGTGAATTTCTTTATCCTTTAGATGGGTGATAAGCTTTGTATGAAAAGGTTTGATACGTTCCGGATCAATACTAGCGCAATGAGTAACCACCCACATTGCCCGGTTACTCACTAATTGGTCTTTATCGAAAGCAAAAGCCATTAATTCATTCACAAGATCATTATCCAATATGGTTTTTGCCAATACGGGTGCTTTAAAATTTCTATTGTTAAAATCAAGAATAATTTCAGGTTTCTTTGACATTTTTCAATTAATGGTCGATTAAAAATAAATATAAGTAAATTTTAAAATCGCTTTGCGTTTAATCAAATTATATGTAAACTCGTGTAAATTTAACGAAATTAATGAGTGCCTCATTGCCTGAAATAGAAACCCGACCTTTATCTGAAATCCAAAAATACCAGGAAAAAAAATTACATGACCTTTTATCTTATGTAAGCATTCATTCTGATTTTTATAGAGCACGATTTAAGCAACACGGAATTCATATTTCTGAAATCAAGACGCTTCATGACCTTGAAAAAATTCCGGTAACCTCAAAAGATGATCTTTACCATCATAACCAGGAATTCATTTGTGTTCCCTCAGAAAAAATAATTGATTACGTAACAACAAGCGGAACATTGGGAGATCCCCTGACATTTGTTTTAACGGATAAAGATCTTGACCGCCTTGCTTATAATGAACATATTTCTTTAGCCTGTGCGGGCGGAAGTAAAAATGACATCTACCAATTAATGACAACCATTGACCGGAGATTTATGGCAGGTATGGCCTATTTTTTGGGATTAAAACAAATGGGTGCCGGCGTTGTGAGAGTTGGAAACGGAATGCCGGAATTTCAGTGGGATACAATCAAACGTTTAAAACCAACCATTGCCATTGCGGTTCCTTCTTTTTTATTAAAACTTATTGAGTTTGCAGAACAAAATAATATTGACTACAAAAACTGCAGCATCAAAAAAGTAGTTTGTATTGGTGAGGCCATTAGAAATGAGGACTTCACATACAATACGTTAGGGAAGAGAATTACTGATAAATGGCCGTTACAATTATTCAGCACCTACGCTTCTACTGAAATGGGCGCCGCTTTTACCGAATGCTTAGCCGGCAAAGGGGGGCATCACCATCCTGAATTATTAATTGCAGAATTTTTAGATGATAATAACCTACCGGTACCGCATGGTGAGGCCGGAGAACTAACGGTTACCACATTAGGCGTTGAAGGCATGCCATTGATCCGGTTCAAAACAGGTGACATTTGCAAAGCCTATGATGAACAATGTTCATGCGGACGAACAACGATGCGTATCAGTCCTATTCTTGGGCGTAAACAACAAATGATCAAATTTAAAGGGACGAGTTTATACCCGCCGGCTTTGTATGATATTTTAAATACCGTTCCCTATATTAAAAACTATATAGTGGAAGTATACACCAATGATATTGGCACCGACGAAATTGTTATTAATATTGGAGCCGTCAATCCACCTGAAAATTTTGATAAAGATCTGAAAGATCATTTTAGAGCAAAATTAAGGGTGGCGCCCGCAATAATATTAGAAACTCCTGAAAATATTAGTAAACGTCAGTTGCCTGAAATGAGCAGAAAACCAATCACATTTATAGACCGAAGAAGCAAATAATGAAACTATATATATCACAAGCCCCAAAACAAATCAGCAATTTTGCAAAAGAGTTTAATTTCGAAACTTTAAGGCCTTATTACGATAGTGAATCAAAAGAAGTGATGAACCGTCTTGCTTATTATGAGACGTATTACAAAGCCATGGCTTTTTTATGGCCCGAGATGACGAAGGAGCAAATGATTGAAAAAGCCCTGAACACAAAATCACCTTATGAGTTTCAAACCGGCTACATGAGGGACGCCATTTGGAAAATAGTGAACTCAACATCAACAGGATTAACCTGGAGCGGACTTGAAAACCTGGATAGAAATAAAGCCTATTTGTACATCGCCAATCATCGTGATATCTTATTAGACAGTGCGATCCTTCAAATCATTTTAGATAAGGAAGAATTTGAAACTTCAGAAATCACGTTCGGTTCTAATTTGATGGAAGAAGGTTTTATCACCGATTTCGGAAGAATGAACCGCATGTTCACGGTTAAAAGAGAAGGAAATGTCAAAGAATTATATGATATTTCCAGGCAGTTAAGCGCTTACATCCGTCATGTGATCCTTGACAAGAACACCAGTGTTTGGATTGCACAACGTAACGGACGAACGAAGGACGGCAGCGATATCACTCAAACCGGTTTATTAAAAATGTTAAACCTGAGCGGAGATGCTGATTTTAAAAAAAGTTTTTCTGAATTAAATATCGTTCCCCTAACCATCAGCTTTGAGTATGAGCCCTGCGACAACCTGAAAGTGCAGGAATTGTACTTGTCGTCTTTACACACTAAATATGTGAAAGCACCCGGAGAAGATCTTAACAGTATTTTAACCGGAATTAAACAACCTAAGGGAAAGATTCACGTTGCTTTTGGGAAACCCATAAAAGAAGAACTTGCTGAGATAGATAAAGTAACAAATGAAAATGAAAAAATAAAATTACTGGCAGCTCAGATTGACAAATGTATTTATCAGAACTATAAGCTAAATCCGGTTAATTACATTGCCTATGATCTTCTGAACCAAACGAATATTTTTGAAAACAATTATACTCAAACCGAAAAAGAATCTTTCCTAAACTATATCAGTCAGAAGATAAAAGCCATGACCGGAGAAGCTGAAGTCCTGAAAAATCTCTTTTTAACGATGTACGCGAATCCGGTGGTCAACAAATTAAAATAGCGTGGCTTTTGTCAGTTTTATTTGGTGATCCCGGTTTTCAATTCGTGAAACAAATTGCAGATTTTAGCCTCCGCTTCATTTTTTGAGGGCGTACCATCTAATAGTATTTGATTGATGAATACTTCCCTGTTTTCTTTCAAATCATATATGACACTATAAAAAATGTATTGTTTCTTTTTACCCGCTATCACAACAAAGCCGGTTTTTAAAACATGAGATGTACCATAGGTATCTATTATATTTCTTATCTCATCCGCGCTAAAAACAGGAACTCTGGATTTTTCATTATCCCGGCCATCCATTCTCTCATATAACCAATCATTGACCACAGAAAAGTCATTCATTTTATTTACCTCGTCACTTCTAATTAATCCAGGATCCAATACGACAAGACGAAAGTTTTGCTTTTCCGCACATGACCTGATTGCACTAACCACATTTTGCTGTTGGATATCCGCTTCAATATAATTGCTTTGCTTACCATCCTCGTTGAAAATAATATAAAAAGGGTCCAACGACATAACACTGCTAATATTACCAACTACCCGCATTTTTTTTGTAAACTTATTAATTTTATAACTTTTTGGGGTATAAGGAGCTACTACTTCATGACCTACTGTTCTTGGAAATTTTACGGCAAATTCCTTATCCGTTGAAAATAAATCAGCGAAAACATTTTTGTAATAAGAAGTTGAGTCTTTATAAGGACTTACGTTTGTTATTTTTATATTATCATCAAACGTTTCCAAATCACAATTAGTGTAATACATCAGGTTAATGAGACTATCAGATATCGCATTTAAGACGCGATCTTCCGGGTATTTTTTATGTTTTCGGAAAGTAAAATTTAAAGCCAAAATATTCCATTCATTATCAGGCATTTTATTTATTAAATGATACAATTGTTGGGGATAACTTTCTACCTCAAGATAATGAATGGGCCCGTCCAAATAAGAATCCTTATTATATCTTAAAAAACCGATTCTGTTCAGGGAAATAGCATACACACATTTAGCAATTGTTTGTGCCAGGAAAATATTGTCAGGGTATTTTTGTGTCAAAATATAAGCTGAATATAAAGCGCTGTTATAATCCCGATTTTTCAAAAACAGCCTGCATACTTCAAACCGGCAAATATCCCGTATGTAGTCAAATCTGCTTTCACCAATAATATTTGTTAGCTTACCAGTACTGTTATTTTCATTTATTAGTTGCTCAACAGCAGCTTTTCGTTTAGCTGTGTTTGGATGAGTATGCTCAGAATCATCTTCATTGGCGTTATACCTTATAGGAGCTACATCTTTTAAAAAATACCTTTCCGGGATTTTATAATTATCAGATTCAAAAAAAGATTTTTTAAATTCGACTAATTCAAAAGGCAAAGATGCGCCCTGAAGAACTTCAAAAAGGTCTTTGGCCTGAACAAGATCATATTTTGTCGTCTCCAGGAGTTTAAAACCTTCTATATCAGCTTCGCCCTCATGTTCCTTTGAATATTGGCACTTCTCGAGTAAAAGGGTCTCTTGTGTTTTTCCTTCCGCGCTGCTTTCCAGCTTTTCATTATGTATGTACCCAAGTATATTATGTTGTTTTACATAATGTGTTATTTCATGGCATAAAACATACGCTAGCTGCGCTTCGTTTTTCGTATGAGCAATCAGCCCGACATCAACAAACAAATACCCCTTATCATAACAATATGCATTAACAACAGAAGACTTCAAGGCGTAAATGTTGATTTTTTTTCTTAATTCGGGCTGGTCTTTTAAAATGATATCTACTATTTCATTAATATAAATGGTAACCTCATCATTGATCAGTGCATTTCCACTCTTTATTTTTTTTTCAATCTCATAGTTTGCTGCTGTCAAGTATGTTGATTTAAGACTCTTATTAAGATCTTCGGTTTTACTTAATTCTGTGATTTCCTGAGCGACCGTTTCTTTTATGTCTTTTGTGAAGATCTCCGGCAAAGCTCCCTGTGACTTTAATGGCTTGTAATCCAATTTAAGGTTTTGCTGTGAAAACAAACACAGTTTAATGCCAAATAGAAAAATTAATAAAAATATATTTCTCATAACAGATGTAAAGCTAAGAAAAAAGAAGGCTTGGTTTTTCCTAAAATGCCCTCAACCAAAAATAAGTTCTCAAATAGAGTATATTTTTATATTTTTACCGAAACCTATATATAATTCCCCTATGAAAAAGAAACTATTAAGTATTATTTTCGTCCTTGTTTGCGGGTGCCTTTTAGCACAAAAAAATTATGAAAAAAGCGAAGCATTTGACGAGTTCGATGGCTGGACAAAGTTACTACAGCTTAGAAATAATAATACCGGATTAATGGAAATCAGTAAAAAAGAGGGTGTAAATTTTACGCTGTTTAATGCTCAAAAAAAGAAAATTTCATCTGGAAAACTCCCTTTAACAAAATTGGGAGAAAAACTTAATTTGGTTCAAATTGAAGGCGTTTATGATATCTCTGGTGATTATGTAGCTTTCATTATTGGAACAGCAGAAGACAATAAAAAGAAACCGGTATTTTACCGATTAATCATTGATGGGAACAACGGCAAATTAAAAAGCGAAGAAGTTATCGGTGAGCTTGATGAAATGACGATGGGCGCTGCTTACGGAATGGTTTTCGGAGATACCGATGTGCCAACTTTTGTCATCGAAAAGGATCCTGATTCAGATTATTATGCCATCATTAAATATAATACCATAGCCGCTGAAACTAAAGACCGTATTGAAGTATCGCATTTTGGTCCGGATCACAAGATGATTAACAAGGCCAATTATAATACGCCTACCGATAAATATAAATTCACTAAATTTCTATCTGCTTATGTTCATGGCAGTGATTATGTGTTAATAGGAACAAGCGCCTTTAATACAAAAAAATCTGGTGGCGAAGAAGTAAGGTATTATGTGGCTCAACTAAATAAAGGTAAAACGCTGTTCGTTCAAAAAGAACTGCAATATACAGAGTACACAAAATCTGCTAAATCTTATTTTATTTATAATAAGCCAAAAAATATGGTAACCATGATGCTTTTACTTCCAGTTGCGAAGTCTAATCGGTGGTCACAATTAAATCAAAATATTAACCCTACATCAATGGCATTAGACAAGCCTTACCAGGCCGATTATTCCAAAATAGAATCTATCTATAAAACGAAGATGGAAAGGAAAGATGAGTTTGGAGGAATGATTCAGGGCTCTTTTGTTGATAAAGCCGGTAATTTAACTTTTTTAATCCAACAGACGATAAAGAAATTAGGATCTGGGGGAATGGGAATGCCGGCTCCGGTTGAGGCAACTATTTTCGGCGATGTAGCATTGATAACTATGTCGCCTGAGGGGAAAGAGGTTTCTTCTGCTTTGTTTCCTTATAGCGTATACAGAAAAGGTGATCATGACCCTTTTTGTTACAACAGTGCGCGCAAGGGCCGCAGAGTAAACAGTGGTTTTTCGCCTGTGTCTGATAACGACTGGTATTATGGAATAGATTTCATTTCTACGGATAATGCCAGCTATTTGTTCTTTAATAATACTATCGATAATATGGAAAAACCGGAAAATAAGGAAGCCGGTATGATTAGAGGTATTTCAGGAACAAATGGTGTAATGTATACTTACAAAGGAGGTACCCTTAAAAAAGAATTTATGTTTGGCCAGCCAGCCGATAAAAAAGAAGCAAAATTCATTAATCCTGGATCATCCGATTATAATGCAACAACAAAAACTTATTGCACGGTTTTAACAGATCCCAAATTAAAAAAATCCACCGTTGTGTGGACAAAACTAGATTAACATAGTAATTTTGAATCTTAAACAACTTTACTTTTCCAGTAAAGTTGTTTTTTTTAGAAGACAATCGGTTTTATGATTTCAAAATACCCTGCTGTGGGTACTAACCTTTATTTTGTACTTTTTAACTTTGACAATAAAATACCAAAATCCAACTATGAAAAAATTAATTTTACTTTCAACCGCTTGCATTTTTAGTTTCCAATCAATCAAAGCGCAGGTTCCAATTCTTGAAAAAACCTATGAAGTATCCAGGAAAGCGAAAAACGGATACCTGGGAAATATTGAAATGAACAAGGAAAAAGAAACAATCGATATGATCTATGTTTTACCTTCATTACTTCCCAGAAAAGTAAAAACTGAGATCTACACCTATGACAAAGACCTTAATTTATTAAATACCGTAAGAGAAGAAGAATGGGCGGAAAAACTGAAGACACGCTGGAAATGGTTCAACTATAAAGGTGATGTTTATTCCACTATTAATCTTGCTGCGTCTGTCGATTTGACTGGAGGCGTTGTTTTCAGGCAAAAACAAATAACCTATTACTATAACTGGTATTACGGTCGATATACGAAAAAAGTAAAACAACTGGAAAAAATTAAAGCAAAAACAGAAACCGATTCAAAGTATGCGTACAGAGCATCTTATGAGGTGGAAGCTGATAGTAATTTACTTGTAATAGCAGGGAGAACAGAAAAGAAAACACATAAAGCCTATACACATTTTGACATCCTAAGTTGTGACAACAAAGTGAATATTAAACCAATTGGCACTCTTGAATTTAAATATCCAAATGGAGTGTATTTTTCCGCTCCTTTAAAAGATGATAATGAGGCATTGAGTAATGATGATTTCCCTCGTGACTGGATTCTGATTTTTGCCCCAATTGGCATGTTTAAAGACGATAAAGATCCTAAACCAACTAACTATACCTACGTGCGCCTATCTCCACAAGGACAGGTAGTAGAGCGTTTCAATTTCGATTCACCTTCCAACGGATGGCGTGTATTAGGCGCCTATGAAAAAGATGGTTCTGTGTTCCTTTATGGATCAGCCATAACCAAAGATCCTACTGAAAAATACATAGATAAATTGTATAATAATTTACAGATGGCCCCAACCACTTCAGCTTCCCAGGAGGAGAAAGATTTAGCCGCTGCTGCACCTAACGGCAATCCATTTGGGGGTTTTGCTGCCATGAGCTCCACAGATTATGGCGCTACACAAGAAGCTCTGGATGTTCCATTGGATGAATTAAAATATACAAACTTCCAGATAGGAAAGATAACCAATAGTAAATTTGATTTCATTAGTTCACCAAATATCGAAGAGTTTGAGAAAAAGAAGGCAAAACCTGCTGACCAAAAGAAATTCGTGGCGTTTGACGGGAAAAAATTTGTAGTAAACGGAATATCTTTTACCAGTTCAGGAGATGTATTTATTAGTGGTCAGGATTTTGTCAAGAAAGATAATAAAAAGATTTACAAAGGGGTTTATATGTTTCAATTTGAACCAAACGGCACATTGAAAAAGAATTATGGTGTCTTTATCGATCAAAGCAAAAAGAAAGGTTTCATGAGCAACAAACTATTGACGTCTGATATGATCATGGCTGATAACTCTATTTTTGAATCAGGAGATGGCAAGAGCTTATATTGGTTAATGAGATCAGCAAAAACCGTCGTGTGCAATACAGAAACGTCGGGAGGATATAAAACAGAGACCTGCACGCCCTTATTTGGTTTTGATTACGGAAGCATTAATATAACAAATGGTGAACTTTCAGAATTCAAATCCTTCGGTGATGAGGAAAAAAGAGAATACTACCTCTTTGCCAATACATCAAGCTATAAAATGGGAACCAACCTGTTTTTCTTCAGTGAAACAAAAAAAGGCGACAAAATCCTATTAACCAGAATGGATCTTACAAAATAAGAAACACAACAGATTAAATTGCCTCAAATTATAAATAGTTTGGGGCAATTTTTTTAAATACGAATTTATGCAAATGAAAATAATTGTATCCGGCTTACTTATTATGAGTAGCTTTTTAGCTAAAGCGCAGGACGCGTATGCACCGATCAACCTTGGTCCGGCAATAAACTCAAAAAACGGTGAAGGACAATCGGTAGTCTCCGCTGATGGAAAAGAAATATATTTCTGGAGAGAGCTTTACAGGCAATCCATTGGAGAGACTGTTCAAAGTGCCTGGTATTCAAAACAAGACAGTAGCGGCAAATGGATTCCGGCCAAATATATGAGTAAACCTTTTAATACAGGTTTAGTAAGTTCAGGTATATATAACGTTTCTCCGGATAACAACAGCATTTTACTCAGAGGTTATTTTAAAAACAGTGAACGTCTTAAGGGAGGTTTTTCCATGGTAACCCGTGGAGCAAGAGGATGGAATGATCCAATTGGATTAGAAGTTCCTGATTACAACGAAATGTCACAGGGAAGGTTTTCAGGAGGTTTTTTAATGCCGGATGGAAAAGGATTGATCATCTATTTAAGCGAAACCGCGGGCAGTACTATTTGTGATTTATATGTTTCCTTTAAAAAAGAAGACGGTACTTTTACGAGACCAGCTTATATTACCGGCTTAAATACAGCAAATACGGAATCCACTCCGTTTATCGCTTCCGATAATAAAACATTATATTTTTCAAGCGATAGGCCCGGTGGTTTAGGGAATAATGACATATGGAAAGCAACGCGCTTAGATGACACATGGATGAATTGGTCAACCCCTCAGAATCTTGGTCCAACCATTAACTCAGCAGACTGGGATGCTTATTTTTCGTTAGACGCAAAAGGCGAATATGCCTACATGACAAGTTCGCAAAATAGTTTGGGTAGCAGCGATATTGTAAAAATAAAACTAGCAGTAGAGAATAAACCTGAGCCTGTTGTATTGATAAAAGGAAAGGTTCTAAATAAAAATACGAATCAACCGGTTGAAGCAAAGATCAGTTACGAAAATCTGGCAACAGGATTAAATCAGGGCGTTGCTATTAGTAATCCTATGACAGGCGAATATCAGATAGCTTTGCCGTATGGTATCAACTACGGATTCAGTGCATCCGCGCCTGCTTATGTTTCAATTTCCGACAACATAGATCTCACAGCCATTTCAGAATATAAAGAAATGACCCGCGACCTTTTCCTTGCTCCATTGGAAACAGGACAAGTTGTAAGGATCAACAATATTTTCTTCGAATTTGCGAAAGCAGATCTTAAAACTGAATCTTTTTCCGAATTGAACCGACTTGTAAAATTAATGGAACAAAATCCAACGATGGAAATCGCCTTAGGCGGACACACTGACAATGTCGGCTCGGAAGAATCCAATTTAAAATTATCAACTGACCGCGCCAAAGCTGTTTTAAACTACCTGGTTTCAAAGGGAATTACACAATCAAGAATAAGCTCAAATGGTTATGGAAAATCAAAGCCTGTTGTTGAAAATGATACCGAAGAAAACAGGGCACTTAACAGGCGTGTTGAATTTACGATCATTAAAATTTAATTCTAATTCATCAAATAAAAAAGGAGCTGATGCTCCTTTTTTTGTTTTCAAAATATCGAAACCAAACGGGTATTAATAAGGGATCAAAGCTACTGAAAACATACTGCTGTTCTGAATTTTCTGCGAAGCCAAAACTTTTAATACAGATTTTTTAAGCTTTGCTCTGGCTGTATACAATCGAACCATTTCTGGTCCCGTAATTCCGGCACGAATGGTTCGACGATATTCAGGCTGAAGAACTCCACTCAACTGGCTAGTCCCATCAAAACCTCTAGAACTAGCTCTGGCTTCGACAATAGCTACTTTTGTGATGCCTCCCATTAATGAGCGGGATAAAATTTGCCCTGTTTCGCTGTCTACTAATAAAAAAGCTTGTTGCGCACCGCCTGCACCGGCTTTGAAAACATCGAGTTTAAGATAAACAGTACCTTTATCCCTGCTGTTTTTGGATGCTGCAATATCGGCTGCACTTACTAATTTAAAAGGAAATTCATAAGCATCTTTGATTTCTTCGTTAGTCATTTCAGTAGCGTCTTTATCGATCAATAATGTTTTTTTTGCCAGTTTCGCATCCAGGGTTTTAAGATCGAATTGTTTGTCCAGATCATAATACACCCTGATTTTATGCACCAACAATAATAGATCTGCCGGTGAAGGCACATCGTTTTCACAGGAAAACTTAAAAGATTTATGATACAAATCAAAATTTGTTTTCCCTTTTTTGTTGGTTTCACTGTAACCTAAACATACCTCATACTTTAAAAATTCCACCCCTTCAATAGAGGCTGCCTCGTGTGTAATTACTGTGAGTTTAGATAAGTCATCGAGCGTGTATGACAAAATCTTACTTTCCTGGATAAATTCTACAGGGGTTTCCTTCCAAAATTCAGCAAAAGTAGCCTTTGTTATTTCATTATCTTTTTTGATATTCTCCAGGTACACTGGGATCTCACTGTCTTTGCCTTTACTTTTCAATTCACTTATCGTTTCGGGATTTTCATCCAAAAGGACAACAACTAATTTTCTCTTCTTTATTTCAGCCTTCGCTGAAAAATCATCTCCTGCATAACAGTTAATAATAGCGGACATCAATAATAACGCAAGGCTTAGTTTCTTCATAATATAAGTTTTAGAATTTAATTTTATAAATATAACATTTAAGTGCTTTCAATACTATGGCCATTTTATTTCCAGGATAGAATGGCCCTCACAACTTTTGACAGGCAGATGATCTTATTTTTTCTGAGATGGTAAAATGGGTTGGACGCACTTTAGCTTGAATAATAGCTTCGAATAGCCTTTCCTGGTTTTAATAAAATCAGGAAATTTACTTTCTGCACATATAAAGCAGTTCGCCTTTGGGAAGTCGGTAACGTTCGACTAATTCCGCCGGAATCTCCTTAGTATAGTCTTCCACGGTAACGTTAAAGCCGGCTGCTTGTAATTTATCTTTATAGTCTAATCCAAACAAACGAACATGGTCTTTTTGCCAGAAATGTATTTCGCGCTCTTTTTCGCTGGTAATGCTTTTATCCTCGTATGTTTTATTGCGATTCACATCCTGAGGAATCTGGAAAATTCCAAATCCACCCGGTTTCATCATCCGGTATAATTCACGCATGCATTGGTCCGCATCTTCAACATGCTCCAATACATGATGGCAGAAAATGACATCAAAGGAATTATCTGCAAAAGGAGCCTTATGTAAATCGAAATGATGATCTGCAATCGGTGAATTATAATCACCTGTCACATATTCTAAATTAGGCATCGCCTTAAACAATTTATAAAAGCATTGCTCAGGAGCAATATGCAATAATTTATGCTTTGCAGTGAAAAAGTCAGTCTTATTTTTTAAATACAACCACAACAAGCGATGCCTTTCTAACGACAAACTCCCGGGGCATAATACATTTTCTCTTTTAGCCCTTCCACTGTAACCATAGGGTAAGAATTTACGATAGGTTTTGCCGCTTATTGGATCCTCATAAGTATTACCGTAATAAACGATTGGAGCAATTTTACTGAAAATTAAACTGAATTTAATTAAAATCGGCCTGGGTATTGTGCGAAGAAGAAAATGAAACATTTAATTTTTATTTATTTCTATAATGATTGGTACTATGCTTTTCTCGGAAACGTTCGCATCAAAACTAATTTTAGAATCTGTATTAAAACGGATATCTGAAATAACGTCCTGGGCAATAATTTCGTTGATTCGTTTCTGAAAATCCTTTGTCTTTTCGGCATTAAATTTATCATTTAATGTTTTAAAGTCAAGGGCTTTTTTTGAAACCAACACGCAAATATAATCTTTAGTTCCGATTTCGTCCGGTGTCATACTTTTATCCCTGGGGAATACCCTCGTGCCAGTAACACCACAATAAGCACTATGCTTTGGCGTATAGGGAAACAATTGGTAAGAACCGTTGTCTGTTTCTTTTCCGAAAATATATACATAACATTCAATATTATTTTTAAGCTCAACTTTGAACTTCGTTCCAATCTTCATGGGAGCAACAGTGGAATAGACATTATTACCTTTGTCTGACAACGGAATGGTACTCCTCGTTTCCTTTTCAATTAAAGCAATGGTACAGCTTAATTTACTCTGATCAGTTCTGTTTGGCATTGGATAGATTCCGTAAGCTTCATTCACGAAATAAACGAAGTCCTTATAGTTAATCCACGCTCTGCCATTATTTCCCCATTTCGGTCCCCAGGAATTTTGTATTAAAAAAGAACCTTCGTCCTTATAATCGTCATATCCCAAAACACACATGCAATGTCCTCCAAACCCATTCCGGTCATAATCATGATTGGAAGGAATCCAGGTATCTTTCCCTTCCATGTCTTTCATAAATGTTCCGCCCACACTCATCCCAATAACGACCGGGGCGTTATGCGCCAAATTCTCACGAATCGCGTTCACGTCCACCGTATAATCATCTCCGCTGATGGATAATCGGTTAGCACCTTTCATTCTAAACTGTGATGCCTCTTTCAAAACATAATTATCCGGTTGTTTGGAACATGAATTTTCATCATAAGGAAATTTCTCATAAGGAACGGACCCTTCAGAAGTCATAAGATCCATGGCCCGGTCGATATAAGTTCCCTGGCAGTCTTCCATTCCAATCTGGTTATAGGTGAAAGCAGGGCTAAAGGCCACCTGATTCGGATTTTTTCCGGTGTTTACAGCCTCAAGAATGGTTCTGGCTGCGTATGTACTTCCCCACCCTACACATGAACCTTGCTGTCCCTGATCCTGCGCATCCGGAGCAAAACGTTCCAAAGAGACTCTCTCAGGCAATTGTTCATCCGGACTTAATGCCGCATATACATCGGTACTATCGTATACTCTAGGATCAAGGGTTGCCCCTGTGCCATAGGAGCTGCTTGCCTCATTGGCGGCGCCACCGGAACAACCACCTCTGAAGAAATAAAAAGCTCCACCAATTAGTAATACCGGAATAATGAGTTTAGGATAGCGAAACAGGAAAGGCAAAATCATCATAATGATATTACCGCCGCCTCGTCCGCCACCTCCTGGCGTATGCCGTCCTTGATTACCGCTATATCCTTTCCCGGCATCGTTGTCATCTGTCATTCTAATTGGCATAGTCAAAAATATTAGTGTGCGTCATAAAAATAAGTAAAAATGACCCCGTTATAATGTGAGGCTGGCTTATTTTATTTGCTAATTTTGCAGATTCAGTTACATAATTATGGCAAAATCAAATACTTCAAAAACTGCTGCAGTCCATTCTTCCGGAAACAGAACTTTATTTGATAAAATTGAAGCCTGGGGAAGTAAGAACGATCAAAAAATACTTTTTCTATTTCTGGCCTTGTCGCTTTTATTTTCCTTTATGCTATTCAACGCCCGAATCAGTGAGGCGCATGATGATGCGCTTTATTTAGAAGGGGGCTGGAGATATGTACATGAATTTCCAAATTATTTTTATACTCAGAATGCGCCGTTGTATGTACTATTTTTAGGCTTATTGACTAAAATCTTCGGTTTTAAGCTCCTGTTATTTAAGCTCTTTAATGTCGTTTTTAACTTTTTTGCTGTTTTCTTTTTTTATAAGTCATTTAACAAGCGTATTCCTTATTTGGTGCTGATTCCGGTGATGGTATTTGTTAGCTGTAATCACCTCATACAGTATTACGCGAGTATGACTTTTACGGAGGCCTTTTACTTGTTCCTTCAATCTCTATTTTTCTTTTGGTTCTTTAAATTATATGACGCGTTGCAAATAGAACCTAACGGTCAAAAGCACTGGAAGTTATTTTTAATGCTGGGCCTATTTACTTTTTTAATAGCAACCTGCAAAAGTGGTGCGATTGTGGCCGTACCTGTAGTTATTTTATTTTTCGTAATGGAAAAACAATGGAAAAATGCTGGCTTCGCATTTGCCGGGTATTTAGCCATTAAAATTCCTTATGAAATTATCGTTAAATTAATTTGGGGTGCACAAAACCAATTCAGCGGACAGGGAAAAATTTTATTACAAAAAGATCCCTATGACAAATCTTTGGGCAATGAAGACCTTTCAGGTTTCATAACACGGTTTTTTGAGAATTGTAGTCTGTATTTAGGCAAACGGTTTTATGAATTACTGGGCCTACGTGATGAGCTGACAAGATCGTTAGAATCACAAGCCCAGGCGGACAAATTAACCAAAGAGTACAAGTATCTGGCTTTCTTTTTAGTGATTATTTTATTAATCGCGTTGTTTAAAGTATTTAAACAAAAAAATAAACCCATGATATTTTTCGGTTTATTTACCGGCGCTCAGCTATTTTTATCCTTTGTGATATTGCAGGTTCGCTGGGATCAGCCACGTATCGTATTGATATGTATGCCAGTTATGCTGATCTTAATGTATTTGCTGTTCTATGATACAGTAAAAAAATCAGGTATGGGACAAAATCTTTACCTGGTCATCGCTTTAATTATCAGTGGATCGGTTTTTACCTCCGCTTTTAAAAGAGGCGTTGTGAATGTGCCCATTGTTAAGAAAAATTTGGCCGGAAATATTTACTATGGATACACCCCCGACTGGCAAAACTTTCTGAAATGTAGTGAATGGTGTGCAGATAGTTTGCCTCCTAATACCCTGGTAGCGAGCAGAAAGGCTCCGATGAGCTTTGTATATGGAAAAGGGAAAAAATTCTTCCCGATATATAGTGTGATCACCAAAGATACATTGACCCAGCAATCGCAACCGGACAGTGCGCTTGCCTTTTTTGCGTCCAAGGGCGTAACTCATATCATGGTGGGCAGTTTGCGAATCAACCCGAAAGAAAATTCAGGGCAGGTGATCAATACGGTTCACAACATTGTTCAACCAATTATGGAGAAATATCCTGACAAATTAAAATTAATTCATACGGAAGGATTATCTGAACAGTCCTATTTATTTGAAATTACTAAGTAATAAACTATTTAAAATGGCGTCTTCATTCAGTATATCCTTAGGTAATTTTTTATACAAAAATTGTTTTCCGCTATATAAAATTACTTACAAAGCTTTCAAAGAAAAGCAGGATGCCTTTGAAATTTCTTTAATGAAGAAGTACATTAAAAAAGGCGATACGGTGCTGGATATTGGAGCAAATATTGGATTTTACGCTGAAATTTTATCGGAAATAGTGGGCGAGAAAGGTCAGGTGCATTGCTTTGAACCGGATGCGACCAATTTTAAACACCTTCAAAACAGGTGTAAAAAATTATCCAATGTTACAGCAAATAATAAAGCGGTTTCTGAGAAAACAGAAACAATCAAAATATACACATCCAAACAATTGAATGTCGATCACCGTACTTATAAACCGGATGAATATGACCAGGAAATAGAAATTGAAGCCATCGCGGTTGATGAATACTTGAAATCATCTTCGCTGGTTAATTTTATTAAAATGGATATCCAGGGTTTTGAAATGAGCGCTGTGAAAGGAATGACGAAGACCCTGGCATCCCAGGACCTGAAAATGCTTTCCGAATTCTGGCCTTACGGAATGAGAAAGGCAGGAACTAGTGTTTTAGAATATTTTAAATTCTTAGCCCAATATGGCTTCTATATTTATTTAATCGAGAGCCATCAATTGACTGAACTTACGGAAGACAAAGTGAAAACTTTTATGGAACTTCCCGAAACTACTTATATGAACATTTTTGCCAGCAAAACCCGTGTTTAAAAAATATATCATACCATTTCATTTAGATGATCCAAAGGCGACGTTAGCTCACCGCGATATCATTTTGCAAAAACCGTTCTTAAAACAACTGTACAAAGACTGGTATACTGTTTTTATTCAAAAAAGTAAAGAGGTTGGAAAAGGGATTTATCTGGAAATTGGCTCCGGGGGCGGCTTTTTAAAAGAGGTATTTCCCGAAGTAGTGACCTCAGATATTTTAGATTTACCGAATGTTGACAAAGTATTCAGTGCTGAGGAAATGCCTTTTAAAGAAAATGAATTAGGCTGCATCATGATGCTGAATGTTTTCCATCATATTCCCCGCCCCTATTTATTTTTAAAAGAAGCAGAACGAACATTATTACCGGGAGGGAAAATTATCATGATAGAACCTGCTAATTCTAATTTGGGTCGTTTCATCTACAAGCGCTTTCACCATGAACCATTTGAAGAAAAAGGGCCGCGTGAAATAAAGCCTGGTAATCCTTTAAGCAATTCCAATCAAGCCCTACCACATATTTATTTTGAGAGAGACCTGGAGCTATTTTCCAAAGATTTTCCAAAACTAAAAATTAAAAAAATCACTTATCATACACCGTTCATGTATGTGATAAGTGGCGGCGTTTCAAGAAGCGCGATGCTGCCTTTTTTTATGTATCCGATTGCTAAAAGCATGGAATGGTTGTCCAGGCCACTGAGCAAACAATTAGGGTTATTTTGCACTGTTGAGATCGAGAAAATCTAACTCGCTTTTATTTTTCTTACCAGCATCAGTCCTAACACCGTTATACCGGCATTAATGATAATCAATTCATTACCAATTTCATAAGTCGTCATCGTTTTAACCACGTAGTTGGCCAGAATATAAGTTACAACCGGGGCAATTACACATATCACCGGAACCAGCTTATCATTCAAATGCAGCTTGGTAAACAAACCAATGGCAAATAATCCCAATAAAGGGCCATATGTATAACCCGCCAACATGAGGATCGTATCAATAATCGCCCGTTCATTTAAAATATCAAAAACAATAATCACTAACCAAAGTATCACAGCAAATCCAATGTGAATGAATGTCCGGCGTTTTGCTTTTTGTTTCTCGGAAAGAATCATATTCCGGTCATATTCCAGCATATCAACGTAAGTAGAAGTAGTTAATGTGGTTAAAACACTGTCGGCACTACTAAATGTTGCAGCCGTTAATCCAATAATAAATATCAATCCGGCAAACACACCCAAATAATTTAAAGCCAGGTTCGGAAAAACTTTATCTGTGATGATCTTTCCCGTTTCCGCATTCATGGGCAGATCAATGGCGGCATGAGCGTAGTACTGATACAGTAAAACACCCAGTGACAAAAAGAAAATATTCACAATCACCATTACGATACTGAACCAGAAAATATTTTTTTGAGCATCGGCCAACGATTTACAACTTAAATTTTTCTGCATCATGTTTTGATCAAGTCCTGTCATTGCCACGGCAATAAAAACCCCTCCGATAAATTCCTTTACAAAAAAGTTCGACTTATGCCAGTCCCAGAAAAACGTTTTGGAGTATTCAGAGGAGGCAATGTTTGAAATAGCCTGGCCAAAACCGATATCCATTTTATGAATGATAATAGCGATGGACACAACGACTCCCAATACTAAAAACAATGACTGAAATGTGTCCGTCCATACCAGAGTTTTAATTCCACCTTTATAAGTGTACAATAGCATCAAAGCCAGAATAACCGAAACACTTAACCAAAACGGAACATGCACGCTCTCAATCCTGTCGAAAACAAAAAACTGAATAACTCCTGCAGCCAGGTATAAACGCCCCGATGCACCTAAAATACGGGATAAGATGAAAAAGAAGGCCCCCGTTTTCTGGGTATGTCTTCCAAATCGTGTTTCCAGGTAGGTGTAGATGGAAATCAAATTCATTTTATAATAAATGGGCAGAAGCACTTTGGAAATGATAAAATAGCCTACAAAATAACCCAGCACCAATTGCAGATATGAAAAATTTGCCCCCCCTACTTTACCCGGAACAGAAATATAGGTTACTCCACTCAGGGAATCTCCTATCATACCAAAAGCCACCGCGTACCAAGGCGAAGCATGATTCCCGGAAAAATAACTCTCTGCCGTTGAATTTTTTGAAGTCAGGTAAGCAATGAGTAATAAACCACCGAAATATAAAGCGATGCAGATAATGATAAGTGTAGGCGACATGATTTAAAGGTATAGGAAATTCAGGCCTAATTTTTCACTTAAAAAACCTTATTTTAAATACCGGAACGTTAATATCTTTTAACACCCAAAACCTTTCCTAAATCGTTATTAATAGGCATTTTTTATTACCTTGTAGCCATAAAATTATTTATGCAAGACATCATAGAAAAAATACCTCGTGAAGCACTTTTAAACGAGTTAACTAAGGATCGCTACATACGTAAAACAAATAACGGGGATAATGAGATTTATATCATCACCTATCATAATTCCCCAAATACCATGAAAGAGATTGGCAGGCTGAGGGAAGTTTCTTTTCGCCACGCCGGCGGTGGAACAGGACTTGCCTGTGATTTGGATGAATTTGATACTGGCCCGCATCCTTACCAGCAATTGTTGGTTTGGAATCCGATAGATCAGGAAATAGTTGGCGCCTACCGATTTATTTTATGCCGGGATGCAGAATATGAGAATGGCAAGGTTTTATTAGCGACTACCGAATTATTTGATTTTTCTCCGGAGTTTTACAGAGATTACTTGCCCTATACGATAGAATTAGGGCGTTCCTTCATTCAACCGCAATATCAGCCATCCGAACAATTCAGAAAAGGCCTTTTCAGTCTGGATAATTTATGGGATGGTTTAGGGGCGATTGTCGTAGATAACCCCGACATGAAATATTACTATGGTAAAGTAACCATGTACACCGATTTCAATATAGAGGCCCGCGATTATATTCTATCATTCCTGAAATACTACTTCCCGGACCCGAAAAAATTAGTGACACCCATTCATGCTGTTGAAATTAAAACAGATGTTTCCGAATTTTTAAAAGAAATCGAAGGTAAAGATTACAAAACGGGTCATGCGATTTTAAATAAACACGTGCGAGCATTAGGTGAAAATATTCCTCCAATGGTAAATGCATATAGCAACTTATCAAGCACGATGCTGTCGTTTGGTACTGCCATTAATCCAACCTTTGGTGGGGTTGAAGAAACAGGTATATTGGTAACCATTGCCGATATCTATAAAAGCAAATCCGACAGGCACATTGAAACGTATTACAAAGAAATAAGAGAAAGAAGTTAGAGTATTGTCCGTCGAGCGAAGTCAGAAACAACTCTCATTCTTCTTTCTATGGTGACTTCGAGAACCTCAGTCACCAAAATAAAAATAAAAAAATGGAAATAAAAAACGCAAAGTTTTTAAAAAGCAGTTCTAACAATAAACATTGTCCCCCACCCGACAAGCCGGAGTTTGCGTTTATTGGACGGAGTAACGTAGGTAAATCTTCATTGATCAATATGTTGTGCAATGAGAAGAATCTCGCGAAAACTTCCTCAAAGCCGGGTAAAACACAATTGATCAACCACTTTATAATCGATGATAAATGGTACCTGGTAGATTTACCGGGATATGGCTATGCCAAAACCAGCAAAACAAATCTTGATAAATTTGAAGAGCTCATCAGTAACTACATTACAAAACGTAAAAACCTGATCTGTGTGATTATCCTGATTGATAGCCGTCTGGAATTACAACCTATCGATGGGCAGTTTATGGATTGGTGCACGGAACATGAAATTCCATTTTGTTTAGCTTTTACTAAAATTGACAAACTGGGTAAAAACCAATGGGCCAGCAATTTTGCTAAATACAAAAAGCGCTTAATGGATTATTGGGGTGAATTACCTATGATCTTTGAAACCAGTGCTGAAAAAAGACAAGGCAAAGAGGCGATCCTTGCTTATATAGAAGACAATTTACAATATTTTATTCCACCTCCTAAAGGATCCAAATTTGACGATGATGAAGAAGATGAAATGGATATGGATTTTGAAAATGATAAATAATTACGATGATATCTGAGTGGCAACAATTACAGGATAAATTAAAAGAACGTTTTGGCTCAGAAATGGATCATGATGCCATTTTATTTATGATCGGTTTACAGGAACTCGACAAACCTTATAAGACCTACAAAAAAGATGAAAAACTGGAGGTAATGCATATCGGTGTTTGCACCGTTCTGGCGCCTTATGGATTTTATGAATACAAAGGACGGGATGATGATGATTGGCCACACTGGGAACTAAAAGAAGCGCTTCCTCACTTAGATGCCAAACATCAAAACAAACTAATGAATGATGCTCTTGTTGATTATTTCAAAAGAACCGGTTTTTTAGACGCTAATGAGACATAAAGCTGTATTGCCACTTATACTTTTTTAATAAAATAAAACCTGAACAAATTATATATTTAGATGATTAAACTAAATCTTATGAAGCATAAATCTTTATTATCAGTACTTGCGATTACGTCATTAAGTATGACCGCACAGGTGAATAAACAACCGATAAAACCTGCATCCGTAAAAAGCACCGCTAATTCAACAGGCACAATGCCTAAACTAGTGGAAACAGTAACTAAAGTTGGGAAAGAAATTGTTATTTCTTATAAAAAATATGTATTAGCAAATGGGTTAACTATTGTCGTTCATGAAGATCACTCGGACCCAATCGCCTATGTGGATGTTACCTACCACGTCGGATCGAACCGTGAGCAGCAGGGCCGTTCGGGTTTTGCTCATTTTTTTGAACACATGATGTTCCAGGGTTCTAAAAATGTAGCGGACGAACAACATTTTAAAATCATTACAGAAGCAGGTGGAACATTGAACGGTTCTACCAATTCCGACAGAACCAATTATTTCGAAACTGTTCCTTCCAACCAGTTGGAAAAAATGTTATGGTTGGAAGCCGACCGTATGGGGTTTTTATTGGACTCCGTTACTCAAAAGAAATTTGAAGTGCAGCGCGCGACTGTAAAAAACGAACGGGGACAAAATTACGACAACCGTCCTTATGGTTTGGTTAGTGAAAAAACCGGCGAGGCTTTGTTTCCTAAAGGACATCCGTATTCGTGGACAACCATCGGTTACATCGAGGATTTGAATCGTGTAGATGTTGGAGATTTGAAGCGTTTTTACATGCGCTGGTATGGTCCAAATAATGCAGTACTAACTGTTTCTGGTGATGTGAATACTGCAGAAGTGGTAAAACTGGCTGACAAATATTTTGGTTCTATTCCCCGTGGACCGGAAGTGAAAAATATGGAAAAGCAAGCCGCTGTATTAACGGAGAACCGGTACATTTCCTATGAGGACAATGTCAAATTCCCGATGTACAAGATTACTTACCCGACCGTTCCATCTATGGATAAAGACGAGGCTGCATTAACAGTTTTAGGAGAAATATTATCTTCATCAAAAAGCTCCCCGCTGTATAATACGTTTATCAAATCTCAGAAAGCGGTTTCAGCAAATGCATATAACTATGGACGTGAATTGGCGGGCCAGTTTGAAATTTTAATCCGTGCCAATGCCGGTGCAAAATTATCTGACATTGAAGCTATGTTAAATCAGTCATTAGCAGATTGGGAAAAAACAGGCGCAACGGATGATGACATGAAAAAATACAAAGCTAATTATGAAAGCAGTTTATATGAAGGGTTAACTACCGTTCAGGGTAAAGGTCGTCAATTAGCCGCTTACCAAACCTATGCCAATAATCCAAACTACTTAAAAATTGAAATGGCAAACAATTTAAAAGTTACCAAAGCCGACGTGATGCGTGTTTATAATACATACATTAAAGGAAAATTCGGAGTGGTATTAAGCTGTGTTCCAAAAGGAAAATCAGATCTTGCAGCCAAAACAGACACCTGGAAAATGTATGAGAGAACGATTGAACAGGAAAGTGCCGAGTACAAAAACTTATCCTATACAGAACCTAAAGATAATTTCGTTAGAAAAAATGTTCCGGTTGCTCATGCTTCCAAACTTGTTCCATTACCTGATTACTGGACTGCTTCACTAACTAATGGTATTAGAGCAATCGGCATTAATAATAATGATATTCCAAAAGTTAATATATTATTCAGCATGCCAATAGGTCATCGTTACGAACCAAAGGCTGGCTTAGCCGTTTTGTTGGCTTCCCTAATGGAAGAGTCGACACAAAAACATACAGCCGAAGAAATCAGCAATATGCTTGACAGACTTGGGAGTAGCGTTTCTTTTTCAGCAGGAGACAATGAAATTATGATGAATGTTTCTTCTCTGAAACAAAACCTTGACTCCACTTTAAAAATTGCGGAAGAAATGTTATTGACACCAAAATTTGACCAGGCCGATTTTGACCTTGTGAAAAAAGAGCAGCTCGATGGTATCACAAATGCGTTAACACAAGCAACAACTATTGCCAACAACGTATACTCAAAATTATTATATGGCGAAGGCTCTAATTTATCGATCGCAACAAACGGTAATATGGAGACAGTTGAGTCAATCACTTTAGATGACGTAAAAAATTATTATAGGAATTTCTCAGGGTTCAATTCAGTATTAGCCATCAGCGGCGATATTGATCAGGCATCTGCTTTAAAGAAATTAAATTTCTTAACTAAATTACAATCGACCAGCACTTTGGCACTGACTAAATCAAAGTTGCCTGAAATTGATAAAACACGTCTTTACTTCGTGGATAAGAAAGGAGCCCCTCAATCGGAGATCCGTATTGGGAATTTGTCGCTACCCTATGATGCCACTGATGAATTTTTCAAATCCACGATCATGAATTATTCTTTTGCCGGAGCATTCAACAGCCGTATCAATACGATTTTACGTGAAACCAAAGGTTATACTTATGGTGCCCGTGGAAACTTTGGCGGCAACAAATTTGTTGGGCCATACACTTTAAGCGCGGGTGTGAGAGCCAATTCAACAGACAGTTCTGTTGTAATCTTCATGGAAGAATTAAAAAAATACAACGAAGGCGGTATCAATGGTGATGAATTGGAATTCACAAGAAATGCTATGGCGCAATCAGATGCATTAAAGTATGAATCGCCTCAACAGAAATTAGGATTTGTAAAACGTATCATTGATTTTAACCTGGATAAAACATACGTAGCTAAACAGGGGGAAATTTTGAAAACAATTACGAAAGCAGATATTGATACTTTGGCAAAAAAGAATTTACCTTATAATAACATGGTGATTCTTGTTGTTGGTGATAAAGCTTCTAATTATGACAAACTATCCAAGCTTGGTTACGAAATGATCGAACTGGATGTGAATGGGAAAAAGATTAATTAGACATATGTCAATGAGACAATTTGAAAATGAATTTATTAATAGTCAAATTGTCTTTTTCATTAACTAATTGACTCATTAACTAATTATCGAATTGAAAAAATGAAAATAGGAATAGTTTGTTACCCGACTTTTGGTGGTAGTGGCGTTGTAGCAACAGAATTAGGTATTGCGCTTGCTGATAAAGGCCATAAGGTACATTTTATAACATATTCTCAGCCTTTCAGGTTAAACCAGTTTAATGAGAATTTATTTTACCATGAGGTAAATGTCAATGATTACCCTTTATTTGATTACCAGCCATACGAAAGCGTACTGGCCAGTAAAATTGTAGATGTTGCCATTTACGAGCGTTTGGACATATTACATGTACATTACGCCATTCCTCATGCTTCGGTAGCTTATCTGGCCCAACAAATTTTAAAGTCCCGTAAGATCAAATTACCATACATTACAACTCTGCATGGTACTGATATTACACTGGTTGGACAGGATCCGTCCTTTGAACCTGTGATTTTTTTCTCGCTGAATAATAGCAATGCCATTACTTCTGTTTCAGAAAGTTTAAGAAAGGATACGTTAAAGACATTTAAGATCGCCAACGATATAAAAGTGATCCCTAATTTTATTAAGATCTCTGATTACGAAAGTAACAGCGGATCCTGCCACAGGGAAAACTTTGCTAAACCCAGCGAAAAAATACTAATACACATTTCCAATTTCAGGAAAGTGAAACGTGTGGAAGATGTTTTAAGAGTGTTTGACGTCGTAAGAAAAACGATTCCATGTAAATTGATTCTCGTAGGTGATGGTCCTGAACGACCCGCTATCGACAAGCTTTGCCGGGAACTGAATACCTGCAGCGACATTATCTCAGTTGGAAAAATTGCTAATCCCAAAGAAGTGCTGGCCATAGCGGATATATTTATTTTACCTTCCGAAACAGAAAGCTTTGGTTTATCGGCCCTGGAAGCCATGGCAATGAAAGTTCCGGTAATCTCAACCAATACCGGCGGTATACCTGAACTAAATATTCACGGAAAAACCGGCTACATGAGCAAGGTTGGCGATTACGAAGACATGGCAAAAAATACCCTGGAATTATTAGCGGATGAAAAAAAATTCCAGCAATTCAGAGCCAATGCATTTGAACAGGCTAAAAATTTTGATATAGACACTGTTTTGCCGATGTATGAGCAATTGTACAAAGAAGTAATTGAGAAGGGAATCTAAACTTTTTGGTTTGCCTCCTGCATCATTTTATCAGAACGCTTCTGCATTTCTTCCCAGCTAAGGTCTTCAATGTGTGTGGAAATTACCCATACGTGTCCAAACGGATCTACCAAATTACCCGATCGGTCACCGTAAAACTGATCTTTCACGGGCTAATTTTAGCTAATAATGCTTTTTCATTAAACGGTTTTCGTTTACGAAGGATGTCAATAACAAAAAAGGCGACGGCAGTGCTCGCACAAGCTGTGCTAACGATTATTCCTTGCTTTTTAAGATCCACTTGTTTTTTTATCAAGGATTCATAATTAGCTTTCTCAAGATAATATTCTGTACTCGCATTAGCATAACCATAACCTTTGTCATAATCTTGTTTTATAACAAGTGCGCGGGAATAAGATCCATCAATTTCCTTATTCATATTATTATAAGCGCCATAATAATTAACACCGCATAATATAGAAGCAATTCCAGGCAAAATATAGGTCAATTTAAACGCATTTTGTTTTCTACGATAAGCTTTATATGATTCATTATATTTTAATTTTTTAGTATAAAACTTATTTTCTTTCTCCAAAACTACAAAAGAATCCTCCAATAACTCATAGCGAGGAGCCCAAGCTTTTATTTTATATTTACCAACCGCGACATTTTTTAACTTATTTTGAGATTCTATTTTTTCGCCATTTAGATAAATCACAACGTTCTTTTCTTTAAAATAGACAAGCGCTTTTGAAGAATCAATTTGACACAAAATTACTTTTGTAAAAAAAAGCAAGACTAATACAATTATTTTCATTTTAAAACTAAATTTGATCTTTTACCTAATACACCAGTTAACTAATTCCCTAAAATTATTGCACAACAATTTTTCGTGTGGTGCTTTTTTCACCTCTGAAAAGCTTCACATAGTAAACTCCTTTCGGGTAATGAGAAAGGTCCAGCGTATAATTCATCTGCCTGTTGTCAGGAGTAAAATATACTTTACTGCCCAATACATTATATACTTCAAGATGCTGTCCTTCGTTGCTCTCTGTTGAACGAACAGAGAAAACACCAGTTGATGGATTGGGAAAGATCTCAATTTCCTGCTCAGTATCCATCAATTCATTAATGCCGGTTGGAAGTGTTACACTGACATCATCGATCCATAATATACTACCTGACTTTGGATTCTTATCCAATGAAGATGAGCTCATCAATACCCACAAAGTATCTGGTGTTGCTGAACTCACATAAGTTAAATTAATGGTTGCTTGCTGCCAGCCGGAAGCTCCGGTTGAGACATTGGTTTTAAACGCCCCGCCTGCAATTGGATTTCTTTGTTTAACCAATAATACACGACACACAGCCGTATCATTTCCGGTAGGTTTGTATTGATAATAAAATTTAAATTGGGTTATTTTTTGTGTGTAAGGAATTCCCGGCACATAGGTTTGGTTAGTTACATTCGCATTACCATTGAATAAAATACCCAGTGTATCGTTATAAGGATGGCCGATAAATGGGATTCCCCAGTTACTATAAATACCCCAGGACGTTGGTGTATATACCCTGGTTTGAAGTCGAACCGAATAACTTCCGGAATGAACAGTATCCGTACATCTCGTTACTGATATAGGGCTGCTTCCCAAGGTAGAATGATTGAAATAATTAAAGTCGAGCCAGCCAGTCGTTGCGTTTCCACTGTTGGGATTCATGGCAGATGGTACCAAAATATCATTGCTCCAGGTTTCAAAACCCGGGTTGATAAGCTGTGCATTTGTTTTATAAGTTGCTAACACTAAGGTCAAAGCAGAAAAAAGTTGTAGAATTTTATTCATAAAATTGGATTTTTTTGATTGTGTATCAAAGATAAAATAATTTCAGATATAGCAAAGACGATTGACCATTTGGAAATTAAAGCGGTGATAAATTTTTTCGTGCAGGCTTCTCACACTCCTCAAAAACAGTGCCTCCTAAATAAGGTAGCAACCTATTAAAATCAGTGGTTTTAATATAATAGTTTCCTAAAGCCGTATACAACTTAGTTTGATCGGTGGTGCTTTCTTTTGCATAATAAGTCTTGATATCATCCACCAAAACCATCGTTAAAAGCTCATCAAGCTTCCTTTTACTTTTATACCATTTAAGTGCTTCCATCTATTTAGTTGGTTTTATTTTTTGACATTCCATCAGACTCTCCCGAATCTGCTTCTCTTCTTTTAAGGTTGCAATTTCTTTGGTGAGCGCCAGTTCATAATACCTGGAAGCTTTTTTCGTATTCTTTCTTGACAAAAAATAATCTCCAAGGATTTGGTACATATAGTAGCTTTCCGGATTAGTTGTAACAAAAGCGTTTTCTAAATTTTCAGGTAGAACAATCTTATTGGATTTTTTGGTAATGAATTGGATATAACTTTTGAGTTGTTTAAACAAAATAAAATTTTTATAATCTTTTGTCTCCAGGAAAGGATCCCTGGGAATCGTGTATTTAGAAACATTCATCGGTTCATTCTCCTCCAGGTCCTTTGCCTTTGCAAACACAGAGTCTAAATTATAACAAATGAATTCCCCGCACTGAAACGGGTTCGCGCTCACCCACATCAGTTTATCCTGTGGTTTGAAAATAACCGCATGATGAGCCAGTAACTGGTTCAAGCTTTTTTCATTGGTTAAGCCGATATTTTTACTATTTAATCCTTTCTGATCCCTAAGAATGGTGGCCGCACCAAGATAGTTTAAAGTATCAGTATTTTCAAGCAATTGTCTTAAGCGGATACTCCTATATAAAGATGAACTCTCGATTTGATTATTCAGATTACTAAGGTCGTTTGTATATGCTTTCCCCTGGTAATGATTCGGACATATGATCTGGCTCGTATTCTGAACTTCATACACATCCATTTTTTCAGGAGATTTTTCAATACTGATAGTTCTGTTGTCAGGGGCGCTTCCTATCAAAATACTCTCCGACACAAACACTTTTCGTTTCTCCGCAATGGCAATGGCTTCTTCAATATTCTTTGCGTACTGTAAAATCTCTCGTGCCAATAAAGCAATGGGCGTTGCCACATCTGTTGGAATGGAACTCTTGGCAGCGTTGATGGTTACCGTAATTCCTTTTTCATTCATCCCACTACAGGCACCAATAAAACCGCTCCAGGTAACCGTGGCAAATTTATAGCCTTTGGCAGGATTCGTAAACTGAACGATTTTATTTTTTGCAAAATCATCGCCGCTGTAAAAGTCGAAATTACGCCCAACAAGCAACTTGCCATCCGCGCTTTTTTTATCCCACACGGAAAAAGACGTACAGCCGACAGTCATGTTCTTATCCTGTAGGGCGTGACCAATATCATGCGCGCCGTGATAATTTAAAATCCGGTGGTATTTAGGGGCAATAAAATCATACTTGTCGCTGGCAAATTTTGAAATCCCAAGAATCTCTTCTTTGTATTCTTCTGTAATATGATCCGGCAGATGACGGTTGAAATAACCTACAAAAAATTTTAAATAATTTAAATAAGTCAAATTTGGAACAAGAATTCTAATCTGATTAATAAAGGCGTCTTCCTGGAACTCGTGTAACTCTTTGGTGAGCATGCCATTAGCCACGCCGCGTTCATAAGCCTCACCTTCCACGTACAATTCCCATAAACCGCTTTTGCTGTGCTTTAACCAGTTTTGGTTGACCTTGTAAAATTCTTTACTTATCGTTTTCCGCTTCCAGGTTAAGGTCGTGTCATTTTTAATTTCAGGCACATCGATCCATATAGCAAAAGCAAAATAGACTCCAAGCACAGCTAGAAGAATGGCGAACACCAACAAAGTTCTTAGGGTTATTTTACGGATTTTACGAAGCATTTTACGAGTAGCAAAGTTACGCAAAATCCACCAATGGAATGCAGGGCACAATGATGTTTATGAATCGTTATGATTTAAGTCACTGCCTGGTTAAACCACATAGAACATAGAAAAAACAGGCAGCATTCTATAAATAAAAAAGCCCTTCGATCTTATCGAAGGGCTTTCATTAAAATTTTTCAAACTAATTACTTCATTAATGACGCTCTTAAAGCATAGATCTTTTCAGAGATTTTTTTGAAATCCGCATCTTTCAAATCCTTAGGATCTTTGATGGCATCAATATCCGCGTGAATTTTTTTCAATTCATCGTTCAGAGCTACACATTCTTTCTTGTCTTTATAATCATTTAAAAGGTCAGTTAGGTTTTTTAAGTAAAAACGCTGATCCCATAAATGCTTATACGCTTTTTCTTTGGTAGCAGGGTCTTTAACACCTTCAGCAATTTTACAGGTTAAATATAAACTCTCTACCCATGAACCTGCAAATACAGCAGACGCTGTATACACGCGCTCATTGGTTCTTAGATAAGAATCGCTTTTTATAAAAATCTCATCTAAAATTGTCAATAAAGAATCTTTATTTCCTAAGTTTTTCTCCGCACGCTTTCCAACCATTTGATCCACCGCGTTTTTCAAACCTAACTCGTCAGATGTTTTTACAACGGTTTTCATATATTTCAATACGTCTTCACCCTTGTTATTAACCATGGCATAAGACATATCAATATTATAAATTCCTAAAGCCACGGCCTTTGAGAACTCGCTGTTTGTAGCCAACTGTTTTTTTGAATCTACTAATAAGGCATTATTATAATCTACTCCCCAACCAGACAACTCGTTGATACTTCCTACCGGAGAAGGAATATTAGCAATAGCAAAGTCAAACTTGAATTTGGTTTCTTCGTTAACAGTGATTGGTGTTGTATCTTTTGGTGTTTCTGTAGTAACATTTTCAGCGATCTCTTCCGATGGCTTATCTCCACAGGAAACTGACAATAATGATAAAGAAATACCTGCGGCAAAGAATAATTTGTTCATTTTAATGATTTTTAAAAATTTACACAAAAATAAGAGAGTTCTCGTAATAAACAAGAAACTATTCCAAAGGCAGGTGCCAGTATAAGACATTTTATCAACAAAAAAGGATAGCTTTCGCTATCCTTTTTAAAACATATTATCTGTCAAGGTTTCCATAATCCAGTTTTTTCTTTTGTATCCATAAAATCAACTGACAAACTGCCACAAAGAAAGGAACATACATAACTACTTTTGGCAAATCATAATGTGCCAGGATAACCTCAGCCTTACGTTTTAAACGCTCTGCAATTAAATACATGGCAGGAACCAATAACAGTGTAAGGAAGGTGGCGAAACCCAGACCGAAAATCATTGTCCAGCTTAACGGACCCCAGAAAACCACATTGTCTCCACCAAAGTGAATGTGTGGTGCGCCGTGCGCAAGTAATCCTTCAAAATCAATATTCAATCCAACAGCTAAAGGAATTAAACCCAATATCGCCGCTGTGGCTGTTAACACAACAGGTGTCATACGGGTTCTTCCTGCATCAACGATGGCTTCGTATAATGAAACGCCTCGCAAACGTTCTTCCTCTGCAAACTCTACCAATAGGATACCATTCCGGACCACGATACCTGCCAGGGCAACAATACCGATACCGGTCATAACAATACTCATATCCATCTTAAAAATAGCCGTTCCCAATAATACACCAATTACACTCAATACAATTTCTGATAAGATAATGATCGGCTTTCCGATTGAGTTGAACTGAATAACCAACACCAACAAAATAATCCCGATCGAAGTCATCATAGCACTTCCCAAAAAAGCACCTGTCTCTGCCTGCTCTTCCTGCTGGCCGGTAAACTTCACTTCTACCGCGCCGGTAGGACGATAACCTTTTGCAGCATCTTCCAGTTGAGCAACAACATTGTTTGGATTGAATCCTTCCAAAACATCCGATGACAAAGTGATTACACGTTTATTCTGTTTACGTTTAATACCGCCATAGGTGTTTTCGTACCGTACGTCACAAAAAGAAGATAACGGAACGGAACGGATCATTCCCATCATGTTCATATCACGGAAAGTGATCTTCAGATTTTTAATCTGCTCAATATTTGTTCTTTGATCATAATTGTAACGCAGCTGGATTGGATACTCATCATTCGCATCCCTGAACTTACTTGGATTATCAATCCCAAAAACTGCTTTACGAATTTCCATTGCCAGTTGGGCAGATGAAATACCTTCCCTGTTTGCACGCTCCCTGTCAACATCAAATACAATCTCTGGTTTATTATCCACGAAATCTGTTTTCAGTTCTGCAACACCCGGCACATCAGACTCCTGTAAATAACGCTTTAGTTTTTGTGCATTATCCACTAGTTCTTCAAATTTATCTCCCGTTATTTCAATGTTAATAGGTTTGCCAACAGGTGGGCCCGCTTGTTCTTTATTTGCTGTGATTTCAGCGCCGGCTATGTTCCATTTAGTCGCTTGAATTTCTTTCAGATATTTCATAGTGCTCTCACCATTTCGCTCACTGAACTCTACAAAATTTATGGCGATTTTTCCCCGGTTAGCATAAGAACTCTGATCCTCATCCTGAGGGTCCGTCACACCAATCGTAACGTTCGTGATCATAGAAGAAACAATTGGATTATTTTCACCGATAATGGCGTTCACTTTTTTCTCCACAATTTTCATAACCTCATTGGTTTTTGCAGGATCTGTTCCTTCAGGCAATTTTACATATACAAATACATTGTTCGGATCACCCTGTGGGAAAAATACCACATTGGGTGAACGCACTTTCATTAAAAATATTGAGAACGCAAACAAGACCAATGTATACACTAACAACATATATGGACGTTTTAATCCCCACACCAATAAGTTCGTATAACCACGCTGAAATGAAGGCCAGGCCTTGGTCTGAAAATTTTCAATCACTTTATAAAGAAACAAGCGATGAACAACCATAAACAAGGCAAAGAAAATCATCAGGTTTCCAAAAGCAACATGTCCTGCTACATAGCATATTACAGCAATCAGTGCGTATACTAGCAATCGCAACCATGCTTTGCGAGTGATTTTACCGTACTGCTTAAACTCCTCATGATGCGGTTTCATAAAGTCAACCGCAAATACAGGATTGATAATATAAGCCACAAACAAAGAAGCCAATAAGGTAATAATTAACGTGATGGGTAAAAAGAACATGAACTTACCAATGATCCCGGGCCAGAAAGCCAATGGAATAAAAGGCGCCAACGTTGTGATTGTACCACTTAATACAGGCAGGAATACTTCCCCCGCTGCTTTTTTTGCGGCAGTTTTAATATCCACTTTTCCATTATCAAATATCCTGTGAGTATTTTCAATAACAACAATGGCGTCATCTACTACTATACCGAGTGCCAGTAAAAAGGCAAACAGAACGATCATGTTCATGGAAAAACCAATGCTTGGCATGAAAATAAAAGCAATAAACATGGATAAAGGAACGGATAGAGCAACGAATAAAGCGTTCGTCACTCCCATAAAAAACATCAGAATCAATGTCACCAATATAAAACCAATAATGATGGTGTTAATCAGGTCATGCAGAGTGAGCTTGGTCTTATCAGATTGATCAGCGGTGATCTTCACATCAATGTTAGAAGGGAACTCCGTTTTTTTTAGTTCCTCGATCGTTTCTTTTATTTTATCAGATGCAGAAATTAAGTTTTCACCGGCACGCTTGATAACATTTAAGGTAATAACATTCTTTCCAGCTAGACGAGCATAACTCTCCGTTTCTTTTACAGTATCTACAACCTGTGCAAAATCCTTCAGATACATTTTTGCGCCTGACTGGGACGAAATCACTAATTCCTTTAATTCGTCAACCGTTTTAAATTCATTTTTAATACTGATGGTGCGTTTAGTACCATCCATTGGAATTTGTCCCCCGCTGATGGTAACATTTTCATAACCGATTGAACGCTCCAGGTCACCCATGGTTAATTGCATGGCCTGCATCTTATACATGTCGAGGTTCACCTGAATCTCTCTGTCCGGCGCGCCAACCATTTTCACTTCTGTAATTTCCTTCAAGCCTTCTATCCGGTCTTTTAAATCATCAGCATATTCCTTTAATTTTTGAAGATCCATGTCACCGGCAATGTTAATATACATGATCGGCAATTCAGAAAATGCCAGTTCCTTTACAAATGGTTGACGTGTAAGGCCTGCCGGCAAATCAGATTTAGCTTCGTCTACTTTATCTTTAACCGACTGACGGGCTTTATCAATTGTGATATTCGTATTAAATTCAACCGTAATCAGGGACACATCCTGCATCGAATTACTGGTCAGTTTTTTAACTCCTGGAATGGATTTTAATTTTTTCTCCAAAGGCTTTGTAATGGTATTCTCAATATTACTTGGAGAGTTACCCGCATACACAGTACTAACGAAAAATTTCGGAACTACAATATCCGGAAAGCTCTCCTTGGGTAATTTGTTGTATGACATAATACCCCAAATCGAAATGATAATAGTCACGATATAGATCGCTGTTTTATTATCAATGGACCAACTGCTTGGTTTAAATTGTTTAAAATTCATAATGCTGTTTTTTTACTTTCGAGATTCTGAGAAACAGAATTTCTTTAAGTATTTATCTATAAATAAAATATTATTTCTTAATCTCTATTGCGTCGCCTTCATTTAAGCCGTCATAACCTGATGTAATTAATAAGTCAGTTTCTGAAAGCCCGTTTAAGATTTCAACCTTTCCACCGTATTCTTTACCGAGCATTACTTGTCGTTTTGCAGCTTTTTTATTATCAGCCACTAATACATAGCGACTGCCTTTTAAATCCTTCTGAACAAAATTTAACGGAATGGCAATTACCGGCTTAGGCGAACTGTAGTCATTAATATTTAAAATAGCAATCTGATTTGGATGAAATTCTTTTTTATTATCCAATGCAATCTCAACTCCAAACGTTCTGTTCAAAGTATTAATTGCCCTTGAAGAATAGCTTATGCGAGAAATCAAAGTATCTGATGAATCGGGGAATTTTACTATCACCTCATCACCTTTATGAACTTTGGATGCATAACTTTCTGACAGATCTGCTTTTAATTTTAGATTACTGAAATTAATCACACGTATGGCCGGCATACCGGGAGCTGTCAATTGGCCCAGTTTGATATCTACTGCATCGACGGTTCCATTGATAGGAGAGATAATTTTCGTCATTCGAACCTGTTCCTGCAATGTCATTAACTTTTTTTCCATGCTTTCCTTTTGTGTTTTAGCCTGAAGGAACTGTACCTCTGTACCTATTTTCTGATCCCACAATGCTTTTTGCTTAGTATACATTTGGTTTACCAGTTCAGCATTTGTCTGAAGATCAGAAATACTTTGCTGCAAAGCACGCGCATCTGTTTCAGCTAATACCTGTCCTTTACTCACTTCGTCTCCTGCTTTTACATTGATCTTTGTAATGGTTCCCGGCATCTCTGATGAGAGTGACACGTTCTCATCGGCATCCACTCGTCCCTGAACGTTAATGTAGGTCTTGAAGATTTCCGGTTTAACAGGCATTGCTTCAACTAAAACAAACTTCTTACCTGAATCACCTTCCAGCTTCGAAATTTTAGTGCTTATCTCTGATAATTGCGTTTTCAATTCTGCCTGCTTTGCCTTCAGGTCAGAAAGACTTTCTTCCTGCTTTCCACCGCAGGATGATAATGCAAAAGAAACAGCCAAAGCGGGAATTAAAATAGTTTTAAAATTGAAATTTTGTTTTTGAATAGTAGACATAAGTATTTATTTAATAAGGTTGTTGAATTTATTTCACTAAAGTTCCAATTGCTTTTGAATAATCGATTTTATAAATCAACATATCATAAACCGCATTGAAATAATTTGTTTCTGATTCCTTCAGTGAAGTCTGGGCGTTGATCACTTCTAAATTTGATCCTACCCCTTGCTCATATTTTTTTTGTGACACGTTATAGATGTTTTGAGCAAGATCCAGATTTCTTTTTTGTGTCTGCAAGGAAGCTACCGCATTATTGTAATTGAAGGCAGCTGATGCACCTTCCAGCTCAATCGCTAATTGAAGATTCTTCATACTGTTCTCTCCTTTTTTGAAATCCAGTTTTGCCTGCTGGATTTTATAGTGGCGCTGCATACCATCGAATACGCTTAAAGAAAGTGTTGCTCCAATCAATTGCGTTTGATAATATTTATTGACATAACCAACATAGGTCAAATCATTTCCCATTCCACTTGCTGAAACACTACCGTATGCTACTAATGTTGGAAGGTAGCCAAATTTCAAACGCTTTACGTTAATATTATATAGTCTTTGCTGTGTTTCCAGCATCTGATATTCCGCCCTCTTGGCAACGTCAATTTTCGAAGCATCAATCTCTGTATTATCTTTGATTATCAGAGAATCGGTTAATACCAAACTCTCTTTACCAGTATAACCCATCTGGAACTTAAGAACATTTTCACTTAAGATAATTAAACGTTCTATCTTTTGTTTTTCCGTGGAAAGATTATTAAAGGCAACTTCCAATCGATCCACATCTATCTGTTCCACAAATCCCTGTTTATTAAAAGCCCTGGTATCATTCAGCAACTTTTCCAGTTTAGTCATGTTTGCTTCCAGCAATTTAATACGCTCTCTATTGACCAATACTCCATAATAAGCTTTCGATACAGCACTTACTGTTTCTGATTTGGTTCTGGATACTCCAATGTTCATTAGCCCTATCATTTCCTTCGTAGCTTTTAATCCCACTAAATAATCAGCGCTAAACACCAATAAAGAAGCATTTAAACCTGCGGTTGTTTGGTATCTTGTTCCAAACTGAGCTTCCAATACCGGATAATTACCCGGATCAAGTTTTGGATCATCCGGTGAAGGTTGAATTGGAGGATTTTGAGATGCCAATACTCCCTGGTAAATCGCTGGAGCAATAAAATTTGGAATCACTTGTGTGGGCACAACAATGAAATTTTTCATATCCACACTTCCGGTAATTTGTGGCATAGCCATCCCAATCACTTCTTTCCGCTTGTATTTCGCCATCAGAACATCATTCTGAGCATTTAGATAATTCGGACTGTTTTTGTAAGCGTAGTCAATGGACTGTTGTAAGCTAAAAGAGTTTGAATTTACTTCCTGCGCCTTACCATGCAAAAACATGACTGAAAAAGCAGATAGCAATGTGAAAGTATTTAATTTGATCATATAATTATATTTTACTCTTGTTCTGAAATTTTTTTATATTCATTAATTAAGCGGTGCCCTTTAAGTGTACAAATACCATATACAAACATGTCAAGCACTAATTCGTGCGACTTTGAAAAACTTAGCTTATCAAATGAAAAGTAATTGCCAAACATTAGCATATCAATTTGTGCCAAACGATACCTGGCAGCAAACTCTTCATCAATGTCTGATTTGTAGTAACCTTCTTCTTTTCCTTTCTTAATGTTTCTTAAAATATCCTGAAAAGCACAGTTTTCTTTAAAAGCCTGAAACTGAATGAAAGCTGTTGGATGGAACTTCTGTAAATCCAAAAAGAAAATAGGATTGATATGCTGCATCATCTCTTTCATGTTTTCCGAGATCAGCATTATCTCATGGATCGGATCATTCGATTGCGAAAAAACATCTTCAAACTTCTTTTTGTGCTTCTCCATTTCTACTTCACACAATTGATTCACGATATCATCTTTTTCCTTATAATACTGGTAAATCGTTTTCTTTGACATGCCTAATTCCTTGGCAATATCATCCATCGTGACTCTTTTAATGCCATACTTAAAGAAAAGCTCTAAGGATATTTTTAATATTTTATCTTGTGGTTCCATTTCGGGCACAAAACTAAAGAAACTATTTTTGTTCTACAAGTTTCCCCGATTGTTATTATCACTTATTTTACCTAAGTAATTGGAATTCAATGCTAAAAAACTAAAAAAGTGGATTGTACAAAAAAGAGATCAGTGAAAAATTAGAAGAATTAACGGATTTCCCATTCTTTCCAGTCCATTTCCTCGCCATTTAAGATGCCAAGGTAGCTCTGGTAACGTTCCGACGAAATATCACCGGTTTCCACGGCTTTTAAAATGGCACAACCCGGCTCATTGACATGAATGCAATTATTGAATTTGCAATCAGTCATACGCGAGGCCATTTCAGGGAAATAATGTGCCACTTCCTCTTTTTTCATTTCCACCAAACCCAGTTCTTTAATACCGGGTGAATCAATGATGTTTCCTCCAAAAGATAAGGGAAATAGCTCAGCAAAAGTAGTAGTATGCATGCCTTTTAAATGGGCAGCTGAAATATCTCCTGTCTTTAAATCAAGGTTCGTATCAATGGCATTCACCAATGTAGACTTCCCTACTCCGCTATGACCAGCGATCAGTGTAGTTTGATCTTTCAAAAGTGTTTTAATAAATTCAATATCAGCTATATCAAAAGATGAAACGGCATAACATTCATACCCGATATCAGTGTATAATTTCATCATGTCGTTTTGCAGTTCCTGCATGTCTGCATCCAATAGATCTTTTTTATTAAAGATAATTTTAGCAGGGATGCCATACGCCTCAGCAGTAACCAGAAAACGGTCAATAAATCCCAGGGAGGTTCTTGGCGCTACCAAAGTTGCGACAAGAATGGCCTGATCTAAATTGCTGGCAAGAATATGAGCCTGCTTGGAAAGATTAATCGATTTTCGGATGATATAATTCTTGCGTGCGTGAATGTTGGTAATCTGATTACTACCGTCCTTGTCTCTGTCTATATCCACGATATCTCCAACAGCTACCGGATTCGTAGTTTTACGATCATCGAGGCGAATCTTACCTTTTAAACGGCATTCAATTACCTCTCCGTTCGCAATGCGAACGGCGTACCAGCTACCGGTAGATTTCACAACTAATCCTGTCATTGGCGCTAAGGTAAATATTTTAATCTGATTTTTCAGGGCTGATTTTCGAGGGGTTTTCAAAAAAACCAAATGTAATTTTTAAAATTAAAATCAGTATTTTTGAAATACAAATTACCACTATGTCCATCAAAGTAAATAATATCACCAAATTATACGGTACTCAAAAAGCGTTAAACAATATTTCTTTTGAAATCGGAACCAATGAAATTGTGGGATTTTTAGGTCCAAATGGTGCAGGTAAAAGTACCATGATGAAAATCCTGACTTGCTACATTCCTCCATCGGAAGGCTCTGCGACGGTTTGTGGATTTAATACCAATGATCAAAGCATAGAAGTAAGAAAACAAATAGGTTATCTTCCGGAACACAATCCTTTATACCTCGATATGTATGTAAAGGAATTTCTTGAATTTATTGGTGGTTTGTATCAAATCAAAAACACGAAGGAACGTGTGAAAGAAATGATTGAAGCAACCGGTTTACAGGTCGAACAAAATAAAAAAATTGGAGCTCTCTCCAAAGGATATCGTCAGCGGGTTGGTTTGGCTCAGGCCATGATTCATGATCCAAAAGTCCTGATTATGGATGAACCAACAACAGGTTTGGATCCGAACCAACTGGAAGAAATACGAGGCCTTATTAAAAAATTAGGGAAACAAAAAACAGTGATGTTGAGCACACATATTATGCAGGAAGTAGAAGCAGTTTGTGACCGCGTGATCATTATCAATAAAGGAGAAATTGTGGCTAATGATACCACTCAGACGTTACAACAAAACACAACGAAGCAAATCATCACCGTCGAATTTGATAAAGAAATTTCGGTTAAATCGCTCAAATCCATACAAGGCATTGAAGACGCTGTCTTAATTGAAGGGAATACCTGGAAAATAATTTCTGATGTAGATAAAGACGTTCGAAAGGAATTATTTAACTATGCAGTTAAACATAACCTGAGTGTGCTGACGATGAATAAAGAGGAACAAAAACTGGAAGATGTGTTTAAAGCACTGACAAAAAAATAAATGCGAAGCAACGATTATAAAATCTATTCTGCCGGTCATTTTATTTCTACTTCTAAAATACTTGAAGTCAAAAATCCTTTCGATGGATCTATCGTTGCAATTACTTATTTGGCAGATGCCCCTATTTTAAACGGTGCAATTGAAAAAGCTTTATCTCTGAAAGAAGAATTAAAGGACCTGTCATCATTAAAGAAATACAGCATATTAAAACAGATTTCAGAAACAATCACTGCTAACAGGGATCATTTAGCGAACGTATTATGCCTGGAGTCAGGCAAGCCTTTAAAATATGCTTCAGCGGAGATCGATCGTTCCGCCCAAACCTTTCTGATTGCCGCGGAAGAAAGTAAACGGATTCCGAAAGAATATTTATCACTGGATTGGACGTCAACGGGTGAAAAAAAAGAAGGCATTGTCAATTATTTCCCGATTGGATTGGTTGCAGGCATAGCACCATTTAACTTTCCCATGAATCTCGCGGTTCACAAAATTGCACCGGCCATTGCCAGTGGCTGTCCCATTATTTTAAAGCCTTCGAGTACCACTCCGCTTTCCTGTTTAGAGTTAGCTAAAATCATTGACCAAACCGAATTACCTAAAGGAGCTGTTTCCATTTTGCCAATGACCCGTGAAACAGGAAATTTACTGGTAACCGATGAACGTTTCAACTTATTAAGTTTTACAGGCTCGCCGGATGTGGGATGGAAAATGAAACGTGAGTGCGGAAAGAAAAAAGTAGTTTTAGAATTGGGAGGCAACGCTGCCACCATCGTATCGTCAAGTGCAGATTTAAAAGATGCATTACCAAAATGCCTGATGGGCGCTTTTACATATAGCGGCCAAATTTGTATTCATGCTCAGCGTTTTATCGTACATAACTCTGTTTATCAAAAATTCACAGAGGAGTTAAAAACATCTGCGCTTCAATTGAAAAAAGGTGATCCCTTAAATACCTCAACAGATGTTTCGAATATGATCGATGAAGCAAATGCAAAACGTATTGAAGAATGGGTGAATGAAGCCATACAACAAGGCGCACATTTATTGTGTGGTGGAAAAAGAACCGGAAGTTATTATGAACCAACGATACTGGCAAACTGTAATCATACTATGAAAGTATACGCTGAAGAAGTTTTCGGCCCGGTGATCTGCATTAATTCATTCGAAACAATAGAAGAAGCTATCGAACAGGCAAACGATACCCGATTCGGTTTACAAAGTGGCGTTTTCACCAATGATATCTCTGAATTGGATATATGTTTTAAGCATTTAGAAGTTGGTGGAGTTATTCATAATCATGTGCCAACTTTACGTTTCGATCACATGCCATACGGAGGCATTAAAGACAGTGGCCTTGGAAGAGAAGGTGTAAAATACGCCATGCTGGATATGCTCGAACCAAAAGTTCTGGTGAAGTAATTAGTATTTATCCCCCTTTGGAGGGGGCAGGGGGAGGAAGAATGTAAACATAAATGAAATCTTTATGTCATCCGAACAAAATAATTTCTATAATAAACGATTAAAATCGTTCGCTCACGAAAAGCGCTACGAATTGACAAAAGCGGAAGCTTGCCTGTGGAAGTTTGTCCTTTCTTCTAAAAAAACTGGTTATACCTTCAACAGACAAAGACCAGTTCTCAATTTTATCGCAGATTTTATGTGTAAAGAATTAAAGCTAATTATTGAGATTGATGGTTATTCTCATTTTCTAGATGAAGTCATTACTAAGGATAATAAAAAACAAAAAGCTTTGGAAGAACTTGGATTCGCTGTTATTCGATTTACAGATTCGGAAGTTTTAAATCAAATTGAAAGAGTGCGGATTGCTATCATGAATTGCGTCGAGCAGATTGAAAATAAAAATATCCTCCCCCTACCCCCTCCAGAGGGGGACATTCAAAACCATCAGAAAAAATCTTAAAGTTCTACGGCTTAGGAGTCGTAGTTTTAGCAGTATCCTTTTTGTCTTTCTTATTTCCTACACCATATCCAACTCCGGAACCAACAGCGCCACCAATAATTCCACCTAAAACCGCTCCCGCGCCGCGATTATTTTTATTTAAAATAGCTCCGGCTGCGGCACCTGCTGCGGCACCTGTGGCAGCACCAATAACAGCGCCTTTGGTTTTATTGCTCATCGTTTTCTTTTCCGTTACCGTAGATGTAGTTGTGGTAGTCGTCTCCGTAGGTGTAGACTGCGTTACCACAGGCGCACTCGAAGTTTGTGTAGTTGTCGAGGTCACCGGTTGAGTTGGAGATTGCGGCTTAGTACCACCCTTAGTTGGCTTAACCGGCGCGACGGACGTAGCCGCTTCCTGTACAGTCATCACAGTCATGGTGTTTGTTTCTATACCGGCGTCAGTTGAATTTGTTAAACGGTTTACAGAATCAACGGCGCGGTTTACAGCATTAACAGCGTTAACAGAATCCATAAAATGTTGCTTTTCTAATTCCGCTTCTTTTTTAGAATCGTTGCATGCAACAAATGCTAAAGACAATGCTAATATTGAGATTGTAGTTTTCATAGGGGTATTTTTTTAGTAACTGAGTTAAAATATAATTTATTTGCCAAAATTAACACATGCTTAGACCAGATTAAAACTAATCTGTGGAACTTGTAAGTAAAAAAATACATTTGTAAATAATAAAGGATTTAGATTATAAATAATACTTTTAATGTGCTAATTATATAAGTTATGGAATACAGAAGACTCGGAAAATCAGGTTTACAGCTTAGCGTCCTATCATTTGGATCATGGATCACCTTTGGAAAACAAATTGAAAATAATACGGCGGATGAATTACTAAGTATTGCTTATGATCATGGTGTGAATTTTTTTGACAATGCCGAAATATACGCCGCCGGAAAATCAGAGGAAGTGATGGGGTCCATATTAAAGAAAAAAAACTGGACCCGTAGTTCTTATTGTGTGAGCAGCAAAGTTTACTTTGGCTATGAAGACAAAAAACCCAACCAGACAGGACTTTCAAGAAAACATATCATCGAAGGCTGTCATGCGGCCCTTAAACGGCTACAGGTAGATTATATCGATCTCTTCTTTTGTCACCGCCCCGATAAACAAACGCCAATTGAGGAAACAGTTTGGGCCATGAACACACTTATACAACAAGGCAAAATACTGTATTGGGGAACCAGTGAATGGGCGAATGATGAAATCATGGCTGCCTTTGTATTTGCGGAAAGAAACCGCTTGATCGGACCAACCATGGAACAACCTCAATATAACATGTTCGAAAGAACAAAAATGGAAAAAGACTTTTTACTGCTCTTCCGGGATTTTGGTTTGGGAACTACCATCTGGAGCCCGTTAGCATCAGGCCTGCTGTCCGGGAAATATAATAATGGCATTCCGAAAGATAACCGGTTTCATATTGAAGGCATGGATTGGCTGAAAGAACGGGCGCTTGGCGAAACAAAAAAAATTGAACAAACCAAAGAATTAACAGTTTTAGCAAATGAACTGGGAACAAGCATGTCTAAACTGGCCATCGCCTGGACGGTTAAAACCCCCCATGTGAGTACCACTATTTTAGGCGCTTCGAAAAAAGAACAATTGATTGAAAATTTAACGGCTCTGGATGTTGTGCCATTATTGACGAATGACATTATGGATAAAATAGAGATCATATTAAATAATAAACCAATTCCTGCTCCGTTTTAATAAGCGGAAACAAACCAATGAATAAACCATTTTCAGATTTAATCGTCATTGAACTGGCTGGTGTACTGGCTGGTCCATCAGCCGGCTTATTTTTTGCCGAACTAGGCGCCAGGGTTATTAAGGTAGAAAATCCGAAAACAGGGGGCGATGTGACCCGCAGCTGGAAGCTTCATGCGGAAAATACCAATGATAAAGAAAGTGCTTATTACTGGAGTATTAATGCTGGAAAAGAAGTTGTGTTTTTAGATCTCACTGAAGAAAACGATCGGCAACAATTTTGTAGTCTCGTTTCAACAGCAGATATTTTAATTTCCAATTACAAATTAGGAGATGATGTGAAATTAAAAGTGGATTATCCTACTTTAAGAAAACTAAATCCACGTTTAATTTATGCTTCTATTAATGGTTTCGGTAAAACGAATCCTCGCACCGCTTACGATTTGATTCTACAGGCTGAGAGCGGATTCATGTTTATGAACGGTGAGAAAAACGCGGCGCCTTTAAAAATGCCGGTGGCGCTGATAGATATCCTGGCAGGACATCAATTAAAAGAAGGCATTTTAATTGCGTTACTGGAAAGATATAAAACCCAGAAGGGCTCTGAAATTTCAGTGTCACTTTATGACACAGCTGTTGCGTCGTTAGCTAACCAGGCAACCAACTGGCTCATTGCTCATCACCTGCCAACTGCACAGGGTTCTTTGCATCCGAACATTGCACCTTACGGGGAAATATTTACTACCATGGATGAGCAATCCATCACATTTGCCATTGGAAGTAATAAACAATTTAAAGCCTTGTGCGACATTCTGGATTTGAAATTGTACACGCTGTCGGATTACCTGGACAATCAACAACGAGTGGCCCATCGAGACATTTTATATATTAAACTGAAAAATGCAATCCGGAACTTAAATTTTGAAGAACTATTTGAAAAGTGTTTGAAACAGGATGTTCCAATCGGAAAAATCAGAAATTTAAAAGACGTGTTCCTGTTACCGGAAGCAAAAGCCATGATAAATTCATTTGCATTTCATGGAAAAAACATTCAAACCGTCCGATCCACAAGCTTCAAATTTGAAGATTAATTAGCCGGATCGGGGATAAAAACGTCCAAATGTCAATACTATTTGGTAGTTTATATTTGGTATTATTTGTAAACTTGTTACATAAATTTTCTTATGATGTGCAGGTTCCTGATTCTATTTTCTTTTCTTTTTTTTGCATGGGTCTCACAGGCTCAAAATAAAGACACCATCTTATTAATGAACGGAAATTATGTGGTGGAAAAAGTACTGGATACATTAATCGGAGCGGTGACCATCGTGAATCCTGCCAACGTTGCTGAAAAATTACATTATGAATACGATGAAATTTACTGTGTGAAGTACGCTACCGGCTTCACAGACTATTACTATACACAGGATACATTAAACGGAAATTATTTTACACGGGAAGAGATGCAATACTACATCTATGGAGAGCGCGATGCCCGTAAAGGGTTTAAAGCTCATGGTTCCCTGATTGGAGCCGGCGTTGTTGGCCTTGCCAGCGGCGGTCTGGGATTATTTTTTGCCCCTATCTTTCCTTACGGTTACATGGCTTTAAGCGGAATAACGAAAGTGAGAATCAAACATAAAACAATTTCGAACCCCAATTACATAGACCATGATGCTTATATTTTAGGCTATGAAAGGGTCTCCAGGACCAAACGGCGCATTCGTGCACTTATTGGTGGAACGATAGGACTGGCAGCAGGATACGGACTCTATTTTGGCATCTTAAAAGACCAATTACCAAGCACTATTAAATTCAGATTTTAAATCATGACACGTCAAAAAGTATTGTTACTCGGATCAGGAGAATTAGGAAAAGAAGTAGCCATAGCATTGCAACGTTTAGGGCAATATGTGATTGCCGTTGACTCATATCCGAATGCACCAGCTATGCAGGTGGCACATGAATTTGAGGTCATCAACATGCTGGATGGAGATGCTTTGGATGCTATTGTTGCCAAACATCAACCTGATTTAATTGTTCCGGAAATTGAAGCCATTCGGACCGAGCGCTTTTATGATTATGAAAAACAAGGCATAACCGTAGTGCCGAGTGCCAAGGCCGCCAATTTCACCATGAACCGTAAAGCGATTCGTGATCTGGCATCTAAAGAATTAAAATTAAGAACCGCGAATTATTTATACGCTACCACGCTCGACGATTTCAAAAAGGCTGTTTCTGAAGTCGGAATTCCCTGCGTGGTGAAACCACTAATGAGCAGCAGCGGCAAAGGGCAAAGCGTTATTAAAACCGAAGCCGATATTGAAAAATCCTGGAACTATGCCATGGAAGGCTCCCGTGGAGATTACAAAGAAGTGATCGTGGAAGAATTTATTAAGTTCAATTCAGAGATCACGCTATTAACAGTTACTCAAAAAAACGGAAACACTTTATTTTGTCCCCCAATTGGTCACCGGCAAGAGCGCGGTGATTACCAGGAAAGCTGGCAGCCTTGCGCGATCAGTGATACCGATTTGAAAGAGGCCCAGGAAATGGCTGCTAAAGTCACAAAAGCATTAAGCGGCGCAGGCATTTGGGGTGTTGAATTTTTCTTAACCGATAGAGGCATTTATTTTTCTGAATTATCCCCTCGCCCGCATGATACCGGCATGGTAACTTTAGCCAATACACAAAATTTAAGCGAATTCGAATTGCATGCGCGTGCTATTTTAGGATTCCCCATCCCGCAAATTCACTTGCAGCAACATGGAGCGTCAGCCGTATTGTTAGCCGGGGCGGAAGGCACGTCCTATGAGTTTACAGGCGTTAATCAAGTTTTAGAGAACAGCAATACCGATGTGCGCCTGTTTGGCAAACCAACAACCCGACCATACCGGAGAATGGGTGTTGTATTAACATACGACAACCTGCAATCGGATATTAATACAGTGAAACAAAGAGCCATCGATCTTTCCAAACAAATAAATATAGTCAACCAATAATGAGATCTGCCCTACTCTTTTGTTTTTTAATAATTCTTTTCTCTCAAGGGAAAATCCAGGCCTTTAATTTCCCTCCACATTTTAGTAAAACAGAAATTGCAAAACTCAAACAGGGAGATTCTCTAACTTATTATCAGTGTCATGTAGATAGTGCTTTCACAGAAATGACTTTATCAAATGGACAAAAAGTAAAAACAAAGAAAAAAAGAATTACGCTTACCGAAAAATACGTGATTAATTTAAAGGATAGTATTTATACGGTGAAGTATTACATTGCCGGGTTCAACAGCTATCCCAATAAAAAATTTCCTTATCTCACTTTAACGGAAACAGATACCTGGTATTTCGACCTAAAAAAAACAACGACCTTAAGCATACAGGAGGTTTTATTGTTTGCAGCACTGGAAACCAAAACGCATTCCATTGTTCATTTTGAATTGAACATCAATAAAACCTGCCCTAATGAAGTCATTATTAAAGGTAAAAATGTCAACGAACAATTTATAGTAGAAGGCAATTATTTATTAAGTAGAAGCTTAGGATTTTAAAAATCACTTTCAATACCATTTTAGTCTTCATGAAAAAAGCCCCGGAAACTACCAGGGCTTTTTCATTTTATTTATTTGACTACTAGATCGCGTCGAAATCAACCACCACCTTTTCCGTTAAAGGATGTGCCTGACATGTCAATACAAAACCATCTTCCACCTCAGCGTCGGTTAAAGCAAAATTATTATCCATTTTCACTTTACCTTCCATGACTTTGGCACGACAGGTGCAGCAAACTGCCCCTTTACAGCTAAATGGTGCGTCAACACCGGCTTCAATTGCAGCATCCAGAATCGTTAAGCCACCTGTATTTAATTTCATAGACGTTTCAATACCATACTGTATAACAGTTACCTCACTGTTTACGTCCCCTCCAACTACTGAACCTGTCTTCTCTGCTTTAGCCACAGCATCCGCTACAGCGCTGAAATATTCAATATGTATTTTTTCTTTGGCAATTTTCAATCCTTCCAAAGCCTGTTTGATGTTTTCCATCATTGGTCCAGGGCCACAAATAAAATATTCATCTGCATTCCCTGCACTATAATTTTCGATGATTGCTTTGACGCGGTCATTGGTCAATAATCCTTTTTGCAAATCACTCACTGCGGTTTTAGGATTATCATACACGTTCAGCATTTTAACGCGGTCTGCATTTTCCGATACAATTTTATCCAGTTCCGCCTTAAAGATCACAGAATCCTCGTCACGATTCGCGTACACCAGGGTAATCGTACTTTGTTTTTCAATATACAATACGCTTTTTAAAATACTCATCATCGGGGTGATTCCGCTTCCACCCGCAAATAACACATAGTGTTTTTTGTTGTTTCCGGATAATACAGAACTGAAACTTCCCATTGGTGTCATCACCTCCACGCTCTCCCCTATTTTCCAATTACGGTTCATTTGGGTAGATGCTCTTCCGTCTTTAACTTCTTTTACAGCAACGCGCAGTTCTTTTTCACTATAAGGACTGGTACAGATACTATAGGAACGACGCAATTCCTCACCGTTTACGGTTAATTTTACAGTTATATATTGACCTTGTTTAAATTGATATTCGTGTTGCACTGCTAAAGGAATATCAAAAGCAATGGAAACAGCATCAGCCGTTTCTCTGCGAACATCTTTTATTTTTAAGGTATGAAATCTTGCCATTTTTTAAATTTTAGAAGGCAAAAATAAAATATTAATGTGATAATTGACAGTAATTAAGGTTTATTGTTTTAAGTTGACCAAAATCAGCAAAAAACCTTTGAAAAAAAGCGCTCAAAGGCGTATATTTGTATAATTCATAATCGAAAATAATGGAAGACAATAAATTTGAAGAAGTGTTTGAAGGCAAATTGGCCAAAAACGAAATGGTTGAACCAAAAGATTGGATGCCAGATAATTACCGCAAACATTTAATTCGCCAGATTTCTCAGCATGCACATTCTGAAATTGTAGGAATGTTGCCGGAAGGTAACTGGATTACCCGTGCTCCTAGCTTACGTGCTAAAGTGGTATTATTGGCTAAGGTGCAGGATGAAGGCGGACATGGATTATACCTGTACACTGCTGCAGAAACATTAGGGATTAGTCGTGATGAATTGCTGAATAATTTACATACAGGAAAAGCAAAATACTCTTCCATTTTTAACTACCCAACTTTAACATGGGCCGATATTGGCGCCGTGGGATGGCTGGTTGATGGAGCAGCCATTATGAACCAGGTCATGCTGCAGAGAACTTCATACGGGCCATATGCAAGAGCAATGGTACGCATCTGTAAAGAAGAAAGCTTTCACCAGCGCCAGGGATTTGAAATCATGACTCATTTATCATTTGGTACGGCTGACCAAAAAGCAATGGCACAGGATGCATTAAACCGTTGGTGGTTTCCAACGATGATGATGTTTGGCCCACCGGATTCAGAATCACCTAACAGTGAGAATGCTATCAAATGGAGAATTAAGCGTGAAACCAATGACCAGTTACGTCAGAAATTTGTGAACCAAACCGTTCCGCAAGTCGAGTATTTAGGCTTAACGGTTCCTGATGCGAACCTGAAGTGGAACGAAGCGAAAAAAGGATATGACTACAGCGAACCAAACTGGGTGGAATTCAAAAATGTGATCAGTGGAAACGGACCTTGTAACAAACAACGTTTATTAGCCCGTAATAAAGCGCACAACGAAGGCGCATGGGTAAGAGAAGCGGCACAGGCTTTCGCCAGAAAACGAAAAGAGATTTACGAAGCAGCATAATAGAATAACATTTAAATAAAATAAGATGTCAGATAATCAGGGCCCGGTTTGGGAAATATTTTTACAAAAAAAAGCAGGTCAGCCATTTGTGCACTGCGGAAGTCTACATGCCTTTGATAAAGAAATGGCTTTACAAAATGCCAGAGATCTTTATACCCGCCGTGGGGAAGGCGTATCCATTTGGGCAGTACCGTCTAATGCTATTGTTGCGAGTAGCCCGGAGGATATTGGTCCTTTCTTTGAGCCATCCAATGATAAGGTTTACCGTCATCCAACTTTTTACCAGATCCCGGATGCCATTGGACATATGTAGGATATCTGTTTGAGCAAAGTCGAAAACACACTATCCAAACCAATTAAACAAGAATAAAAATCTGTGAAAATCCGTGAAATCCGCGGGAAATAAAAAATGACAACACAAGAAGCATTATTTCAGTATACCCTACGCATTGCGGACACTAACCTAATTTTAGCTCAGCGTATCAGTGAATGGACAGGTCACGGCCCTTTTTTAGAAGAGGATCTCGCCTTAACCAATATTGCCCTCGACATTACGGGAGTTGCGAAATCGCTTTTAGAATACGCAGCTTCAATTGAAAATAAAGGCAGAAGTGCTGACGAGCTGGCTTATTTCAGAAACGACCGACAGTTTTATAATGCTCAAATCACAGAATTACCAAATGGTGACTATGCCAGAACCATTGTGAGACAGGCCATAGTGGATTGTTTTGATTATTATTTTTATACCGAATTGGCAAAAAGCAAGGATGAAACTTTAATGGGAATTGCTCAGAAATCAATTAAAGAAGTAACCTATCATTTACGCCACACCTCGTCATGGGTAGAACGCTTTGGTGATGGAACTGAAGAAAGCCATAACCGTGCACAACAGGCCCTTAATGAATTATGGCAATATACCGGTGAGTTATTTGAAATGACTGAAGTGGATGAAATTTTGATCAAAGAAGGTATCGCGGTTGATTTAAATAAAGTAAAAGAGAAATGGGAAAACCATATGTCTGAACTTTTAGAAAAATCTACATTAGCGAAACCTGAAAATGTATTCATGCAGACCGGAAGCAGAAAAGGAATTCATACAGAGCATTTAGCCTTTATTTTAGCAGAAATGCAGGCTTTGCCAAGAATGTACCCTGATGCTAAGTGGTAGTTTTGTAAATGTTTAGTTATTAGTTTTTAGTGCGTAATACTTTTAATTATTAAACATTAAAAACTATTCAAGAAATGAGTTTTAAAAATTCCTGGAAAAAAATAGCGCCTTACTTTGTTGATGTCTGGCAGTACATTGTGATTATTGTAATCATGATCCTGGCAGCAATTTTTATCTTGTAAAAAATTGAAAACCAAAGAAAATATCCTTTCCCTGCTTTCCGAAATTCCTGATCCGGAAATTCCTGTTATTACGATAGTCGAATTAGGCGTGATTCGGGAGATTACTCTTATCGATGACACCAGTATTGAATTAAAGATTACCCCTACTTACTCCGGCTGCCCTGCTATGCAGCAGATTGAAGACGACGTCCGTAAAAAACTACAGGAACATGGATTTAGTTCCATTAAAATCAATATGGTATTTTCACCGCCATGGACCACTGACTGGCTAACGGAAGAAGCCAAAGATAAATTACAGAAATATGGCATTGCTCCACCGGAGCATACTACCGAAGATAAAAGCTGGTTAAGTGGAAAACCAAAATCAGTTACCTGTCCGCGATGTAAGTCAAAAAATACAAAGCTCATCTCCCAGTTTGGAAGTACGGCTTGTAAAGCACTTTATCAATGCCAGGAATGCTTGGAACCATTTGACTATTTTAAGTGTATTTAAGACTTTTCGCTTTCGACGAATAATCGTTTTGTTATTATGAAATAAGTGTTACATTAGCTTAACACTAATTATATGCTTAATCAACCGTTTTTAACTCATATTCTCAACAACTTTTTAGAACATGTTTTCGTTTTAAACAGCCATCAGGAAATTCTTTTTCAAACCGAAGGAAATGAGAACCTTTTGGGCTACAGCAACGCAGAAATTGCCGATGGCAGTTTTTCGGGGTTATTTATTAATCCCAATTTTTCATTTAAAGAAACCATAGAGAAAGCGAAGAAATTTGGAGAATTCATATCTACTGAAAATTTCAAGCATAAAACAAAAAAATACATCAATATTGCCTTCCGGGTCGTATACCATGTAGATGAGACCAATAATGAAGAGCGCTATATATTTTATTTGAAAGATAATACTCAACAAAACATCGTCCGAAATGATATCCTGAAAAAAAGCCTGACCATTGAAAATCTCTCTAAATCCAGAATGATCCGAAATGGACATATTGATGAGGCTATTTATGAAATACTGGAATCTTCGTCCAGAGCGGTTCAGACTACCCGCGTGAACGCATGGGTTTTTGATGAAAACCGCACAAAAATTCAATGCGTTGGAAATTATGATGCAAGGGAAAATAAGCTGATTCATCAGACTTCGTTACCGAGAATTTTAATGCCCAAATATTTCGCTTTGTTTGAAACCGAGAAAATCATCATTACTCCAGACACCTCTAAGGAAAACAGAACAGATGAAATGGACGAAACCTATCTCAAGCCAAACAATATCCAGTCTTTAATGGATATTCCGGTAAGGATTGAAGGCGAAATGATCGGAGTGATTTGTTTTGAAAACGTTGGTGCTCCAAGAGAGTGGACCCTGATGGAACAAAAATACGGTTTAGTGGCTGCCCAAATGTTGTCTCTTACTATTGAATCCTATAACAAACAAAAAGCTAAGCAAGACCTTGAATTAATGCTTAAAGAGAAAACGATTTTATTACAGGAAGTCAACCATCGGGTAAAAAATAACCTGGCGATCATTGGTAGTTTAATGAATCTCCAGAGTGAAAAATCAAAGGATGATTATCACAAGCAATTATTTATCGAATGCCGGAACAGGTTGGATTCAATTTCCACCGTTCATGAATTAATTTACAAATCAAAAAATTATACGCATATCGACTTTAAAGATTATTTAAATCAGATTATAAATCATATCACCGGATCTTACAAATCATTTGAATACATTAAAATCGTCAAGGATATTGAAGAAGTACAGGTTAATATTTCTTCTGCTATTCCATTAGCGCTTATTGTGAATGAGCTTATTACCAATTCCTACAAGCATGCTTTTATAAGTAAAAAAGAAGGTGAGATCGTAATTAAATTAACTGAAAAAGACGGCCAGGTTTTCTTAACCATTAGCGATAATGGCCAGGGTTTTGATAAAAACACGATTCCTAAAACCTCCATGGGGATGGATATCTTAAATGGCCTGATCACTCAAATTGATGGCACGTGTGATTTAACCAGTAATGAAAAAGGAACATTATATAAAATTTCATTTTCCAACAAATAAATCCCATTTTTAGCTCATAATTAAAAGTCATATGAGTTACATTCTTTCCGAATTAAAAAACAAGGTAATGGTGATTACTTTGAACCGCGCTGATAAATTCAACAGTTTTAACCGTGAAATGGCCATGCAATTGCATGATGCCCTGGACAAAGCAGAGACAGATGAATCGGTAAGAGCCATTGTTTTGACAGGAACCGGCAAAGCATTTTGTGCCGGGCAGGATCTGGCAGAGGCCATTGATCCAAATGGTCCGGGTATTTCCAGAATTGTAGATGAGCATTATAATCCTATTATTTTAAGGTTGCGAAAAATTGAAAAGCCTGTCATTGCTGCTGTAAATGGCGTTGCGGCCGGTGCCGGTGCCAATATTGCCTTAGCCTGTGACATTGTTACGGCAACCAATTCAGCATCGTTCATACAAGCTTTCAGTAAAATTGGATTAATTCCGGATTCAGGAGGCACCTTTTTCCTTCCTCGTTTAATTGGGTTTCAAAGAGCTTCGGCATTAATGATGACCGGAGATAAAGTGAGTGCAACTGATGCTTTGCAAATGGGTATGATATATAAAGTATTTTCGGATGAATCGTTTATGTCTGATGTATTAACATTTGCTGATAATTTAGCAGCAATGCCAACCAAAGGATTAGGTTTGACGAAACGCTTATTAAACGAAAGTGTTTTTAATACCCACGATAAACAATTAGCACGCGAAGGTGAGGTCCAGGTGGAAGCAGCAGCCACATACGATTATTCCGAAGGCGTGAATGCCTTTCTGGAAAAACGTAAGCCCGAATTCAAAGGTAAGTAGCATACAGCGAGGTCAGTTATTAAACCCCTTATTGTTTACAATTTTTTTGTACCCTGCTCTCTAAAAATCGTTATAACCTTAATTTTACTGTTATGATGCATTTTAAATCCCTATTGATATTATTCATATTTCTATCTTTTTCTTCCATAGCCCAGCCTAAAAAAGAATATTACGATAGCGAACAAACCAAAATAAAATCCGAAAGCAATATTGTAAAAGGTATGCCTCATGGGAGGCATGTCGAATATTATAAAAATGGCAACATTTCCCGAAGAGGTTCATTTTACAATGGTAAAGAAGACAGTACCTGGTATTTTTATTATGAAAACAAAATTTTAAAAGCAACCGAAAATTATAACCGTGGAAAAAAGAACGGACATAACTTTTATTATTTTAAAACAGGTGAACTGGCACAGGAAACTGTTTTCAATCAAAACCAGGCAGATAGCGTATGGACCTCTTACTATGAAAATAAAACCGTAAAAAGCCGCGAATCATTTTCGAAAGGAAAAAAACAGGGCGAATGGCTGTATTATTTTGATAATGGACAATTGGAAAGTTCAGGGAAATTTGAAAATGACCTCAAAGAAGGCGAAGTAAAGACATTCTATAAAAACGGGAAACCGGCGTCTATCGAGAATTTTTGTAAAAATAAACCATGCGGAAAAAGCATGGAATACTACGAAAACGGCAAGCAGAAATTTGAGAAAGAATTTACAGACTCGGTAACTTTTATGATTCACAATATGTGGAATGAAAACGGAAAGCCTATTATCGTCAACGGAAACGGGACTTTAACCGCTCAATATAATACCGGTATTATCAAAGCTCAGGGCGCATACAAGGACGGATTCATGAACGGTTTATGGCGATACTTCCATCCAAACGGAGAACTGGATTACGAAGCCACTTATGAAAAAGGGGGTTTAAATGGGTATTATTCGTCTTATTATCAAAACCATAAAATAAAAAGTGAGGGTCCATTTGTGAACGGAAAGAAAAACGGGCTCTGGAAATTCTTTACCGAAAAAGGGGAAATGGAAATGAAAGGAACGTTGAAAAACGGTTTGCGTGACGGTAAATGGACCTATTACTACAGTAATGGAAATAAAGAATCTGAAGGGATCTTTGCTGATGATAAACAAAACGGAACCTGGGAATATTTTTATCCAACCACAGAAAAATGGAAAACTGGAAATTTTGAAAATGATATAAAAACCGGCATTTGGACAACCTGGTTTGAGAATGGAAAAAAATTACAGGAAGGCCCCTATGTAGCGGGCAAAGAAGACGGACAATGGCAAAGTTGGTATAATACAGGCCAACTGAAAGATCAGGGCAGCTTTAAGACCGGGCAAATCATAGGATTGTGGGAAGGTTGGTACATCAATGGAAAGCCTAACTACAAAGGTGTTTATAATGAGAAGGGCAAAAAACAGGGAGAATGGGAATACTGGTTTGATACGGGCAAATACAGGGAAAAAGGGTCTTATGTTAGCGGCATCAAACACGGACACTGGGTGAGCTATTTCGAGAAAGGGAATTATGTGGATAGCGACGGGTATTACAGTAAGGGGAAGCAGCATGGCACCTGGACTTACTATTATGAAACCGGTGGAATTATGAAAACTCAAAGCTTCAAAGACGGTCATTTATCCGGAAAATCTGTAAGCTATTACACCAATAATAAAATCCAATCTGTAAGTAATTATAAAATTATCGGCGAAAAACGTAAAGGAAAAAAACAAAGCGTAGCCAATGGCGATTGGATTTTTTATGATAAAACCGGCAAAGAAATCAGCAGAATAAGCTACAAGAACGGTGTGAAAAAGTAAGCTAAAAATTACTATGATTCTTTTTAAGAATAAAGTATATTTACTAATTAATAAATACTTTATATGCTTTTAAAAATTAAAACATTTGTATTGATCAGTTCTGCTTTCATCTTATTAAATGGATGTGGAGGAAGCAAACAGGAAGAAGTTGATGCTTCTGAAGAAGACAGTACAATTGTAGGCCTTGATTCTCAGAAAATTTCAGCACAAAACGTTTTTAACACGATTCCTTCGCGAGCTACTATTTTAGATTTAACTAAACTGGCGAGTACTGAATACAATGTCCAATATCTTAACAACCCTGACGACGTTAGTAAATACTCTTTAGAGAGCAGCAGAGCCTTAAATTTGGGTGTTTATGGCGCTGATTTAAATGTAGCCAGTATCTACGAGCAAACGCAGGAATCTATGTTATTCTTTAAATGCGTAAGTATTATCGCTAAAAGTATCGGCGTAAGCAATTCATTTGATGAAAATATGGGTGACCGTATGATTGCCAATCAATCAAACCGTGACTCAACTTTAAATATTATTACACAGGCGTTCAAAAGTGCTGATAACACCTTAAGAAAAAATGGCCGCCCTGGAACCTCGTCTTTACTGGTTGCCGGTGCCTGGATCGAGGGTTTGTATGTGGCTTGCCAGACAGCTAAGGAAACTAAAAATGAGCCGATCATTAAAGAAATCTTCAATCAAAAAGAATCCTTAAATAACCTGATTGAGTTACTGGAATCATCTAAAGTGAGTAGCGAAGCGGATTACATCATCAATGATCTTTATGACATCAAGAAAATTCTTGAATCAAAAACAGATGATGTTTTTACCATTAATGCCTTAACCGAACTGGATAAAAAAATCACAGCTCTCAGAAACCAGATCATTTCCAACAAATAAGCACATGTCTTTTATTTTACCAGTCAACGGTATCGAACCGGCTTTTGGAAAGAACACGTTTATTGCGCCCAATGCAACAATTGTGGGTGATGTAGTGTGCGGAGACGATTGCAGTTTCTGGTTTAATGCTGTGGTGCGTGGTGATGTTAATTCAATACGCCTTGGAAACAAAGTTAATATACAGGATGGTGCGGTTATTCATTGCACCTATCAAAAAACAAAAACCATTCTTGGAAATAATGTGTCCGTAGGTCATAACGCTATTGTTCATGGAAGCCTGGTTCACGATAATGTATTGATTGGCATGGGCGCCATTGTGATGGATAATTGCGAAATTGGATCTAACTCTATCATTGCTGCAGGTGCAGTACTGACGGAAGGCACAAAAGTACCAAGTGGCTGCATTTTTGCCGGAGTGCCGGCAAAAAAAGTAAAAGATATTTCAGAGGAATTAATTAGCGGGGAAATCAACCGAATCGCGAATAATTATCTGATGTATAGTAGCTGGTTTAAATAACTAATCTTTCAGTTTACAAGTCGTTTCTCCGGCTGAAAGCGATTTACAATACTTTTTAGCATAACTCCTGGTGGATTCAAGGGTACCGGATTCATAAGTGCCTTTGGAACTTGTACATTCGCAGGTACGTTCTTTTTTACATGAAACGGCAAAAAACAGGAAAATCAGGGCGCTAATTCTTGTAAATTTCATTTTGAATAGGATTATCAAGCTAAAATAAACAATTAATTGCTAATAAAATTTGGATTTTTCCGAATTAGCCTATATATTTGCAACCCAATTTAAAATTAAAATAAAATTATATAATGTTAATAGTAGCAGTAAAAGAAGGTGAAAGCATTGAAAAAGCTTTAAAAAAGTTCAAGAAGAAATTTGAAAAAACAGGTGTTGTTAAGCAATTACGTGTACGTAAAAATTTCGAAAAACCATCGATCACAAACAGACAAACCCGCATTAAAGCTGTTTACAAGCAAAAAATGCAATTGGGTTTAGCTGCTGAATAATATATTTCACAGAATTTATACCTTGACCTAAGGGTATATCGAATTTTAAAGTTAAATTCGTTATACCCTTAGGTTTTTTATGTTGGATAAGCATCTATATTCTTTCTTTGATTACCTGACGTACGAAAAGCGGTATTCATCACACACAGTTACTTCCTATAAGAACGATCTTTCACAATTTATAACCTATTTAAACCCACACCAGGAGGATTTAAACATAGCTGAGATAAACTACCAGCAAATCAGAGCCTGGGTGTCAGTTTTAATTAAAAATAAGATATCCGCACGGTCTGTCAACCGTAAATTATCTTCTTTAAAATCATTCTTCAAATTCCTGCAGAGAATACAAGTGATTGAGGTTAACCCGATGTCTAAAATTTCAGGGCCAAAAACCCCAAAACGACTCCCGGTCTTTGTGGATGAACATCAAATGGAAGACCTGTTTACAGAGATCGCCTTTGAAGAAGGATTTAATGGAGTGCGGGATAAACTTATCCTGGATTTGTTTTATCAAACGGGAATCAGAAGATCAGAACTTACACATTTAAAGGAAGTCGATGTTGACTTGTTTAATTCTACCATTAAAGTGCTGGGTAAACGAAACAAGGAAAGAATCATTCCGATTTCTTTATCCCTGAAACGTAACCTTGAATCCTATTTGCGAGTAAAACAGGAACTAAACTTATCGAATATTATGCTGTTGGTTAGCGAGAAAGGACATACATTAAGCGATCAAAGCGTTTACAGGTCTGTAAAGAAATACCTTTCGCAGGTTACTACCATACAAAAGAAAAGCCCTCATATTTTACGACATACCTTTGCTACCCACCTTTTAAATAACGGAGCTGACATCAATGCCGTGAAAGATCTTTTAGGGCATGCCAATTTAAGTGCAACCCAAATTTACACGCACAATACCATCGAGAAATTAAAAAAGTCTTATAAACAAGCGCACCCACGAGGGGAATAAATATTTAAATTAACATAGTATAAACTAAAACCACAAAAAACAAGGAGGATTTATTATGACAACGAACATTCAATCAATACATTTTGATGCAGACAAAAAATTATTAACGGAGAAGTGATCATGCGATTAGACAAATCTTCCAACAGTGAAAATAAAGTGGCTGAGATAAAAATCCTGGCCAAAGGGCAGGAATTATTTTCTAAAAAACAATCTGCTTCTTTTGAAGAGTCAATTGACCTTGCATGTGAAGCTTTGAAAACGCAAATTAAAAAACATAAAGAAAAATCATCTCCGGCTAATAACCTGGGTTTAAATAATGCAGATCTCGAGAATTAAACTATAATTGATTCCTAAAAAAAGAGCTGAAATATTTTCAGCTCTTTTTTTCTGTTCCAAACCTTCGGTAAACCTTGTATTTTACGAAGCGTCGTCATCGACTTTTATCCATCGATTTTGATTCTCTATCTTATCAAAAGCGCTGCGAGACTTTTTACTTCCCTGAATTCAAACTTTTTTATACATTTGAGAGTGCAGGAAAAGGTCAAAATCAATATCATAGGTGCAGGAATTTCGGGCTTATCAGCGGGCAGCTATTTACAAATGAATGGTTTTGACACGCAGATTTTCGAAAAGCATTCCATACCCGGAGGCTTATGCACCAGCTGGCAAAATGGGGAATACACCATTGATGGATCCATTCACTGGATCTTAGGTTCTAATAAAGGCAGCGGTTTTTATAAAATGTGGTCGGAACTGATAGACATGGAAAAAGTTCCTTTTCACAACCATGATATCCGATTACATGTCGAAGTAAAAAATTCTTCGGATAAGTATGGCAATAAGGTTTTTAAATTGTACACCAATCTTGACAAGTTAAGAGATTATATGCTTGATCTGTCTCCTGAAGATACATCTGTCATTCACGAGGTGATACAGGATATTAGGAACCTGCAGCAGTTTGAATTACCGCCCGTGATGTACAAACTTCCTCTAATACCTTCTATCATCCGAAGCATTAAAATGGCGCGGTACCTGAAGTTTTTATTCTACCTCTCCAAACAAAAAAAAATCACCAATTTTGATATTGCGCGAAAGTTTAAAAGTCCTTTCCTGAAAGAAAGCTTTGAACTGTTATTTGACGGAGAAGAAATTAAAATGATGGTGCTTAATTTCCCTATGTCTTTCTTTGATAAGGAATGCGCAGGATATCCAATTGGCGGCTCTTTAAGCTGGGCTCAGCGAATTGCCGATAATTATATAGCCATGGGCGGAAAGATCCATTACAATACACCCGTTAAGAAAATATTGACTGAAAATAATGAAGCCAAAGGATTATTAGTCAGAAATGATGTGATTCATAAAAGTGATATTGTATTGTCTACTGCTGATTGGTACAAATCGGTGTTTGAGTACCTGGATGGAAAATACACGGATGATACTATTTTAAAATTAAGGGACGGAAAAATACTGGATGTTTATTATTCGATTCTGTTGGTTTCATTTGGCTTAAAAAAAAGCTACAAAGAGTACCCCCATTTTTCCCGGTTCCCGACAGAAGTTAAACTGAAATCGCCCTGTGGCAAGTCATGGGACCGTTTAGAAGCTCATTTTTATAATTACGATCCTACCCTGGCACCTGAAGGAAAAACAGTCATGGCTTGCAGTTTCTATACAACCAATGGTAAATACTGGATCGACCTGCGAAAAAATGAGCGCGTTAAATATCGTCAGGAGAAAAAAAAATTTACAGATGCCCTGATTGAATTATTGAATGTAAAATTCCCTGGTATAAAAGAGGACATAGAGGTAGTTGATTTTGCAACACCTGCCACAGTTTTGCGTTATACCAATAACTGGCAGGGCAGTGCTCAGGGCTGGCTGCCTGGAAAAAATATGGTCGCGTCTTCTCCCGTTAAATTTACTTTACCCAACCTTAAAAATTATTATTATGCAAGCCATTGGGGGCAGGCGGGCGGTGGTATTCCTATCTCACTAATTCAGGCGAGAGACGTTGCTAAATTGATCTGCAAAAAAAACAAGAAAGAATTCGACCCTCAGAAAGGGATGAATTCTGGATGGAACAAAACCTAATTTAACTGGCTGTAAAATTTTTTCGCTTTCACGAAGTGTAGATACACGATGTTTTTTCTGTAAACGCCCGTAGTTGCATCTCTGAAATCAGGCATTTCTTTCATCTGTTTTCGTTTTTTTAAAGTTGAATCTAAGTGCGCGTAGTAAGAACCATGTGCCTTAATCACAGCAATAAAATGCGCGCCGTGTCCTTCAAACAAAAACTTAAACGCGGCTATACAGTCAAGAATCATACGGTATAAAATTTTAAAAGCAAAGAAAGGTGCGGCTGAATTTTTAGTCAGAGTAATTAAATTATTGCGGAAATTTAAAAAGGTTTTCCTGGGACTTAATTTGTTCAGGGTTCCGCCTCCAACATGATACACAACTGATTTAGGTTCCACAAAAATAGTGTATCCAATATTTTTCATACGCCAGCACACATCAATCTCTTCCATGTGCGCAAAATAATCATCATCAAAGCCATTGACTTTCCAAAAGGCTTCTGCTCTCACAAACATACAAGCGCCGGTAGCCCAAAATACTTCCATGGCAGAGTCGTACTGCCCCCTATCCTCTTCCAATATATTAAATATTCTTCCTCTGCAAAATGGATAACCGTACTTATCAATAAACCCTCCGGCAGCACCGGCATATTCAAATTTTGAGCGATGCTTGTAGTCCAGTATTTTTGGCTGACAGGCTGCAATCTTCGGATCGGAATCCATGAACTGAATGATCGGTTCAATCCAGTTCTCTGTCACTTCTACATCAGAATTTAATAATATGTAGTATTCCGCTTTAACTTGTCTTAAGGCCAGGTTATAGCCTTTAGAGAATCCGTCATTGGACGGATTGATAATAATAGAAACCTGAGGATAATTGTTTTGCAAAAACACCACGCTATCATCTGACGATTGATTGTCAGCAACAATAATTTGAGCACCAGAAGAAAATTTTATAACAGCAGGAAGAAACTTTTCTAAAAAAGATCGTCCATTCCAGTTTAAAATAACAACCGCTACTTTATTGTCCTGCATAAATTAGCGTGGGTTATTGAAATTATCGTCAACGTTAGATCCGTATGTTTTTCCTGGTTTCGTATCATCCATATTAGACGATTGCTGTGTTCGGTTCGTTAACCTGAATCTCCAGCGCTCATCATAATTTTCACCTTTTACGTCGCTGTGAATTAATTTATAGCAATCATCCGCGATATTAAAATTAACGAACACAAACTTTTTATTAGTAAAAAATCTCCCGGTAGCTTTATCATGAACCCTATAATACTGCCATATTTCATATGGGTAAGTGGTTGGTTCACTGTTCACCTGGTTACGCTGATCGGGCTTTCCATATTGTAAATAAACACGGCCACGGTCGGTATAATAACCTTTTTGTTTGCCGCATTTTAATAAAGCATTGGTTTCTAAAACCAATTTATAATAATTGTACCATAAAGGCAAAGGATCCGTTGTATCAGCCGCTTGCTCCTTCCAGTAATTTACCAAATAACCACGCATTAGGTTCGGCTCTTTGTTTTGCACCTGCACTTGTTGCCATTCCCTTTCTTTAGTACCGGAAACAGGCCATAAACATTCTATGAATTCCTTCAGAGAATCCGCGCTTTGAACAGAATTAAAAAATTCTTCCACCGTTCTGAAATTTGAATTTTCATATAAGACATTTGGTTTGACATCACTCTGTCTCTGAAAAAACCATTTTTTCTGTGACTGAATTTTATTGAGCGAATCCTTCACTTCTATTACCAGATTATAATTTCCGGAAGGCAGTTTACTGATATCAAACTGGGCCAGCAAAGGATTACTTCTTCCTGAACTTTGTTTTTGAAATCCGGACAATCCCGATTGTCTTTGAAGGTTTTCATTATTCTCAATATAATAAGCATACACAAATTTTGCTGTTTTTCCAAGCACTGTATCCAGGTTATATGTTTCAATATAAAACTTAAGCGCGTTTTGAGTTTTAGGGAAATAATTAATGTTGTATGGAATCAAATCATACCCATTCTTGGTTAAAAGGCTTTGGCTGGTTGATTTACTATACGATTCCAGGATCTGAATGTCCGAATTGTAGATCTTTTTTTCTCTCTTTAATAAAATATTGATCTTTTCAGAATGCGTTGATTTTTCTTCAGGATTTGCATTATCAGTAACAACCAACTCCAGGGTATACTGTCCGTTATCCAGAGAAAATCGTTGGTTATCAATAAACGAAGGCAGATGTAAGGTATCACTGGCAACCGGGCTTAACAAATTATAGTTCGACGATTTTACCACCTCGTCTCCTTTCAAAACCTTCCAGGAAATATTTACACTTGCCTGGTAACCATCTTTCACCGGGATAAATTTAACAGTGTTTCCTGAAACCGTCAGATAGGTTTCCATAAACGGTTTCGAATTAGAGGTATTAAAAACCCCGTAATTAAAATAAACTGTAATATTTGAAAAAATACAGTTGCAAAAAAGTAACGGAAGAATGATTAGAAAGTGTCGCATGTTATTGATATACAAATTACAGGGGATGTAAATTTCTATAAAGTTAGTGATAAAAAATATTTTATGGAAATTAGTTGTAGAATAAAAAAAAGTAGTAAATTTGCCCTCTCTGGAGAAATGGCAGAGTGGTCGATTGCGGCAGTCTTGAAAACTGTTGAACCGTGAGGTTCCTGGGGTTCGAATCCCTATTTCTCCGCTTAAATTAAAACAATGTCCAGAGAAAATATTATTCTTGATGGCCCCAAAGATTCCGAATTATTAGCGGCAGTGTTTAATTCTACTGAGGCTGTTCGATTTATTGTTTCCAATGATGGTACGATTCTCTATTTTAACCGCAAAGCGTTTGAAAACGCCTCATTATTACATGGTAAGACATTAAAGCGGGGTGATAGTCTTTTTTCTTATGCGAGCGATCCCGGTAATGAAGTCGAGAACGAACTACGAAAAGATTGCGAGCGTGCATTTAATGGGGAAACCTTTATAAAAGAAACAGAAATTCCTTATAATTCCGGAGTACGTTGGTTTCAAACTGAATATGTACCTATATTATTTAAATTAAAAATAATTGCTGTAGCTATTAATATCTATGAAAACACTGAAAAAAAACTTATTGAGCAAAGAAAAGATGCGCTCATTTTAGAACATGAAAGTGTGATTCAAAATCTCCTGGCAGAAAGGGAGCAAGTATGGGAAAAAATTGGTAAATGCTTTAGCGAAATTATTTCAAGTACTACCCGAAAATCAAATAAAGATATAAAAGAAGAACTTAGTACACTTTACACAAAAATATTAGAAATCAGGAAAAAAGGGTAAGCCCTGGAAATGTCACGCTAAAACTATTTTTTCAAATACTTCCAGTGCCGTATTTTCCCTTCTGCCATCCATTCAATGGCTTCTTCCAGGCGTTTATTTCGGGTCGTTTCTGTTTTTGCTTCTTCCAGCCAGGTCACGTATTCTTTTTTATTACTGTAGCTAAATCCATCATACGTGTCTTTCGCTTTTTTGTTTTTTTTGAGGGCCGCCAATAAATAGGTAGGTGCTTCTATTTCTTTTGTTTCAATTGCTCTTTTTTTGGAAGGTAGTTTAATTCCTTTTTCATTTAAGCTGGCTGCTTCTTTAATATAGGCTATCATCTTTTTGTCAGCAGGCAATTCGTTTAAAGAAGTAATTTTACCCATGTGACCCATTGCCACCTCGCTTTTGGCATTCAACTCAAACAAGCTCGCGTCTTTCATTAAAGCGGCTTTCCAGAAAGTAAAAGCCATATGTTTTTTAAATGAAGCCATACTACAAATGGTGCCACCTTTGTAAACAAAGTTAGGAAAACTCCACTTCATGGTTTCTTCAATATCAGGGCAGGCTTTGTGCACAAGTTCCCGAAGATGAATCAAAATGGGTTGTGCAAATGGCTCTGCTTTTTTTATATAAGCGTCGACACGCGGATCTTTTTTTGACATAAATTTATTTGTGTGATATAAATTTTAATTCAATGCAGGTGCCATTTAGATGATTGACGGAAATCTTTGCATCAAGTTGCTCAGCCAAAAGATCAATTAACTGCATTCCAAAACTGGCATTTGTTTCTTTTAAAAATTTTTCAGGAATTCCGCTGCCATTGTCAGAAATAGTTAACTTACCTTTAGTGATGGAAATACTGATTTCTCCTTTTTTTCCTTTAAACGCATGTTTAAAGGAATTACTCAGTGCTTCATTCATTAGTAATCCAATTGGAATCATTTTATCAATCTCGTAATAAAAATCTACCGGCATCTTTAATTTTAGCCTCACAGACCCCATATTATAAGTGCTTTGCAATTTTTCAAATAGTGATTTGGTATATTGCGCAAGATTAATCTTACTTAAATCGGAGTTAGCATAAAGCATCTCATGGATCAGTGCCATGGAAATAATCCTGTTCTGGCTATCTTCAACAAGTCTGGAAAAATTTGAGTCCTTTACCTGATCAGCATGCAATTTCAATAAACTGGAAATTATCTGCAGATTATTTTTTACACGGTGATGTATCTCTTTTAATAAGGTTTCCTTTTCTCTTAAAGTGGTCTTAATTTTTTCCTCCGATTTTTTACGTTCAAAAAATAAGGGGATATCATATTTTCTGGTTGGTTTATATTTTAATTCTTCCTTATTCAGGTATTCGGCAATTCTGTTCGGAGGTGCCATAATAAAGGTGCAATTCTTATCACCTTTCGCCCGGCAGGTTATTTCAACAGATGTTAATTCAATGCCGAAACTTTGTTCGCACCAACCCGATGAATAACCTGCATTCATGGAACATACCGGAAAATCTGCTTTTTGATTTGACCTGATCCAGGAATCAGCTTCAAAAGAATATGGATGATGATACTTGATATAAAAATCACTATTGGGCGATGGATTGCTCTCTGGAAGGATATCCACAAACGACCAACCGGTATAGGCAAAGTGTACAGGCCCGGCAGATAATTTGGAGAGAGGATCTTTCAACTTCATTTTTTTATGGAAGTTTTTCGCGTCTTCAATACCAATTAAATGGGCAAAATCAAATAACATATTTCTCCCGATTTGTATCGCTTCGGGTGTGGGGCGATCAGAATAAAGCTTAACGATGTTATTCAAAAAATCATTGGCCAAAGATTCGGCTCGCATTAATATATAGCGCTGCCCATTGACTTCAATTTTTGATAAGCTCGGATCTGCAGTAAACGTCTGGAAATATTCATTTACAATCTCTGAGGCCTTATCAAAAAGTGGTTGAATGTTTTTAGGAACCTTGACAGTTTTTTTTTTGGTAAAAAAAATATCTTTTTTCTTTTTAAGAAGCTGATTTTCCTTTTCTAATTCTCTAATTCGTTTCTTTAAAGATTGTATATTTTCTTCAGCCTTCATCAATGCATTCTAAATATATGAAAGATAAAAGTATAAATAATCTTTAAAAATCAATTACATTAATAAACATGCTGTCCTCCGTTGATGCTATAATTGGCTCCAGTGACAAAACTAGTCTCCTCACTGGCTAAAAAAGAAACAAGGTGTGCTACTTCATGTGTTCCGCCTAAGCGTCCCATCGGAACCTGGGCTACAATCTGGTTCAGCACCTTTTCAGGAACAGCCATAACCATATCGGTAGCTATATAACCTGGAGAAATCGTATTAACCGTTACTCCATACTTAGCAACTTCCATGGCAAGGGATTTAGTAAAACCATGCATCCCTGCTTTAGCGGCAGAATAGTTGGTTTGCCCAAACTGACCCCGTTGGCCATTTACTGAAGAAATATTTATAATGCGGCCAAAATTACGGTCAATCATTCCCTGTATGACATGCCTGGTGCAATTAAATACGGAATTCAAATTCGTATTAATAACCGCATGCCAATCCTCCACTTTCATATTGATCAGGCGCCCGTCCCGCGTAATACCAGCGTTATTTACCAAAGTATCAATATGACCATATTTAGCTTCAATTTCGGAGACCATTTTCCCGGCACTATCATAATCACTAACGTCTCCATAAAATAATTCAATTGGATAACCATCTTTCTTCATTTGATCCATCCATGCCACCGCTTTCTCCTTGGTATGATAATTTCCAACCACTGTGTATCCGTCTTTATGAAGCTCTTTACACATAGCGGTTCCCAACCCTCCTGTGGCACCGGTAATTAATACCGTTCTCTTATTTGAATTTTCCATACGATTATAGTTTTTGGTTTTGAATTAAATTTTATCCATGTTCAATACTGTGGCTTCTCCGCTGGTACACACATTTCCTGTTGCTTTATCCTTAATCAGGGTTTCAACTACGGCGCGGTGTTTATCACGCATCACTTCACGAACGGTAAAAACAGCTTCATAATCTACCTCGACATACATAGGCTTTAAAAAACTAAGGGATTGCTTGAGATAAATGGTTCCTTCGCCTGGAAATAAAACCCCAAACACCTTGCTAAACAAAGCAGCTCCAAGCATACCATGCATGATAGGTTTCTTAAACATACTTTTTGCGGCAAATTCAGCATCAATATGGACCGGATTTTTGTCCCCGGTCACTTCAGCAAAGCGGTTAACTTCGTCCTGGGTAAATTTAAAATCATGCGTGTAGGTTTGTCCGGTTTCTATCATAAAGATTTGTTTTATGTAATATTCAAAAAAAAAACGGAATTTGTCAAGTTATTGAAAACTTTATTTCGATTTAGACCAAAGAATAATTTTTTACGACAATTTAACGTAAAATTAATACGAATTTACTTGACACGTATAGGAAAAAATGCCGACATTTGCAGCAGATTTTGAAATGAGGCCTTAAGTAGCTGATTTTCAGCAATTACAAAGAAATTTCAATCAGCTTTTGCAAGCGGAAATCCAATGGATGGAGGTCAATCTATTTATAAAGATATGATGGAAAAACAAACTGCTATGTTTAACGGAATGGGTAATACCGGTTCTAATCCTTTTACAAACCCATTTATGAATGACAATTCAAAACCTGAAGAGTTTTTCAAAAACTGGTATAACCAACAAATGAGCGGCTTAAAGCAAATGACTGATTTTAACCAGAGCATTTATAACTCAATGGTTAACTACGGCAAGACTGCTAATGACTACAACAATAGTTTTGCTACTATGAATAACGCATGGACCAACATCTACAATAGCTGGATGGGCACCATGAACACTTCTTATGATACATTTTCAAAAAACATCAACAACCCTTTTAATAAAGATATGTTTAAGAACATGTTTGAAGGTGGACAAATGTACATGAAGGTTCAGGAGATGTTCCAACCAATGATGAATGCTCTTAAGAATTCAGATTTCAGCATGGATACCTGGAAAAACATTTATGCTGCTGACAACTACAAACAAATGACTGAGCAGGTTTTTGGTTCTTTCTTCAACAATGCTTCTTTAAAAGATGTATTTGAAGGATCTACGAAACAAATGCAGGATTTCTTTGTAAAACAAAATGGCTTAGGAAAAGAATACTATGCACAAATGCAAAATATGTCTGCGCAGTTTCCTGAATTATTCTCCGGTAATTCTGAGCAAATGAAAGATTTGTATTCTAAAATGAATAATGTATTTGGAAAAACATTTGAACCGTTATTAAAATTAGCGAATCCTGGTAAGGAAAAAGAAAACGTAGAAGCTACAATCGCTTTATTGGATAAAGTAACAGAATACAGCATTAAACAATCTGAGTTACAAGCTCAGTTGTATAAAACAATGCAGGCTTCAATGGAAACTCTTGCAAAAGAAACCCAGGAAAAATATAAGGACGTTCAGGCTGATATCCAGGCAGGTAAAGTTAACTTGCCAACTTCAACTGAATTATATAACGAGTGGGTAAAAACAAACGAAAAAATGTATTCTGAATTATTTGCTACTGATGAATTCAGTAAAGTAAAAGCAGAAGCGTTGAATTTAAGTATGGATGTGAAAAAACATTTTGAAAAGCAATTTGAAAATGTATTTGAGCAATACCCGGTAGTTTTTAAAAGTGAAATGGATGAAATCTACAAAACCATGCATGACCTTAAAAAAACTATAAAAGACTTACAAACTAAATTAGCAATGCAAAACGCGGCTTCTGTTGAATTATTTGAAGAAGATAAAGCAGCAAAAGCTAAGAAAAAATAAATCACCTTTGTGTTCATAGCACAATTATAAGAAGGCTGCCGATGTGTTTGTGGGCAGCCTTTTTTGCACCCCTATTTTTAAAAAATGCTTGGAACAACCGATAAATCATTGGATTTATATAACTCATCCGAAAAAAATAATGTAAATTTATAGCAACAATAATGAGCACTATGGAAAACAAATTAGTAGAAGAAATGAATACTTTAAGCTCAAAATTATTTAAGAGCTACGAAACGTTTAACCAGATCGACGAAGTGGAAATTGCCGCTTCGGCTAAAACTGCTGTTTACAAAGAAGATAAATTAACACTTTACCGTTACGACAGGGACACGGAGCCAACTTATAAAACTCCTGTATTAATTGTATACGCTCTTGTGAACACATACAAAATGCTGGATATACAGCCGGACAGAAGTTATGTAAAAAATTTACTGGCTGCAGGATTGGATGTGTATTTAATTGATTGGGGAAATCCGACTAAGTCCGATAAATTTTTAGGTATTGATGATTATGTAAACGGATACATCAATAACTGTGTGGATTTTGTGCGCAAGAAAAACAGAGTTGAGAAAATTAATATCCTGAGTATTTGCCAGGGTGGAACTCTAAGTGTTATCTATGCTTCTTTATATCCAAACAAGATTAAAAATTTAGTGACTCATGTCACACCGATTGATTTCAGTACCAATGATGGTTTATTGTTTCGATGGGCCAAGGATATGAATTTTGATAAAATCGTGGAAGGCTTTAATGGTCTGATCCCAGGTGATTTTTTAAACCAGGGATTTGATATGCTAAAGCCTATGATGAAATTACAAAAGCAACAAACCCTAACTAGTTCACTGGATGATAAAGACAAACTGATGAATTTTTTACGCATGGAGAAATGGATCAGTGAAAGTCCTGACCAGGCCGGACAATGCTTTAAGGAATTTATGACAGACTTATACCAGGAAAATAAATTAGCGAAAGGTGAACTGGAAGTTGGCGGAAAGAAAGTGAACCTGAAAAACCTGACCAGTAATTTATTAAACATATATGCCACTGAAGATCATCTGGTGCCACCGGCTGCTACAATTCCGTTGAATGATTTAGTGGGCAGCAAAGATAAAGAACTATACAGCTTTAAAGGCGGACATATCGGCGTATTTGTGGGAGGTAAATCACAGAAAGAACTGGCGCCGGCCGTAACACAATGGCTAAAAAAAAGAGATTAATTTTTTCAGATATACTTTAAACGGCTCCGAAAATTCGGAGCTTTTTTTTGACTACATTTTTCGCTTCTATAAAAGCGGTCACTGAAAATAAACACGATCATAAGCAGTGAGTGAAAAACCAAAAATAAAAATTACCGACAATCCTGAACTGAGAATCGAATTAGAAAAACTGGTGGGAGAAGCAAGCCATGTAAACCTGGCTAATTGGGCGATGAGATGTGCGCAACATATTTTACATTTATCAAATGACGAACCTGTTGATTTAATACTAATCAACAATGGATTTGATCTCCTTGATCTTTGGCAGAAAAATAAAGCCACAGTTTATGAAGTGCGGAAAGCGGCCCTTAAAATCCATGAGGAAGCACGAAAATGCAAAACAGAAGTTAACAGAACCATTCTTAGAACCGCAGGACATGCGGTTAGCGTAGGACACATGAGAGAACATGCTTTAGTTTGCAGCGATTATGCCATAAAAGCAATTCAACTGGTTGCAGTGAATAATTCCGAGAAGATAACAGAAGAAAGACAGTGGCAAATTCAGGAATTGAAAAAAGCAAACCACTAACGGACAAAGTTAAAAGATCATAAAAATGGAGCGCATTAAACAAGGTGAAAAATAATTTGTGGTACATTTATTTACAAACCATTTTTTTACCTATGAAAACAAGTCTACTTTTAGCTATTACCGCTATATTAATTATTGCGGCATGCAGTACTTCAAAAAAAAGCACTACATCCTCAGCATCCGCTACTACTCCAACAACTTCAACACCCAGTATATCCCCAACTGCCACCTTAGTGGCTTCATCGAACATGTATATGGTTCCTAAAGCGCCACTTGGCATGTATCAACCGGGATCAGAAGAATTAACCGCTATTCAGCTGCTTTATAAAGACGCAACGATGTCACAACTGCAGGAAGGTCATTATATTTACACCGTTGGTGCTTGTATTCAGTGTCATGGCACAACAAATATTTACACACGGAACGAAACACAATGGAAAGAGATTATTGAAGATATGTCTCTGAAAGCAAGGTTATCGGAAACGCAAAAAGACGCTGTCTATAAATATGTATTAGCAATCAAGGCCACTCAGCCAAAATAACCTACTTAAAAAATATTTTATTTAAAAATACTTATTGATCCTTTTCTCCGCTATCTGCTCCTTCATTGACAGCCATTTATCGTCCATTACTTTATTCAACAACTTATCTGCCGGCATATACAAACCAAGGTTCATAAGGCCTTGCAGAGGCGCCTGAACTGAAGGTCCTATCCTTCGGTAACTCACAGAAAAACTACTTTCAAGATAAGTCATATAGTGCCAATAACCGCTTGGCATAAAAAGGGAATCTCCGGGTTCCAATATAAAATCATAACCTTTTACATATTTTAATGCGGGGTATCGTTTATAATCAGGCTTATCCGGATCAATTAATGAATATGTATTTAATGGTAAACAATACAAAAACGTTGAATATTCAGGGGCAATTAACACCACGCGCTTCCTTCCTCCAAAATGTGTGTGTAGTACATTCGACATGTCTATGTCATAATGAATTCGTACCGTTGTGTTCTTACCACCAAAAAACATATGGCCAATATTATCCAGCATTCCCTTAAATAATGAAGGACAGGGAAAATCCTTTTTTAATCTTGCGTCATACTTAAAAAGATCAAATAAAAAGATTCTTAGATTGGTGTGTTCATTTTTGGCTAAAATATCCAGGTATTCACTAAATTTCATTTTAAGGTCGGGAACAGTAAAGGCTGACTTAGCACTTTCTGTGTTGCCATTGTCATACACATCAACTATGACATCTCCGAGAGTTTCTTTAAAATAAGTAAGTGACCATTTTTTAGCCGCCTCCGTATTCCGGGAAAGCCCCTTAATAACAACCGGCTTTTGAGTTTTAAAATAGATTCTGTTAAACTGCTCAGTATAAATATTTTCAACTGTATCAATCTTTAACGATAAATCCATAAGCTTACGTGTTTTCTTTCAAAAATAATTTTTTAAAAAAGTAGTATCGTTTCTATTCGCCAAAAGAATAAATACAATGGATAAAAAGCAAAAAACATGATGAATTATACAATTCTTTATGTCCTGGGTTTTCTTTTGAAAATTGTAACATCCGGCATATTATCCCCCAGCAGAAAACCAACTGGCTGCATAGTTTCTATTCTGTCGCAAATAACCTTACAAATCGCGATCAACGGTAGAGACAGGAACATTCCTGCAACTCCCCATAAAGCCCCACCAATCAACACAATCACAATAGAAACCAGCGCATTGATTTTAACTTTCGAAGCAACAATCTTTGGAACAATGAGATTATTATCGATCAACTGAACAGAGACATACAAAATAAGTACATATAGCGCATGCACAGGCTCTTTAGTGGCTAATGCAAGAGTCATTGGCAGTAAAGTTGCTATGATGCCCCCGATGTAGGGAATAAGATTAAGGATCGCTCCAATGATACCTATTAGAATCGCATAATCAATTCCTATCAACAATAGTCCTGATGTGAACAAAGTTGTTACGATAGCCGCCTCGATCATTAAACCCACCAGGTAGCTCTGAATTAGAGCTTTAACTTCTGCCAGCACTTCGTTAACCGTTCTGTCTTTGTGGACTGGAAATATTTTATGGATAAATTCAAGTAGTAGAGGCTTGTAGAATAAAAACAGAAATACATAAACAGGTACCAGTAAAATCATCACAAATAAACCACCAACGGTGCTAATGGTCTCACCGATCATCGAAGTGGAATTGTTAATCCCTTCTTTCTTCTGAGCTGTAATCCAGGCATCAATTTTGGATGTGCTGACATTAAGATGCCTGGACACCCAAACTTCCGCCTCATTAAGTAAGGCTAGCAACTTCTGCTTCAGTTGGGGAAGCGCATCTGAGAATAATGACAATTGCGAAGCAATAAAATAAATTAACCCTGTCGTAAATAATAACGCAAGTATCAATGCAATGCAAATAGACAATAAACGATTAACTCTTTTTTTTACTAAAAAATTTACCAGGGGGTTTAAGAGGATGGCAATAATCATTGCGAAAATCAAGGGAGCAATAATGTTTTGCCCCACGTACACGATAAAAATAAAACCGATAATTGCTATCAGGATGTGTGACAGCTTAAAATAGAAAGGATAGCAAATTGGTTTATCCATGAGTTCCAGAGCTGGATTTTTTCACCGCGTTTTCATCTGGTGGAAGTTTGCCGTAATAATAATCAGAATAAATTTTGGTGAATTCTGCTCCAAAAAAAACGATCATTGAGGAGTACGAGGCCCATAATAAAATAAGGATTATGGAACCCGCAGCTCCGTAACCCGAACCGGGTTGGGCTTTGCCGAAATAAAGACCAAGGCCGGATTTTCCGATAACAAATAAAAGCGCTGTCAAAAACGCACCCACCCAGATTGGATGCCATTTTGTTTTAACGTCCGGCAAAATCTTGAACATAAGTGCAAACAGCACAGTAATGATAAAGAGAGAGATTACAAAATTCAGAATCTTGAATACAATTAGCAGAGATTCCGATCGGTTCGCTGAAATCCAGTCGCCCAATGCTGATAATACAGACGATAATACCAGAGAAACCAAAAGTAAAAAGGCAATTGAAATAATTAATCCAAATGAAAAAAGCCGGGTCTTTAAAAAAGCCCAGATCCCTGATTTTTGAGTGGTTGCTTTTACCTCCCAGATTGAATTTAAAGATTTTTGCAATTGAACAAATACACCCGTTGCACCAATGATAATTGTAATGACTCCGATAACGGCAGCCCAGATAGACTCCCTGGTTTTATTAGCTGCGATAATCATTTTCTGAATCTGATCTGCAGTTTCCCGACCCATCATTCCTGTAATCTGCTGATGCAGTTTCCCGCTTACTGCTTCCTGGCCAAAAAAATATCCGGCCAATGTAATAACTACTACCAGTAAACCCGGTAACGAAAATATAGCATTGTAAGCAATGACACCACTTTCACGGAATGGATCCCGGTCCCACCACTTAACAGCAGTCTCTTTCAATAATGGGCCAATTTTATTTAACCGAAGCTTTATCATAGTACATCTTCATTAACAATCGGTTTTTGTACGAAAGTATCAAAGAAATTTTTCTTTAAAACTCGACACGCGCCGGTTCTTTCTTTTTAGTAACAAATGATTTGATGATGTTAAAAATGTCTTTTCCTTTCTCAGTTATTTTTTCAGAATTATTGCTGACCACATTCGTAACTATTGCCTGAATAGCAGCGCCAGCCAACTTTTTCAAAGGATTATGAGATGAACCGAATAATAACTTTTTAATTAAGTGGCCTGATGTGACCCCCATAGCAGCCTTAGATAAACCGTTTGTAATTTCAGGTGACTCTGTAGCACTCTTGAAAATACCTTTAATGAGATTGACCGGTTTAATACTTTCATAGGCTTCATGTAATTGTTCCTTTAGTAGATGCAAATCCTCACTACGTTTAGCTTCTAATTTCACGATATCCCTACGCAGAACATCTAATGCAGTTTCTTTTTTCATGACTAAATTTGTTTTTCCTTACGGATATGAGTAATAATTCGGTTACTGATCGGTGTTTTGATAATCTCATCCCTGAACACATACAACACTACGGAGAGTACGGCATAGAAGAGAGCAACGATAAAAAAACCACTGTACGAATTGTCCATTAACTTGCTGATCCAAATTGCAGCCCCGACACTAATCATCATGATAATAAACAAAGTGGAAATTAAAATGACAAATATTGAGGCAAAAGAGGTTATAGCACTTGTTGATTTATCCAAAGCTTTTAACTTTAACAAATCGATACTGCTTTTTGCATAGTCTTCTGTCTTTTCGAAAAGAGATCCTATTAGCGTTGCTTTTTCTTCCATGTTCTTAGTTTTAAATAGTAATTAATTGTTTAACCCTTACTATGCTTATGCATGATTGTGGTTAGTACCGGTTGTTGTAGAACTAATTGCAGTTCTCACATCAGATTTAACTTCCTGGGCTTTCGCTCTGCCTTTTTCCATTAAATCCTCAGCGCTACTTTTAGCACTTGATATTGTTTCCTGGCTATTCTCCATTAACTCCGCGAATTTGTTCTTTAACTCGTCGATGTAATCTTCACCGGTTTTAGATAATTTGGCACGTGTGTTCGAACCTTTGTCCGGTGCAAATAAAATACCTAATGCAGCACCTACAGCAGCGCCTGCTAATACTCCTAATAAAATTTTTCCTGTGCTCATGTTTTCTTTTTTTTAATTGTTATTATTATTTGATTTTTATTTTTTAATTCCTGTTTTCTAAACAAATTAATCTGCCATGGCCTCTTCGTTGATATAGGATTCAGCGATTTCAGTCAATTTTACGTCCGCATCTTTTTCTTCTTCCAATGTATCGTTCAGTAAAGACGCTGCTTTATCCTCACCCAATATCCTGGCAAAAGCTACAAGTGTTCCGTACGTTGCAATTTCATAATGCTCAACTTTCTGTCCTGCTAAAATAATTCCAGCATCGCGTACATCTCCTTTTTCAGTTTCCTCAAAAAGTTCTTCGGCTTCCTTAATCAGACCAGCCATCGCTTCACATTTTTTAGCCTGAGCTTTTACGCCAATGCTTTCAAAAACTTCTTCCAAACGTGTCACCTGTTCTTCTGTTACCTGTAAATGATCATTTAGGGCATCAACTAAGTCTCCGGAAGACGCATTTTTAATCATTTTAGGAAGTGCTTTAGTCAACGCTTTTTCTGCCCAATAAATATCCTTCAATTCATTTTCAAATAAATCACGAAGACCTTTTGCTGCATCCGGTTTAGCTTTAGCTCCCTGACTACTTTTTTTTGTAGCAGCTTTTTTCGTTGGAGCTTTCTTGGTCGCAGCCTTTTTGGTTGGTGCTTTTTTGGTTGGCGCTTTTTTGGTTGGCGCTTTTTTTGTTAACGCTTTTTTTACAGGTTTAGTTTTTGTTGCCATCTTTTCTTTGTTATAGTTAAGAATTAGTATATAGGTTATTTTTTTTCAATTAAGGTAGTTCCACATTTCGGACAAATTCCCTGCTGATCATCTTCAATCTCCGGATGTTTCGGGCAGGTATACATAATGGTTGTTTTACTCTTCTCATTTGAATCCGGTTTTCTCAGGCTACTGCAATCCGTAATCCTTCCCTGCATATCCATGCACTCTCCTTCTTTCATTAACATCTTCTCTCCTTCAAGTGTAACGCATTCCCCGTTTGCCATGCATTTAGTTCCATTTTTCATAATCATTTCCCTTTCCAACATCTCCATTTTCCCGCTTTTGATGTGCATCATTTTACCATCTTTCATCATGCAGCAATCCTGCATTTTTACTTCGCCTGAATCATTTTGTGCAATTATGCCGGTGGATCCAAAACAAAAGAACATCAGGATTAAAAAAGAAAAAACAAGTTTTATTTTTTTTTGTGCTGTCATTATGCTAAAATTTTTGGTTTGGTGATTTCTCGTTTGACGCGGAGCAAGGCGGGTTAGTACAAGAGATGTTTCATCTTATGTAAACCTGCCTAGTCCGTCGCTCCTTTAGTTCCATTATTATACAAATTCCTTATTTTCTTTTGAAAACCGTTACCCCTAAGATGGCCGTGATAACGACCAAAGCAAGAAAGAAAAAGAAAATAGTTTTAGCAATAGAGGCTGCGCCTTCCGCAATTCCTGTAAATCCGAAAACTGCTGCAATAATTGCAATAACGAAAAAAATAGCTGTCCATCTTAACATAGTTGTAATTTTTTAGATTTATAATTTTGACATGAATGATTTTAAAGGCGCTTTAACTAAAAATAATGTTTGTTGGTATTGATGTAAAACTAAGCGCAGAATATCCGACATCTTTTTACATTCGATTGTCACCAAAAAAAAATAGCTGAAAACTTTTTTTAAATAGCTGGACTAATTATTCGAGCAAATGTGTGTAGTGCATGCTTATATTATTGCAACTTACAGATAAGTGATTAATGCATCCTTCATGCAACCATCGCAGATAAGAATAATGCATTATCTTTGTTTCGGTTCAAAGTAAAAACCATTTTTCTATGTCTCAACTTACTAAGTCCGTAAAATTTTCTTCCTATCAGATTACTGTAATTATTTTACTAGCTCTCACGCAATTTACTGTTGTCCTTGACTTTATGGTGATGTCACCATTAGGTGATATATTAATGAAGTCAATGGACATGAGTACAACACAATTTGGCTTTGCCGTATCCAGTTATGCTTTCAGTGCAGGACTCTCCGGATTGCTCACAGCAGGATTCGCCGACCGTTTCGATCGTAAAAAGTTATTACAATTCTTCTATATAGGATTTATACTCGGTACTTTCTTTTGCAGCATTTGTACGACCTACCCTATGCTTATTGCCGCGAGGATTGTTACCGGAATTTTTGGAGGCGTTATCGGATCCATTTCAATGGCAATCGTTGCAGATCTTTTCCTGTTAGAGCAACGTGGCCGGGTGATGGGCTTTATGCAAATGGGATTTGGTGCAAGTCAGGTACTGGGTATTCCCATCAGTTTATATTTAGCGAATATATGGAGTTGGAAAACACCATTTTTAATGATTGTTGGTTTGGCTTTAGTAATCTGGTTAATCATATTGATCAAAATAAAACCTATTACTAAACACCTGGAAGTAAAAAACGACAAAAATGCTTTCAGGCATCTGTTGCATACTGTTGCTCAAAAGGATTACCGCATCGGATTTATGGCTACTGCGATGCTCTCATTAGGCGGATTTATGATGATGCCCTGGGGCAGTGCTTTCGCCATTAATAATCTGCATGTTACGCCTGAACAATTACCTTTATTGTTCATGGTTGCAGGTGTAGCAACTTTAATCATCATGCCTGTTATCGGTAAGCTCAGTGACAAAATAGATAAACTGAAGTTATTTGCCATAGCGTCTCTCTGGTTGATTGTAGTGGTTTTAATCTACACTAACCTAACACCGGTGCACATATCCGTTATTATGGCATTAAATGTTTTAATGATGATGGGGATTATGAGCCGCATGGTGCCATCAATGGCCTTGGTAACAGCCTTACCGAAAATGCAGGACCGTGGCGCATTTATGAGCATTAATTCATCTTTGCAACAAATTGCCGGAGGAATTGCCGCGGCCATAGGAGGAATGATCGTTGTGCAAAAAGATAAAAACAGTCCTTTGGAAAACTATAACACTTTAGGCGTAGTAATTACTATCTTAACACTAATTGCTATTTATATGGTTCACCGTGTCAGTAAACTCATTAAAGCAAGAATGCATAAAGACGTACTATAAACAAAGAACTCTACCATGACTGTTTTAATTGAACGAGCCACACAAAAGGATATACATTCCATTCTTTTACTTTTAAAGGAGCTTTATAAAGAATTGGGCGAAGAAGCTGAATCTATCAAATTTTTATCGGAAGAATTTCTGGCTGATATTTTAAACTCAGAGCAAACAGAAATATTTCTTGCCAAAACAGCAGATCACCAGGTAACGGGGATATTAACGTTAACAGAATGCCAATCGATTTACGCCGGCGGGACCTATGCGCTGCTTGATGAAATGTTTATCATCCCTGAATTCAGATCCTACGGAATTGGTTCTTCGTTCATTGAAAAAATGAAAGAGATGGGCAAACAAAGAAACTGGAAACGCATTGATGTAACCGGTCCAACAGAAGAAGGACAGAGCAGGGCCATCAATTTTTACGAAAAATGTGGATTCGTTTTCACAGGACCTAAACTGAAATTAAGTTTAATTTGAATACCTGAACAAGGTTAAAGAGTTACACTTTTGTGTAATCGTGTATATCTTTAATATTAATGGATATGCCTCCCTTTCTCTGGGGCGTCTGTTTCATTGGCACAAATTTGGCGTTCCAGATTATTTCATGCGGTTTGTAAGACATACGCGAATAAACCGTTTGAAAATAAGTATCAGTAATAGACTTAATGAGTATGACGAATTCAGCATCCCGATCATGCAAATCTTTCTCCGTTAAATTCGCCAAAGGGCTTTTTTCATCAATGGGATGTACCACCGTCCAGGTAAATGGTAAAAAATTGATCTGATTTCGTTCGAGTTCTAAAAAATGAAAATCGCGCTTCTTTGTATCAGGATTATTAATAGCCAATGCGAGTTTACATTCCGTTTCAATTAATTCATTCTGCTTTTTATTTGCGATCCTAAACATGAATCCCGTTTGCTCAAAATAGGGGGCAATCACCGCATGCCTGCTGTATTGAATATCCGCTTTTGGTTTAGAAAATCGCCCATATAGCAAACCAGTGACCAGAGCAAAGCCCATTAATCCCAGCATAGACTCAATGGCAGAAACAGAACTTGCAAAAACGCTATTGGGAAAAATATGGCCGTAACCAACTGTCGTCAAAGTCTGTGCACTAAAGAAAAATAATTGAGAAAATTTTTCAGAGCCTGTTCCCACTTCCATACCACCAAATTTCTCGGCGCCAATTGAGAAATAAACCAAAGCAAAGAGCGTATTCACAATAATATAGCTGATAAATACCAATGTTATAAATTGTGCCCATGTAATGCTCAGTAACCAATGGTATATATCAAAACCAATATGCTTATCCGATACCTTCCTGGTGATATTAACGGTTCCATCCTGGTTTAAAAACCGCACAGATTCGTTGTAATTTTTGTTACCAAAACCTAATTCAGCACTCAGCTTTTTTTTATTGTTAAACGCGTCTTTAATCATACCTTTGTAAAATGAAAATTAAAGGTAATTATTATTGGTTATTGTTGATTCTTCCATTGGCTTTTATCGGCTGGTACTTTATCAATAAAAATGAACAAAAACCTTTACGCACGCTACCCTACTTCGGACAAAAAAACACTATTACTAAAGGTGACACTACTTTTCACACCGTAAAGCCATTTAGTTTTACAAGCCAATACAATGAAAATGTAACGGAGGAAACTGTGAAAGGAAAAATATATGTTACTGATTTTTTCTTTACCACCTGCCAGTCCATTTGTCCTGTAATGAGTACTGAACTGGAAAGGGTTTATAAACAATTTCAGAACCTGGAAGATGTTTTAATTTTATCCCACACCGTTGCCCCGGAAGAAGACTCGGTCAATGTTTTAATGGATTATGCAAGACTACATGGCGTGAAAGATAAAAAATGGTTATTCCTGACCGGAGAAAAAAAGCATTTATATGAGATGGCGCGCAAAAGTTATTTATTGAATGCTGAAGAAGGAAAAGGAGATGAAGAAGATTTTATTCATACACAAAACTTTGCACTGGTTGATAAGGAGAGGCATTTAAGAGGTTTTTATGATGGCACTGACAGCACAGACGTATCAAGATTAATTATTGACATACAACTACTATTAGAAGAATATGCTTACAGGGAAAAACATAAATAAACTAATCCTGGTTTTCTTATACTTAGCACATACACACGCTTATGGTCAAAAGCCTGCGGTGTACAAAATCAATGACCTGTTAAAACGTATCCATAATAACAGTGATACTACCTATGTGGTTAACTTCTGGGCAACCTGGTGCAAGCCTTGTGTCGCCGAATTACCGGAATTTGAAAAATTACACAGCAATTATTCTGCAAAAAAAATTAAGGTGCTTTTAGTGAGTATGGATTTCAAAGAGGAGCTTGGTCATAAATTAAAAGCGTTCCTGGATAAACACAAATACAGCTGCGAAGTGATTTTACTGGATGAACTGAACGGAAATGATTTCATCAATAAAGTTTCGGAGAGCTGGAGCGGCGCCATACCAGCTACCCTGATTACCGGGAAAAACAAATCAACGAATGAATTTATTGAAAAGAAAGTGACCTATGATGATTTAGTCAAGGCAATTCAATAATCTATTCTGTTTTAATAACCTTGCGGACAAAAGTTTGTTTTCCTGTTCTGACTTTCAGAAAATAAATGCCATTACGTAATTCAGAAACATCCATCACTTCCAGGGAATTCATAGCATCCTTATGAAGAAGCGTTTGACCATCGGCATTGAAAAGCTCAATTTCTATTATCTCATTATTACTCTGAATTGTAATTTGACTTTTAGCGGGATTAGGAAACACCTTAACGCTTTGTTCTTCAATAGATGTAAGATCGGTAGCGACACCATTTGTAAAAAAGAATCTCCAGCTATCCTGAACCAAATTATTTCGCTTTGACGCATCATAAACGGCCTCCAAAGGAAACGCCAGGTAAATTAATTTTCCGTTTATAGTTCCTGATGGAAATAGACCCGAAAAATAAACGGCTGACGTGCTGGTAAAATTATTGGTATATCGCAGGGCAGAAGCTCCACCGTTTACCGGTGTAATCACATCCGGGTAATCGACATTATAAGTACCATGCGTTCCGTTATCAAAGTAAATTGTATCCGTAAAATTAAAAACCGGACCAGTGAGTTCATTCACACTTTTGTACCAGGTTGAAGGCTGGCTGTTTGGTGCGTCAAATGCATAGGTTGCTTTTAAATAATTTGCTATGAATGCTTTATCAGCACTGGTTCCACTGTTGTCAAGATCCCAGGCAATTTCAGAACCGCTGACCAAAAGCTTACCACCCTGTTTTAAATAGTTAGAAACTAATGTTTGTTCCGATGCATTAAAAGTTTCATTGGCTGTACTTTCCTTACCAAGAATCCAGTCCAACGATTTATAAGTTGACAGGTTCACCAATCCATCCTGGATCGCTTCGTTGGTTGCTGATGAGAAATAATGTGCGTTACTATAAACAGAACTACCATGCTGCTTAATAAAATCAAACGTATTGCCGGTTACAGCACGATCAAAACCGTTAACCACCAACATACTATCCTGGTACAAACAAGGCACCCCTGCCAGCAATTCACTGGTTGATGAAGTTACCGAATAGGTTGAGTTATACGCCGCAATTTTGACATAGTAAATTTGCCCTGAAGTTAATCCTGATAAAATCAGATTGCTCTTAACTAATGTGACCGGCGCACCAAATGTCGTTCCATTTGTGCTGGTGTAAATTTTATAATGAGAAGCGTTAGCATCATTCTTTACTTTTACTTCCAGGGTATTATTCGTCTTGTTAATAATCGCAAATGACTTTGGAGTAGCCAAAGAAGTGATAGGATTTCCATACGGATATACCGGCGGATTAATTACCCCTTCGTCACTAAGCAACGGACTCAAGGTAGAAGACTGCAGAATAGCTTTCACAGTGGTTGGTGTTCCATTATAGACAACATCATTTTGTATAAAACGCATGCCATGGCTATAATCCATATATGTATCCGCATGCACACTGCTCATGGGTTGTATAGGATTTCCAACACTGGTATGCCAGCCATATATAATAACTTTGCCGGTAGTTGAATAAATCAGGTTAGAAATCACCACGTCTTTTTTGTCACCGCCAACAAGCGTTCCCAAAGGATAAGTGCTCAGATAAGGATTCCGTTGATTACGAACCAGGGTATTATGTTGATCAAACGCCTGCACAGTTGTCATAGTTCCACTTGCAGGAATGGTTAACGGCGTTAACTTAAGAGCAGCCTGAGCATAGATATCGTTCACCATTTTGCGTGTCGGCAAAGTACAACCGATTGAATCCGCTATTTTCGTCGCAACGATCGGAGACATGGGACACAAAAAATAATTAGTGTCGCAGCCAATCGCTAAGTAATCAGGAATCACATAAAAAGTAACGCTTTGTACAGTGCCACTAATAACGGCTGTTGACGTCACCGGGGAAAGAGTGCGATAAAAATTTGGAACATTCCCTTTTACGATTTCCTGCAAAATCATATTTTCTCTATTGGTAAAACTCAAAGGTGTAATCGCTGCAACAAACTGCGCTCCATTCATGAAACTCGTCTGACGCGGGGGAACATTGAGCGTTTGCGCAAAAGACGAGAATGAAAGAATAAAGAATAAGATGTTGATATGTTTCATTTAAATAGCCTGTTAAATCTCAAATAAAGATAAGATTTTTTTCAAATATCCAATGCAGATGCTATCTTTACCACCCTATGGCATTAATTGTAAAAACATCTCAACTCCCAAATTCAGGTAAAGGTTTATTCACCACAACTGCAATCAAAAAAGGTACACGCATCATTGAATACTTAGGTGAAATCATTGACTGGAAAGAATATGAAAAGCGCGTTGAAAGAGATGAAGACGGCTACCTGTTTTTTGTTAACAAAAAACATTGCATCGACGCCTGGAACACTCCACAGCATAAAGCGCGCTTTGCTAATGATGCCGCAGGACTTACACGCGTGAAAGGATTAAAAAATAATTGTGATTATGAGATCGAAGGCAACCGTTGTTTCATTTTAAGCAAAAGAGATATCGCAGCCGGAGAAGAAATTTTTGTGAGTTATACGAAAGAATACTGGGATTGTGTGCGTTACAATATCAGCATCGGCCGGGGCAGAAAGTAACAACAGTGAGGCCTTTGTTTCTTGTTTTGAAATGACGCTTAAAATAGATTTGCATGATGGATTATAAAGAAATTAATAAAATACCAATGTTCTTTATAGTTGGCAGAGCCCGTTCAGGCACAACTCTTTTGCAGACAATGCTCGATGCTCATCCTTCTGTTATTGTCCCAAGCGAATCCTGTGTTTTAATGCATTTAAAAAGCAAGTATTTTCATAATTCCGATTGGAGCAATTCAAAAGTCGATACTTTTTTAACTGATATTTTTGAGGAAAAAAAACTGAAACGTTTTTGGGCAATCGATATAGAAAAGATTCGACAACAGATCTATGAAATTCCTAAAGCTTTAAGGAATTTTACATTACTCTGTAAAATAGTCTATATCAATTTTCATTCTTTGTTTGGCCAGGATAAGATATCTCTAATTGGCGATAAAAATCCTATTTATACTATTTTCCTGAACGACCTGCTTGAGCTGTTTCCTGAAGCAAAATTTATCCACATCATACGCGATTATAGGGCAAACGTTGTATCAAACAGGGAAGCTTTTTCTTTAAAAAACATTGCCACTCTGGCGCATGCCTGGAAATACCATAACCAAAAAGTTGAAAAGTTTAAAGCCCTACATGCTGAACGATTCCTTGAGCTAAAATATGAAAACCTTGCTACCACGCCCGATATTGAAATGCAGAAAATTTGCAATTTCTTAAAAATCCCTTATGTACCAACTGTTTTAAATTATCACCATACTATCAATGAAAAAGTAAATGAAAAAGTAAATGAAAAAGAAAATAGTCGCTTTAACAGAATTCATGGAAATCTTTTAAAACCGGTAAACACAGATAAAATAGAATCCTGGAAAAAAAAATTAAGCGAAAACGATTTAGCGTTAACCGAGTATATAACAGGGTCGTTTGCAGTCCGTTATGGCTATTCTAGATCAACACTACCAGGTACTACACTTAGCATGGTATTAAAAAGCGTTTATGGTTTTTTAAATTGCCGAGCCATACATACGATTATTAAAATATATTATTACTCGCCGTTTATTTTAAAAAAAGCACTATCAGTTTTTTCAAAAAAAATGAATGATTGGTTAAAAATAAAAAATTATTATAATCAGTCGGATTTTGGTTGATCATTAAAACTAAAATAAATTTGAATAAGTGATGCTAACTATCAACGAAATAAAAAAGCTTCCCATCGTTTTTATAATTGGACGTGGCCGCTCTGGTACATCGTTACTTCAAACAATTTTTGATGCAAATCCTGAAGTTATAACTGCTAACGAATCTCTCTTTATCTTGCACCTCAGACAAAAATACCAATTCGTTAACAAATGGAATGCAGAAAAAATAAATGAGTTTATCGCTGACTTGTTTAAGGATAAAAAATTTGCTTATTTATGGGGTATCGATAAAGATGTATTAAAAAAAATGATTGAATCTTACCCTTATCATGATCTCAGTTTTTCCGTTCTCTGTAAATTAGTTTACCTTGCTACCACATCTCCCTTCCCCAAAAAAAAGATTGAGCTCATTGTAGATAAAAATCCAAAACATAGTTTTTTTATTGGTGAACTGAAAAACATTTTCCCTGATGCTAAATTCATTCATTTGATTAGAGATTATCGTGATAATATCATTTCATGCCGAAAAGCGTTTAAAATAAAAGATTTGGCTACCCTCGCACAAAGGTGGAAAAGACAAAATATGTATATTGAAAAACGCAAGAAAACTAACAAAGGCATTTTCTACACATTACAATATGAGCATTTGGTGTCGCAGCCTGAAAAATACGTAAAGGAGCTTTGTACATTCACAAACATTAACTTTAACCAAGGTATGTTAGATTTCCATAAAACCACGAGCAAAATTTATAACAAGGAGGCGTCGGCGAATGATTTTATGACAGGAATTGTTCAAAAAATCCATTTGAATTTATTAAATCCTGTTAACTCAAACCAGGTTAATAAATGGAAGAATGAATTAAGCATTGATGAAATTGAAATGATTGACTATATAACCGGAGCGTACGCAAAAAAATACGGCTATCATCCCACAACACATGTTAAAAAGTCTCATTTCATACTATCATCCATTAAAAGTTATTTCATGTATTGTATAAGTTTTTTGGTCTATAAAATCTATTATTTTTCACCAATGAAACTAAGGGATCTTTCAAGGGCTTTTTCCCTGAAACTTTATAAGACATTCGGATATTTAAATAAGTACAATAAAGTTGGCATTCTGTATCAAAAAGATTAATTTAAATCATTAAAAAATCTCAATGAGTTTTCAGGTCCCCATTGTATTTATCATTTATAATCGTCCGGAAAAAACTGCAAGGGTATTCCACGAGATAAAGAAAATAAAACCTACAAGACTTTTCGTTGTTGCAGACGGTCCAAAAAACGATACCGACAAAACTCTTTGCGATAACGCGAGGGAAGTATTAAATGACATCAACTGGGAAACCAAATTAGAGGTCATTCAATCGGAAAACAACATGGGAAATGTATCAAGGACTTTAAGCGGCCTTGACCTCGTATTTAAAAAAGTAGACAAAGCCATAATACTCGAAGACGATTGTTTACCGGATCTGTCATTTTTTACTTATTGTGAAACATTGCTACATCACTACGAAAACGATGAGCAGGTCATGCATATCTCAGGGTTTAATATATTGCAGGAAATACACAATACAGCTGAAAGTTATTTCTTTTCAAATTTCATAGTACCTCCCTGGGGCTGGGCCACATGGAAGAGAGCCTGGAAAAAACATAATCCTACGATGGATTCATGGCAACTGCATAAAAAAGAAATTCATCCAAACATAAGTCAGGAGCATTTTAAAATATGGACAGATACTTTTGAGTATTTAAGAATTCATAAAATTGGATGGGATATTCCATGGAACATAGATTTATGGGCCAGTAAAGGTGTTGGTATTGTTCCTTCCAGAAATCTTGTCCAAAACATTGGTTTTGATGACCAGGCAACATACACAAGAATACGGAGTCACTTTGCAGATATAAAGGCTATGGAAATGCAATTTCCTTTGTCGCATCCGCGTACAAAGAAAACACTGTTCGATAAAGAAATTGAAGCGATGTGCGTAAAGTTATTAAAGGATATATCAATTTAAAGGCTATAACCACAGAAACTTTCTCCTGAAAAGACTATAGTTTAAATATATCAATAGCGCTATAAACCGTTGAAGAATTTGTGTTCTTAGCAATTTTCCCAGTTTTAGGTAACGCATTTCAATACGCTGAATCCACATAATCGCATTAACACGGGAACAGATCCATAATTTTTGGTGTAAATATTGAGAACGGATCACATCAAAAATTAATATCACCCGTTTTTCAGTACTATAGTTCCATGCTTTGTGATACGCTGCATCATTAAAGATCAACAGCTTTCCTCTTTCCCAGCTTCTTTTTTCATATCCTGCCTGGAAACCAACTTCAGGCAACGTACACGGAATTACCAACCCGAGGTGACATCTGTGTATGGCGTTGGTATCTCCAAAATGTGGTTTAATTTCCGAATCGGGTTCCATCACACTTACAGAGGCTGAGACTATACCCGGAACCTGTTTAAGCAATCTTATAGTTTCCGGAAAATGTTTACAGATCTGATCGCTTGCTCGAATGCCCCAAAAATAAAAACCAAACGATCTCCATTTACCGGTTCCTTGTGTTAGTACTCCTGACAAATAAGGGTTAAAATGTGTTTTATTGGCTTCAAAATGTTCTATTATCTCGTCATGAATTACCTGGTAATTTGCTTCAAGGAGAGCCGCCCACTCATAATTATACACATTAATAAATGTCTCCGTAGTAAGTGCCGCGGTCGCTTTTCTCAAAGTGGAAGTGTAATAAATATCTTCTTTTTGCAGTATCATTTTCTTTTTTACAACCTATTTTCTTGCCAATCCCATAATCTTACGCTCAACAAGTTCATAAGATACAATTGAGACTACGATCGATAAAACGATACAGGAAGGGTAATAAACCATATTCCACACTACAACATTTTCTTCTGAATAATATGGCCTCAGTAAATTTAGCACTAAATAAATGACAGGTAGCTGGTACATATATATCCCATATGAGATCTGCCCAAGATATTTTACATATCTGTTATCTAAAAAGAAAACTGGTTCATCCCTCGTGGCAAGATTAATAATAATGATCGTAAAACTTGCAGCATAAACGACATGAAAAGTTTGAGACATATTACCAAAGCCCATAGTTAATAACAGGAATATTAAGTTGGAGTACTTAATTATTGGTTTATTCATAAATGCTAGAATAGTATCTTTCTTCTCTAAAAAACAATAAGCGCCCAGGCCACCCACAGCAAAAGCTTCAAACCTCAAATTATATAAAAAATGACCCAGTACTTTTATACTTTTTAATTGAGGGGGCTGTAACGGTAAAATTTTTATTGCTAATCCAATGATAGCCATTATACAAAACTTAATCAGAACAATGATTACAAGTGCTTTTACAATCTGTTTGGTTTTTTTTATAATCATTGGGGAAATCGCATAAAACTGCTCCTCTACTCCAATGGTCCATAAATGGCCAAGAGCAACGAGCCGGGCATTTTCAAAAAATATATGCAGGTTAGGCATTTGCAATAGATAAATTGGTGTTGCCAATGCATAATTGATTGGTATATGGCCCGGTTCGTAAAACAACGCGCAGCCATCAAAAAAGAAAATGGACAAGAAGATCAAAAAATAATATAATGGCCAGATACGGGTTATGCGTCTTTTATAAAATTTGGGGAGATTTATATCACCAGTATTTCCCTTTTCATTAAGTAATATATAAATGATCAAAAAACCGCTTAATGTAAAAAAAAGGGTCATAGCCGTGTGACCAAGACCTTTAGTAAACATAAAATTTGAGGGGTACCCAAACAGCTCTTTTCCTTTTGCGCTATGATGCCATAAAACTAAAAAAGATCCCAAAAACCTTAATCCGTCTAATCCTCTTATGTAAAAAACATTTCTCAAAAACCGGGGTTGCTTTAAATCATCAGTTTACTACGCCTAAAATACATAAAAAGCATATAAAAAAATGTCGGTTACCAATTATACCGCTTTCCAATCAACTCAAACAGCTTTTCATTGTATGGCTTATAAAATTCATTTAAAACTAAAAGCTCTTCCGCATAATCATTTCCGGTGGCTTTCACGCTGGTGTTTTTTTCCAATTTAGGCAAATGTTTTTGCGGCAGACTTAAAAAATCACATATCAGGTTAATTGTTTCAACATGGCAATCCCTTAGCTCGCGATGTTCTAATATTAAAATATTTTTTTTTGGAAAATATTTAAAATACTCCTCAATCTGGTAATGGTAAATTCCTGTTTGAATATATGGGGGCCTTATAACGCCAAATTTGTTTTTCTTCAACATTTCCAATTCCTGTGCAATGGCTTCGTTGAAACTTCGTGGATCATAAAGGTGAGAGTATTTCGCATGGTCCTTGAAGCCATAATGGAACATTATCCAGGCCGACAAAGCTCTGGCCGCGGGTTCTCTTAAACAGATAATAATTTTAATCTCGGGGTTATAATCAAAAATTCTTTTAGCAACTCCAGGCCTGTAAAGGTAGGAAGGAGTTGCTTCAAACAACAGATTGCCTTTAGGAACAAGGTGAGGGAAAGGAAAATAAGTGTGGTATGTATGATAAGTTTTCCGTGGAAAATTTTTATCATGATCAAAAAAATGAATTTCCTTACGGTGAGAGCCCGTTATGTCAGGATGCTGCTTTAAAATTTCAAACAAGGCACTAGTTCCGGCTTTCTGCGCTCCAACGATTAAAAAACCAGGCCTTGAATAATGCCCGAAAAAAACAATACTTTTTCTGAAAATGTACCGTAAAATAAATAAGATCTGTTTCACCATAATTACCTTACTTAAATTAACGAATGGTTCTCCCGTTCAAGAATAATATTAACTGTATTTTTAATAAAATCGGGCAAAGGTTTATATAAAAGATTGAGCTCTTCGTCCGAATCATCCTTAAAACTTAAATTACATAAAGTAAGCGGCTCATCATCACCGGTAATACTCCTGATACCATTTCTTAACTTTGGAATTTTCGTTAAGTAATTTTCTCTCACTAACTCATACCATTGAGTTTCTTCACCAGAAGAATACTCGTCGGTAACAACATATCCTAATTGCTTATTGTAACTAATAGCGTTCTTATTCTCCTTTAATATTTTAATATAATTCTTACAGAAATCATTAATCAGAAATGTAAAATCAGTCATCATTACAGAACACATAGCTGGAATCACTGTTCCCCAGTATTTTTTTTCCCAGATAAACATTCCACCTTCCGATTGGCGCTTTTCATAATCGCTATTCTTTCCATTTACAAGGCCGATTTGCTGATTATTATGATAAACAATAAAATAGTTATTGTGCATATTATTAATCGATTCAAACCATTTCTTCTGCATTTCCTCGGTAATTATCTCACGAAAATGCATGCGTGAATTTATATCCGCTGAATTTCTCTTAACTCTTATAAGTTCGATATCACTTTCCTTTACTCGCTTAAGTGTTATGCCATACTTTTCTATGATCATTTTAATATCTGTTTAATGAGAAAGGAAGGTTTTTGATTTTGCATTTGATACAATTTATACAGGTATTGGCCAATTATTCCCAGGCAAAATAAAATTAATCCCGTGCTAAACAAAATGGTCACCATTAAGGACGTGTAACCAAGCGGAACGTTATGCATCAATTTTTTATAGATAAACTTTAGTCCTATAAAGAATGCTACAGAAGCAAAAAATAGGCCTCCATATGTCATTAATTTTAATGGTGTAGCGGAGTAATTAATTAAAATATTAAAATATAGAGTGATCAACTTGAACATCGTATAACCCGATTTCCCCGATTTCCTTGTATGATGTTCAACAGCCACATGTTCAATATTAAACGTTTGCTGATTAATAGTGGCGTCAAGGTATAAAAAATTATAGTTATGGCCGTTCTTTATTATATCAACGATCTCCCTTTTGATAAACCGAAACGATGAACCGCCTGTATTTTTTTTTGAAGAATACTCAGATGTTTTTTTCACAAAGCTGCTGCCTGCGTTCCTAATCATAGAATGCTTCTTATCTATTGGAATTCCATAAATTACATCCGCATCAGTCGCTTCATACTTACTGAAGAACTTTTTGATTTCTTCGGGAGGATGCTGCAGGTCGTCATCCATGGTGATAATAAATTTTCCCAGACAATAATTAAATCCACATAAAATAGCATTATGCTGTCCATAGTTCTTTGAAAACTTAACCGCTAATATTTTTTCCGGATTTTTTTCCTTAAGGTCCTCAATAACATTCCAGCTGTTATCAGTGCTTCCGTCGTCGATCAATACCAACTGATACGGCTTATTTAATTCCGTAAATAAATTATCAACGCGCAAAAACAATTCAGCAAGAGTACTACTACTGTTGTAAACGGGTATGATTAAAGATACATCAGGTTGTTTATTCATTTATATTCCTCCCAATAAGAAGCCTCCGTCAAGTGTAATTGAAATTCCAGTGATCCATTTCGATGCGTCGGATAATAAAAAAACCGCTGTATTAGATATATCGGAAGTTGTACCGACCCCGAGTGGATATTTATTTACATGTTCATCCAAGGTCTCCTTCGATGCACCTTTTTCGGCATATTCATACATTGGTGTTTTAACCATTGCAGGCGATATACAATTGGAGCGAATACCCTGGGAATAAAACTCCAGTGCAATAACTTTGCTGAAAGACTCAATGGCCGCTTTAGAGCCAGAGTAAAGTGCCCCTCCTTTATGAGGATGGGCTGCCGAAATAGACGAAAGAAAAACAATGGATGCGTTTCTATTTAATTTTTTCTGGCGCGTGATTTGCGCCATGAGAAGCACATGTATATTATAATTTGTTTGAAACGTTTCAAAAATCTTTTCTTCCGACAAAAATTTTACAGGATATGGTTTTACAATCCCCGCGCAATGAACAATTCCATCTAGCAAAGGCAGTTTTGTGACCAAGTCACTTAAATTATCTTTATCAAGCAGATCAGCAGTAATGGTCAAATTCCCATCGTTTTTTTTCAAAGCTGCAAATGTTTCACCTAATCTTTCCTCATCTCTACCTGTAATCACAACATTCCCTCCCATTTCACATATAGATATAGCTATTTGTTTACCAATCCCTGATGAAGCGCCGGTTACCAGGATAGTTTTATTATGTAAATGAAATGGAGTCATTATTCAATTTCAATTAACGGTAAGCATTTTAAATTAGTTACAGTAAGCGATGCCGACGCCCATGATAATCCTACTCCAAATGCAGACAATAATATGCTTAGTTTCTTATCTTGCATCTTGTCTGGCAGTTCAGTAACGATAGTCAACGGAATAGATGCAGAACTGGTGTTGCCATAATTTTGCAGAGAATAAGGGACTTTTCCAGGTTCAATTTTTAATTTTTTCCTGATGCTTTCATTCATTAGCTTATTTGCCTGGTGAAAAATAAAAAAATCATAATCCTTAATTTCTGTAGCATTGTATGCTAGCAGATCTGTCACATTTGGCGTCGCTTCTCTTAACGAAAAATTAAACACTTCAATACCGTCCAGCATGAGGTTTTTCCTGTTACGGATTATTCCGGGGCCAACTTCAACCATCTCATCAGATTTATCTGTGTATGAATTCCTCATGCCGCCATCCTGAATCATAATTGCATTTGCACCCGAACCATCGCTTTGTAAATTGAAATCCATTTTTTCGGCAGCAGGATCATATTCCAACAATGTAGCGGTACCTGCGTCTCCAAAAATAGGGTACGTGCTTTTGTCCTGTTTTGACGGAGAAAAACTGGATTTATCTCCTACAAGCAAAAGTCCTTTTTTAAACTTACCATTGCTCATCAAATTAGAAATCACTGATAAGCCATATACATAACCGGAACAACCAAGCTGAATGTCAAAAGCCATGGTGGCCTTGTTTAAACCCAACCTGTGTTGAAGTATGATGCTTGTAGCGGGCAAAAAATAGTCCGGCGATTGGGAAACAAACAATAATATTTCTATATCATTTCTGTCAATTTCTAAATCATTAATTAATGCCTCTGCTGAAGCAAAGCACATATCGGAAGTTGTTATGTGTTTTGGAGCAATATGTCTGAATTCGATACCGGTAGTTTTAATTAATAGCGCGCGTTCCTTTTCGGAAATCCAGTCGTAATCATGGTTACTTTCCTTATTCTTCGGAACGCATGCCGAGATTGCTCTTAGCTGAACATTATTAACTGTAAGGTATGCCATTATTGCCTGGTTCTTTCCTTAACGATATTATAAAGATCTTCAATAGACGTAATTGTTCTCAGATCTTCACCAGTAATGGTAACATTATATTCTGTATCAATTAATGCAATTAAGATCAAGGCATGCATGGATGTCCAGGCACTGGTATTGCGCAGATTTGTTTCAGGCTTTAATGAACCCTCTTCGAATTCATCAATCTCAGTTTCAATCTTGTTTATAAAATCCTTAATATCCATAGTAATTTTGTTAGTATAAATATAGCCTTTATAATTTAATTATAGTTGCCGCCCAGGACAAACCTACTCCAAATCCAACCAATACAACCGAATCACCTTTTTTAGCTTTGTCCTGTTTCATTGCTTCATACAATGCAATGGGTATTGATGAAGAAACTGTGTTCCCTACTGTTTCCATGTAATTGAACACTTTATTTTCTGACAGATTTAATTTCTTTCTTATCGTATCGATGATAAATAAATTTGCCTGGTGAAAAATAAACAGATCAATATCCTTAATATGCATTTGATTCTTTTCTAATGTATCTGCTATTATTTTAGGCACAATTTTAATTGAAAAAGAAAATACAGCAGGCCCCTTCATATCCATATAAGCCTTGCTGGTAATATTCCCATACTCATTACTTATTTCGGTGTACGATTCATTTGTAATTAAATTTCTTGCGCCTCCGTCTTTTACAATTATTTTTTCAGCTCCGGCCCCGTCAGTACCAAAAACAAATTGCCCTATTTCTCCGTCAACTTCACTGGCATTACTTATTAATGTAGCGCAAGCAGCATCACCAAATAGATATCTCAAGCTTGCGTCCTTTGGGTGTAGTTTTCGAGTCAAGGTTGAAGAGGTCAATAACAATATGTTTTTCAGGCCCACACTTTCAATAAGACCTTTTGCCAAACTTAATCCATAAACAAACCCGCTACAACCCAAATTAAAATCAAGCGCTCCACAATGTGATGGCAATTTTAACCGATGTTGGATAGTACAAGCAGTAGACGGAGTAAAATAATCGAACTCCTGAGCGCAAAAAAGCAAAAAATCTATCTCAGCAGGATTAACATTATGCTCAACAAATAAACGCTCAGCACTTTTCACAGCTAAATCAGATGCTAATTCACCTTCTAATGCGATATGCCTTTGCTTCACTCCTATTTTTGACAGATTTACACTATTAATTCGAGAATCGGGAAATTGCAAGAAGAAATCTTCGTTTGTAAATGTACAAACAGGTAGATTATAAGATATTGCCCGAATAAATGCGCCCATAAACTAAACAAATATATAAATTTTAAAAAACATTTTTTTTATTTTAACTTCCATGGTCTCATTTAATCTCATGAAAGTTCACTTGAATCAGTTCAAATAAATAATCTTTTAATTGCTTCCCAAATTATTTCTAATTATTATTGTACTAATATTAAACAAAATTGAAATGAAAAAATTATTTACGACAGTATTCATTTTTTTGATTTTTTTTTCTGCGCTGACATTTGGGCAATCAAACGTTACCTGGAAGCTTAAGGATAAAGGCGAAAAAGGCTTTTTTAAAACGAAAACCGTATTTCATTCTGCGTTTTACGGATTTAATAATAAAACAGAATCCAACGCTTTAATTGCAAAACTGAAAACTGATCCGGCAGTGGCATCCATTCTTGCCTCCAATGTAGATTCAAGAGGAAATTGCGACATGGTTATCACCATGAAACAGGTTCAGGGAAAACTATATTATGTTACCCTGGCGCAACGCTTACATGTGGCTTATATGGAGTTTAATAATCAAAAAAAAACTCCTTCTCAGATTTTAAGCGACATTCGAAGCAGGAAAAAGTAATTATTTTATCAGGTATTAAAAGCGCTATCTAAGCGCTTTTTTTGTTACCATCGGCAGATTATGATCAGCTATTTTAAAGAATATAAAAAAATATTTTTGTCTTTATTTGTAATTGTTTTCATTCTATATGGGAATTCTTTAAGGAACAAATATGCTTTAGATGATGAGTACGTTACTGTCACAAATTTTAAACAAGCAGGCCAAAATTATGTACCCAACCACGATTTAGTGAAAAGAGGTTTTTCCGGCATCAAAAAAATCTGGAAAAGCAGGTATGCACATGATAATGACGCCACATTTGACTACCGGCCATTTGTGACAACAACCTTTGCGATTGAATACGGAATATTTGGACAAAACCCGCTTATCAGTCACCTTATCAATCTCTTGCTATATTACTCAATTTCCTGTTTATTGTTTCTTACACTTTTACGGTTATTTGAAAATTACGAATTCAAATTCACGATTGCTCTTATCACTTCTCTTATTTTCATTATACATCCTGCCCATACTGAAGTCGTAAATAATATAAAATGCAGAGACGAATTGCTTGCTTTATTCTTCTGTCTGTTGGCAATTTGGTATAGTATTCAATATTTTGAAAAACCCTCTGTTAAAACACTGTGCCTGATTTTCTTCCTGTTAATGTGCGGGTTACTGAATAAAAAATCAGCTATGATATCCTTTGGCGTTATTCCGCTATGTCTCTATTTTTATCGCAAATTAAGTTTGAAAAACACCTTCATACTTATTAGTGTGTTTCTATTAACACAAATAGGCTTTGCAGTCACACGGAATTCGCTGGTTATCGAAAAAGCTGTCAGGAGTTTCTATCATTTTGAGAATCCTTTATATACTGATAGTGTAACTTTTTTTCAAAAAATAATAATTGCAATTAAAACGCTGGGGTTTTATGTTAAGTTTCTCATTATAACATTTCCTTTTAGGTTTTATTATGGGGTCGACACTGTCGATTTGAAAACATTAGATTTTCACTTCTTTGTTGGGATCCTTTTTTTGATAGGCGCATGTATTTATCTATATAAATATAAAAACAAACATTTTCTATTCGCACTTTTACTTTTCCTGGGATCAATATTCCCTTTTCTCAATTTCGTTTCACCGGTTGCCGGCATAGTTGGAGAAAGGCTTTGTTTTTTTTCTACGGTAGGATTCTGTCTATTACTTACAGTTATTTTGTTACAGATATTCCCCAACTTGTCTGTTACAAGCACAAAACAATTTCTCTCTAAACCATTGATATATTTATTACCTGTTTTTGTCCTCTGCTTCTTTTATATTTTCAATAGAAACAAAAATTGGTATAATAAATTAACTCTTTTTGAGCATGATGCTCCTTATCTCGAAAATTCATCAAAGGCTAATAGCTTGTTGGCTAATGAATACTTTGAAATGTTGAGATCTTCTGAGAAGAAATACCCTCCTCAAACTTTAATAAACAAAGCCTTAAAACATTATCAGCTAGCCATATTAAATGACTCCAGCATCTATACCGCTTATAATAATGCTGGCGTATTATATTATTCCTATTTGGGTGATTTAAACAATGCCCAGCACTACTTTGAACTTGCAATTCAACATAAGGAAAAATACGCGCAGGCCAACGAAAATCTTGGTAATGTTTATAAATCACGACAGAACTACGACACTGCAATAATTTATTACCTAAAAGCCGTAAGCTATAATCCCAAACAATACAATTCCGGCTTCGAGATTATTAATTCATTAAATGCTCAGAAAAAGTATCAACAATCCGTTATCGTATGTGATATTTTCCTGGATACAGATTTAGATGATTACAGCTTTTTGGTCCTGAAAGCAAATGCTTTAACATTGGATAATCAACCTGAAAAAGCTTTTGCTGTTTATGAATTAGCATACCATCTGAAGCCTAATAATGAATTAAAAACCTATATGAATTCCCTGGAAAAAAAATAATTTCAGGGATTCATATGATTTTTAAGAAAATACAATCCATAATTTAATTTATCTGTATTTTTAATAAGTCTTACCGCTATTTCACTCATTATCAGTGAAGTTTTCCCGCGTTTTTTTAAAAAAGCCGAATTTTTATTTATATTTTTAGTTTTGGATAATATGGTTTAATAACTATTTTTATCTTTTAGTACAACAAAAAAAACGTTAAAAATCATAATCCTATGAGTATTTCATTGCAAAATTTCAAATGGTCCTCGGTTATTTTTATTCTTTTTTTAATGTGTTTTGAACCTGTGTTCTCGCAGGTTGGCAGACTTCCCACAAGGCAGGAGCTGGATACAAAGTATGCTTTGGAAATGTTGTATAAAAGTTCTTCGAATACAAACAAGGGCGGAGGAACGAATCACATATCGGTTACAGGACCAATGCAGGATTGTGTAGGTGCCATTTCGGTATGTCAGCAATCTTATACACAAACCACTTCCTACACCGGTGACGGGAATTCAGATGAGGTTTCCGGAACCTGTTTATCAGGCGGCGAAACGAATTCCGTATGGTACACGTTTACAGCTCAAAATGCAGGAACATTTACATTTATGTTGAATACACCTAATGATTATGATTTTGCCCTGTATGATATTACAAAAACTCTTACGGCTCCTAATAGATCCTGCGCTGATATCCCGACGCTAACACCAATACGTTGTAATTATTCCGCTACTTATGGAAACACGGGACTTACCCTGCCAACCCAGGCCGGTAATCTTTCTCATAACGCATCCCAGTCGTCGACGATGCCTGGTATTAATGTTACCCAAGGACAAACATTTGTATTGATTATTGATAATTACTCTGCCAATTCAAATGGATATACACTTACTTTTGGAGGTTCCGCGCAAATATTTGACAATACCGCGCCCGTTGTTACCAGTACAAGTTATTCTTGTGGCTCTACTTTTACGGTTAGTTTTAACCCCGAATCTATTGAATGTTCGTCGATTGCTACAAATGGTTCAAATTTTACGATTACAGGGCCCTCAGGTGGTGTACCGGTTCTTTCTGCCTCAGGTGGTGCCGTTTGCGGAACGCCAACAGGAAATACATATGATATTGTAGGAACATTCAACAATACAGGTTTAGCTACTGGCATCTACACGGTAAACGTTGGTGGTGGAAGTCCTGTAATTACTGATAAATGTGGAAATGTTTTAACACCAACTTCATTCACATTCGCCTATCTTGGTGCAATTACAGCGTCTGCAAGTCCCTCTTCAATGTGTGCCGGTAATCCCAGTACATTAACAGTCGGCGGAACAGGTGGAACTCCCGGAATTACATATGCCTGGTCGCCAATTTCCTCTTCTTCTTCTACTGTTGTTGTAAATCCAGGCGTAAGTACCAATTACGGAGTGACTGCTACCTACGCAGGGTGTGTAAGAACAGCAGGCACTTCAGTTTCGATTACCTTACCGCCGGTTGTATATGTGACACCTTCGAATGCGTCGTTATGCAGCGGCACCACAAACATTCTTGCATCCTCAACAATGGGCGGAGCTCCCTGCACAAACTGTAATTATGTGTGGACCGGATCCGCTACTCAAACAGATAATGCTGTTGCATCTTCCACAATTACAGGAGCCGGTGCGGGTTCTTATAGTGTCACCGTAAGTTCAAGTACAGGATGTACGGGAAATACAGCGGTTTCTAACATTTCTATTTTATCTCCGGCTTCAAGCCCTGCGTGTAACATTGTTTATGCAAGCCCAACTGGAAGTGGAACCGGACTAACTCCTACCTCCCCCACAGATATTATGACCGCATTAACGTTAGCAGCATGTAACGCGGTAGTAATTAAAATGGAGATTGGTGATTATATAATTAATAACCCATTGAACATAGGCAGCTTCGCTACAATTGAAGGCGGTTATAATGTTGGTTTTACAACTAAAACCTCAGCAAAAGCCACTGCCGGGGGATTTCCGGCGCAAGGAACGCGCATCATCCGGTCAACATCTAATCTGGAAGGATTACCTGGGTTTTTGCGCTATACAGCTTTGAATGTCAGTCCATCTTCGTCCAATTTCAGGATTCAGGATGTAAGGATACAAATGCCTGATAACGCTGCAGGAACCGGAATCAGTAATTACGGTATTTATCTTGGATCCGGTTGTAGTGACTACAACATTACACGCTGTTACATCTATAGCGGAAATGCTGGCTCAGGAGCAACCGGAGCTGTTGGAGCAACGGGTGCGACTGGAACTATCGGCTCTATTGGATCAAATGGAGGTGTAGGATATTCTTCACCGATGGGTAATTCCGGTGCCGGTGGAGCAGGCGCCGGTGCAACCGGTGGAACAGGCGGCGCAGCGAAAATTTTTGGTGGTGCCGGTGCGGGAACTATAGGTAATAATGGAAATGCAAGGACATCTGTTCAGGATGGCGGAGGCGGTGCCAGTGGTGGAACGGGGGGAAGAAATGGAGGAGCAGCCGTATCGGGTGGCGCCGGAGGAGTAGGTTTTAGCCCTACCACAGGTGGTACAGCCGGCCCAGGGTCTACGATTAATACCTCTTCCGGATGCGGATTTTCGGCCATGGTTGGAGGAGCTGGGGCTAACGGAGCAAATGGAACAGTTGGAACTCCAGCCGGAACAGCCGGAGTGGGAAGTGACGCCTCAGGATACTGGAATACCGCATCCGGAACAACCGGGGCTTTCGGTAACGGTGGCCAGGGCGGCGGCGGCGGCGGCGGCGGCGGAACAGGTTATAATACAAACACTACAGGTGGTTGCGGAGGATCTTATGGAACCAGCGGAGGCGGCGGAGGCGGCGGAGGCGGCGGCCAGGGTGGTTTCGGCGGAGGCGGCGGAACCGGCGGTGGATCAACATACGGTATCTTTATATTTAATAATGGCGCAAATGGTAATGTAGTAGATTGCCAGATTGTAAATGGATTAGCTGGTGCCGGTGGCGCTGGTGGCGCCGGTGGTGCGGGTGGTGCCGGAGGAATTGGCGGAAACGGTGGAACACCGGCCGGGGCTCATGCCGGTGCTGGTGGCAAAGGTGGCAATGGAGGTGCCGGAGGTGCCGGTGCCAGCGGAGGTGCAGGATGTACAGGTTTTGCATTTCCGGTAAATGTCGTCGGAGGAAGCCCATTAGTCTCCAATTCCACGCTGGTGCTGCTTACACAACCCGTCATAACGGTTGATAATAAAAGTTGTACCAATGTAAATATTTCTCATGCAACGGCGGCAGGCGGTCCAACCTGGTCTTCTTTTGGAACCAGTGCAGCACCTGCCTCGGGGGCAGGTTCTCCGGTTTCAACTATTTATTCTACCCTTGGAAGAAAAACGGTTGTCATGAATGCAAATAATTATACTGATTTTAATAACATAATTGTTGCGCCACCTTCGACAGGAAGTATAGTGGCATCAGCCGTCTCAATCTGTCCCGGTTCGGCAAATTTTGCCAGCACGGCAGTCGGAACAGCCGGTTTAAATTATTTATGGTCAGTATTGCCTGCAGGAGCAACGATTTCTTCTGCGAGTACAAGCTCAACATCTGTCTTATTTCCGAATACAGGAACAACACCGATTACATATACAGTAACACTTACTATAAATTCAAATTGCTGTGGTAATTTAATTCCAATTACAACTACTATTGTCGTAAATCCGATCCCTGCAAATCCAACTGCATTAGTTAATTCAGTATGTGTCGGCGGTATAGTAACCTATACAGCAACCTCACCGGCAGGTTCGGGTTTCGGTTGGTACAATGCCGCAAGTTCAGGAACGTTATTAGCATCAGGAACTACTTATTCTGTAGCCAATGTTACGACACCGACAACTGTATATCTGCAGGCAACAAATTCAGCCGGTTGTGCAAGTTCTGTCATTCCGGTTGCGGTTACGCCAACGGTAGTACCGGCACCAAGCGTTATACCTGGTTCTGCCTGTGATATAGGTTTTGTTCAGGTTGGAATAAACTCCGTTGCAGGTGCCTCCGATTATAGCTGGTTTTCAGATGCCGGAGGAACTACGCTGGTTCAAAACGGAACATCTCTCAATTATAGTCAGAATATTGGTACTGCAGGCGGAACCTACACTGTCTATGTTCAAACAAATATTGCCGGATGTAGTCCAAGTGCTCTTTCTGCGGTAACAGCAAGCGTGTCAAATACCCCCATCTCACTCGCAAGTTCAATCCTGCCGAATGATACGGTGTGTGAAAATACATCCGTTACCTTCTCATTAAATCCCGGAGGTGGTAATGGTGCTTTCACCTATACCTGGTCTCCATTTACATCCAGCTCAAATACGGCAACACAAACATTTACTGCTTCTGCATCTGTTAATGTGATGATTTCAAGTAACGGTTGTTCGAAACAATTCAACCTTCCGATTATAGTAAATCCATATCCAAAAGATTCAATTGGAATTCCTGCGTCGATATCGTGTGCGTCACCTTCATTGACACTGGATGGTTCTTTCTCTGCGTCAGGTGCTGAGATTACTTATAACTGGACAACATCAGGCGGTAATATCCTGACTTCTCCTACTGCTAATACAGTGACAGTAAATTCAGGCGGCACTTATAGTTTAACAGTTACAAATACTGTTACAGGATGTGCGTCGGTTCAAAGTGTTACGGTAACAGGAAGCTCCGCTTTGCCAACCGTTACGGTAACTCCGATGGCATCAACACTTACCTGCGCGACTCCATCAGTTCAAATCAATGCGACAAGTTCAACCAGCGGAGCAACCTACTCGTGGACAGCATCCACCGGAGGCGTTTTATCCAACACTGCTATCGCTAATCCGGTTGCGACTTCCAGCGGAACCTTTATTGTGTTAGTGACTAATACTGTCACCGGTTGTCAATCAACCGAAACGATAACAGTCGTTCCGGATGCTGCTATACCAACAGCAACTATTTCTTCTTCTACCGGATTATTAACTTGTTCTGTGACTATCCAAAGTACTACAGTAACTACCACTCCAAGCTCTAATATTACGTTTAGCTGGAGCCCAACGCCATTAACCGGTGTCAATACTCCTACTCCTACTTTTGGTTCAACCGGAACCTACTCATGTTTAATCACAAACACGACAAATTCCTGCACAACCACGACACAAATTGTGATTTCCAATGATACGGCTCGTCCAATAATTTCATTAACACCGACGCAGCCAATATCCTGTTTATCTCCAACTGTTACTGTCAACTCTTCCGTAACACCAACCACAGGAATTTCATATTCCTGGAGTGGCACCGGAATTATCGGATCGACAACAGCTGATTCTATAGATGTTAACGCTGCCGGTAATTTCACATTAACTGCATTAAATGGTTCTAATGGTTGCTCAGCCACCCAAACTGTTGCAGTAACAGGAAGTACAGCTTTACCTACGGTGACTGTAAGTCCGATGACATCAACCCTGACCTGCGCGTCGCCGTCAATCCAGATAACTGCATCCAGTTCAACCAGTGGAGTCACTTATTCATGGACATCGTCAACAGGAGGTGTTTTAAGTAATACAACCATTGCCAACCCGGTTGCTACTGCAAGCGGAACATATGTTGTAGTAGTTACCAATTCGGTTACAGGTTGCGTTTCTACCGAAACTGTGACGGTTATTCCTGATGCTGCAACACCAACGGTTTCTATCTTTCCCCCAACAGCGGTGCTAACCTGTTCGATCACTGTTCAAAGCGCCACCGTAACCGCAGGCCCAGGCTCTGATATAACCTATAGCTGGAGCCCTGCACCTCTAAGTGGCATAAATTCTCCTACTCCAACATTTGCCTCGACAGGAACATTTGTTTGCGTTGTTACAAACACTGTTAATTCATGTGCTACCAATACGCAGATTGTTATTACCAACGATACGGTGCGACCTGTAATTGGATCAATGCCGTCTCAGACATTGACCTGTAGTTTTCCATCAACGACGATTATTTCAGCAGTAACACCAACAGCGGGAATTACTTATGCCTGGAACGGAATAGGAATTGTGGGTTCTACGACCAATTCGTCGGCTGACGTAAATGCAGGCGGTGATTATACGGTTACCGTTCTAGATGCGGCGAATGGTTGTACCAATACAGCAATCTGTACCATTTTAACAAATTCTGCGGTAGCTACTTTATCAGTTACACCGAGTGGTACTGTTATCAGTTGTTATTCGCCAGCCGTCAGCCTGAGTGCTACATCTAACCCGGCCAGTGTATTAACATGGACAACCCCTTCAGGAACATCACCTGACCCGGTAACTGCAGTTATTGCAGGTGATTATAGTGTTAGTGTTACTGAACCATCTTCTGGTTGCGTTACACAAACAGTTGTAACAGTTACAGGAAGTACGGTTGCACCGGTATCCAGTGCAGGCGCATCGACCATTATTCCTTGTGGAAGTCCTACTGTTAGCTTACTCAGTACTCCTTCTTCTGCAGCGTATACTTATACATGGTCAGGCCCTTCCATAACCAGTATAACAAATGGCTCTAACACCCCTAACCCGGATGTTAATGAAACCGGTGTTTATTCATTAACCGTGACTGAAATCGCAACAGGTTGTTCTTCTACCTCAACGATTGGTGTAATCCAGGGAAGTGTTACAGCTGCATTTACAGCTGATCCAACTTCAGGCGCGACACCTTTACCGGTTACGTTTACGAACCAAAGCGTTGGTGCGGTAAGTTATATTTGGGATTTCGGTGATGCAACAGGCAGCACCAATACAAATGAATCTCATACTTACACGGGCATGGGAAGCTATACAGTCATGCTCATCGCATCGTCAGGTACCTGCTTAGATACTGCTTATACGGTAATTAGCGTTGAGGACGGTCTCACTCTTGAAATACCAAATGTCTTTACTCCAAATGGTGATGGCTCCAATGACATATTTACCATTAAATCAACAGGGGTAAAAGAAATTTCTTTACAGATATTCAACCGTTGGGGACAAAAACTGTATGAATTTACCGGCCCGAAAGCTTCATGGGATGGATTAACCAACCAGGGAAATAAAGTTCCGGAAGGAACCTATTTTTACTTCGTAAAAGCTACCGGTTTTGACGATTCGGAGATTCAAAAAAACGGAACAGCCAATTTGTTCAGATAGGTCAAAAAAATTATTATGATAAAAAGAGCCTTCCAGAAATTGGAAGGCTCTTTTTTTGTTACATTTTTAACATATTATTTTGTTATTAAAAAAAAGAACTTACATAAAAATGGTTAAATTTAACGCTACATAAATACACTTTATCAGACATGAAAAAAAATTTACGCATTTTCATTATTTCACTATTATTTGTTTCTCTCACTTCGTACGGACAGAAAAAACAATTATCTGTAAAAGATATAAATTTCCCTGTTCCTATCGGAGCATCAAAAACCGGCAGTGTTAAGTTTTCAGGGATGATAGGTCGCCCCGGTGAGAAAATCTCAGGACAAATGGTTTCAGAATTATCATACGATGAATTAGTACATCAATGTACTTTTTTTGCCGGCGATAGTTTATCAGGCTTTGATTTTCATGGAAATTACACACAATTCTTAAAAAATAATTTTAAAACTGTATTTGAATTTCGTAACATGATGTACAGAGCACAAAGGTCTTATGTCAAGCAAAAATATAATATTAAAAACAATCCTGCTTATAGCGATATTGCAGGGATAGACCCTCCTGTTGTATTGGCAAGTTCCTGCGCTAATTTAGATTTTGAAGATGGAAATTTATCAAATTGGTCTATAAGCAGCGGATATAATTCGAATTCAAATGGAAATTTAACTGTTGGCGGTGCGGGAACATCGGCAACTAACCAGACAATCTATGGCTGCGCCGATGTTAATTTAATTACGGGCGCTTATGGCACTGACGCCATAGGAATGGCCGGCTTAGACCCTAATGGAGGATCGTATTCAGCCAGAGTTGGTGGTTTTCACATTAATACAAGTGGATTTAATGCTTATGGCTTTGCGTGTGATACACGAAAATGGAGTAATACTTATTCCAATGGTGAAATTTTGGAACAAACGTTTGCGGTAAATGCGGCCAATGCCTTGGTTTCCTTTGACTATGCTGTGGTGTTGAACGACGGAGGACATGCCAACGGGGAACAACCCTATTTTCACGTATATGTGAAGGATGCAGCCACCGGTGTCGTTCTTTCTACCTGTACGCAATATTATGTTCAGGCACCTGCAGGTTCAGCACCTCCGGGCTTCGCAAATTCAGGATACATAAATACATACGATGGCTCCACGCTTTATTCACGAAACTGGACATCAAATAGTATGAATTTAACGCCATACATTGGACAAACTGTAAATATTGAATTTGTGGCTGCCGGCTGTATCGCCGGTGCTCATATGGCATGGGCTTATGTAGATGTTACCTGCGGACCGGCAGTAATAAATATTAATACCAATCCTTGTTCAGGACAACCTGTTGTAATGAGTGCCCCTGCAATTTTTGGAGGATCTTATTTATGGTCAGGGCCCGGAGTAACAGGCATGACTACTCAAACTGTTTCCACATCAGCTAATGGTACTTATTCTGTGGTTGTTACACCTTCACAGGGAGCGGCTTGTTCCTATACACTTTCAAAAACGCTTTCTTTTGCAACAACACCTACAATTTCCGCCAGTGTTTCCAGTCCGACCTTATGTTCCGGTTTAGCCACTGTGATAACACCATCCGGAGGAACAACTTATACCCTGGTTAATAGTGGCGCTACAGGAACCAGCTTTAATGTGAGCCCTACTGCCACAACTAACTATACAATCTTAGGAACAAATGCTACTGCCTGTCTTAACTCAACAGTAGTTTCTGTTTCTGTTACAAGCACGCCTACGATTTCGATCCTCAGCGTATCGAGTCCCTCTCTTTGTTCCGGAACTACGAGCACAATTAGTCCGAGTGGAGCGACAACTTATACTTTATTAAATACAGGGGCAACAGGTACAAGTTTTGCGGTTAGCCCTTCTGCCACTACCACCTATTCTATTGTTGGCGCAACATCATCGTGTACGAGTAATACAATTACCACTACAATTTCTGTTAACGCTCCTACAATTACGCCAGCTTTTACAAGCACAACCATGTGTGCCGGTAATTCTGCAACATTAACAGTAACAGGCAACCCTTCGAGTCCAACGATGAGTTTTGCTAATTTAACCAACTATGCGATTCCGGATAATAACACGTCAGGGGTTTCATCTACCATTCCTGTTACAGGACTAACAGGTTCTGTTGGAACAAGTTTGCTTAATGTAAATCTGAACATTAATCACACTTACGATGGGGATTTATCTATTTATCTCGTTTGCCCGGGTGGAACAACAATTACACTTTCAGCCAATAATGGTGCCGGTGGAAATAATTACACAAATACTACGTTTTCAACAACCGGAACGGCGATCACTTCGGGTGCTGCGCCGTTTACAGGAACGTTCACTCCACAACAGGCGTTTAGTGGTTTAAGTGCTTGTCTTTTAAATGGTAACTGGAAACTATTTGTAAGAGACGGAGCAGGCTCAGATGTTGGAACATTATTAAACTGGAGCATTACTTTTGCAAATCAAAATTCTTATACCTGGGGACCATCAGCCGGCTTGTCTCCAACAACAGGCACTAACGTTGTTGCCAATCCAACTACCACTACGGTTTATACCGTTACTGGTACTGACGCGACGGGTTGTACTGCTGCAAAAACTATCACCGTTAATATTAATCCGGTTCCTACTCCAACCATTACTGCAACCAATTCTTTATGTTTAGGGGCTTCAGCTACATTTACCGGTACCGGAGCATCTACTTATACCTGGAGTTCATCGGCGGGTGGCGGATTAGCTACAACAACAGGAAGTACTGTAACAGCTACTCCAACCAGTACAGGAAACATTACCTATACTGTTAACGTGACAGGAGCAAATTCATGTACTAACACAGCATCCAAAACAATTACTGTAAATCCAACGCCAACTGCTAATGCCGGAACACCAGGCACTTTAACATGTACTTCCCCAACAATATCTTTGTCTGGTTCGGGAGGCGGCACTTATTCATGGACAGGGCCGGCTTCAGGAATTGTTTCAGGAACGACTTCAGCTACACCGGTTGTAAGCGTTCAGGGAACATATAGTTTGGCAGTAACCAATACCGCCAGTTGTACTTCTCCGATTTCAACTGTGAGCATTTCTCAAAATACCATTTCTCCTACGGCGACATCGTCAGTATCCGCCGTATTGAATTGTACATTGTCCTCGGTAAATATAGTTGCGACTACAACAGCAACACCAGTTTCATATACCTGGACCGGCTCCGGTATAACCAGCAGTTCCAATACATATTCAGCAGCCGTAAATCAAGCGGGAACGTTCAATTATACCGTTACAAATACATCAAATGGCTGCTTTACCACAGGAAATCAGGTGGTAACACAAAACATAGCGGTTCCTTCAGTTTCCGTCTCTGCAAATGCAACAATAACATGTGCTGCACCAACTGTAACAATTACAGGTTCTGCAACACCATCGACGTGTACACCAGTTTGGACCGGTGGAGTTTCATCGGGAGCAACCAGCTATACTGCAACGGCTTCATCATCCGGGGTATATACATTAACCGTTACTGACCCTGCAAATGGCTGTACCGCTGCAAGATCGCTAACAGTTAGTCCTAGTGCCGGTTTACCGGTATTATCTACTCCGGCAATTTCTAACTCTATCACCTGTGTATTGTCTACTGCTCAGGTTACTTTATCCAGTACTCCGGCAGGTAATACTTATGCCTGGACCGGTGCCGGAATAACCAGTGGGGCAACAACATCTGTTATTACGGTGAATACCGGAGCTACTTATTCGGTTGTTGTTACAAATACTCTTTCCTTGTGTTCGTCTTCAATTACAGTCCTTGTACCAACAAACACTTTAGCGCCAAGTCCGACGGCAAGTAACAGTACAACTTTAACATGTTTGACAACTACAGCTGTATTAACCGGAGGTCCGTCAAGCGGAGTAACTTATGAATGGAGTGGACCAAGTTTAACCGGAGCTACGACAAATTCAACAGCCATTGCTAACGGTCCAGGAACTTATACTCTGAAAGTAACAGATGCTGTAAACGGATGTACAAACACAGCAGTAACATCATTAACTCAAAATACCTTAGCGCCAAGTCCTACTGCAACCAGTCCAACGACTTTAACCTGTTTAACAACAACCGCAGCTTTAACAGGCGGGCCTACAAGTGGAGTGACTTATACCTGGACAGGTGCAAGTGTAGTAAGTGGAACAAATACACAAAATGCAGTAGCCGGAGCTCCCGGTACCTACACATTGAAAGTAACAGATGCTGTAAATAGCTGTACAAATCAGGCGACCACAACGGTGGCTCAAAATATAACACCTCCAAGTCCTACTGCATCCAGTACGTTAATATTAACCTGCGCTCCCGGTAATTCAGTTTCTCCATTAAACGGTGGGCCTTCAAGTGGCGTTACCTATACATGGACAGGGCCAGGTGTAGTATCTGGTTCAAATTCTCAAAACGCTATTGCCAATGCTCCCGGAACATATACTTTGAAAGTAACGGATGCTGTGAATAGTTGTACAAATCAGGCAGTTACTACAGTGACTCAAAACATTACCCCTCCTACTCCGGCAGCATCCGTTTCAGGTTCTTTAACATGTACCAATTCTGTTGTTACCGTGACTGCAACTCCGGCGGCAGGAGTAACGTATCAATGGTCGGGCCCTGGCATTTCAGGATCATCCACCAGCGCAACAGCTCAGGCGACAGTTGCGGGTGTTTATACTGTTCAGGTTACGAGTACAACAAATAGTTGTGCAGCCTCTGCTACAGTCAATGTCATTTCAGATTATTCATCACCTTCTGCCACAGCATCTAACAGCGCAACTTTAACGTGTAACACAACCACGGTATTAGTTACAGGTGGCCCATTAAGTGGTGTTACCTATACCTGGACCGGTCCCGGCATAATGACAAGTGTGAACAATTCCACCATTGTTGTTAACCAACCCGGCTCTTATGATCTTGTTATTACAAACACTGTAAATGGTTGTCAAAACAATGCACATACGGATGTCATCAGAGATATTTCTACTCCTACTATAAATGTCACCAGTCCTTCCTCAATAACATGTTCTTCACCAACTATTGCACTATCCAGCACACCAATAAGTGGAGTAACTTATACCTGGACGGGTCCTGGTGTTGTTTCAGGTAGTAATACAGCAACGCCAAACATTAATGTTTCCGGAACCTACACGATTGCAATGACTAATAATAGCAACGGTTGTTCATCAAATACGGTTGTTTCGGTGCCAATAAACACGACTGTAATTACTCCGACAATTACAGTTCCGGGCATTTTAACCTGTACTGTTCTTTCAGAATCCATATCCGCTTCACCTACAAGCGGTGTAACATACACCTGGTCGGGTTCAGGGATAACGGCAGGTGCTAACACGTCAGCCGTAACGATCAATCAACCCGGAACATATACTTTAAATGTTACTAATTTAGTAAATGGCTGTGTAGGTACTGAAACTGTTACCGTAATACAGGATATTACACCTCCAACAGCAACTGCTTCCAACTCAACAATTTTAACCTGTACTACAACAACCGGAGTATTAACCGGTGGCGGTGGCGGAACTTATGTTTGGTCCGGGCCTGGTATTACCGCCGGAGGAGCAACTTCATCTCCTACAGTTAATACTCCTGGAAATTATACGGTGATAGTAACTGCTGCTAATGGATGTACTGCTACTGCCGTGACTAGCGTAACGCAAAACATTACACCTCCAACACCTACCGCTTCAAATTCAACAATTTTAACCTGTACTACTACAACCGGAGTTTTAACCGGCGGTGGTGGCGGAACGTATGTTTGGTCTGGTCCTGGTATTACCGCAGGAGGTGCAACTTCATCTCCTACTGTTAATGCTCCAGGCAATTATACAGTAACGGTAACAGCTGCTAACGGTTGTACGGCAACTGCTGTGACAACCGTCACACAAAACATCACTCCTCCGCCTGCGACAGCTTCAAACTCAACGATTTTAACCTGTACAACTACGGCCGGTGTATTAACCGCTGGTGGTGGCGGAACATATGTTTGGTCGGGCCCTGGAATTACTGCAGGTGGGGCAACTTCATCTCCTACAGTTAATGCTCCCGGAAATTATACGGTTTTGGTTACAGCTGCGAACGGATGTACTGCAACTGCCGTGACTACCGTAACCCAAAACATTACACCTCCTTCTCCTACTGCTTCAAACTCAACAACATTAACCTGTACAACTACAACCGCTGTTTTAACTGGCGGCGGCAGCGGAACCTATGTTTGGTCTGGACCTGGTATTACTGCAGGAGGAACAACATCATCTCCGACAGTAAATGCTCCGGGAATTTACACCTTAACGGTTACGGCAGCGAATGGCTGTACAGCAACGGCTACCACATCCTTAACCCAAAATATTATCACTCCAACAACCACCGCTACAACTACGGGATCAATTACATGTACAACTAACACCGTTAATTTGTCATCATCCTTAGCAGGCATGAATTATACATGGACTGCTCCGGGAGGAAGTTCTGTTGTAAGCGGTTCATCTTTACAAAATGCAGTAGGTCAGGGATTAGGAACCTATACATTAAACGTTTTGAATCCTGTGAATGGCTGTGTTTTTCAAACATCAGTTGCGGCAATTCAAAATATAACAGCGCCAACATTTGTGAGTGCAGGACCAGATCAAGCATTGATATGCAATACCCCTACAGTTTCTTTGACGGGAAGTGCGACTCCAACTACATCAATAGCTAATTGGTTAGGAGGCGTTTCCAGTCCAAATAGTTTCACTACAAGTACCGGCGCCGCTGGTGTATATGTACTCCAGGCTATTAACCCAGTAACAGGCTGCTTCATATCATCTACAGTTACAGTTACTCAGTCTACCAATAATCCTGTAGTAACCACGAATCCTGTAACAAATTCCATAACCTGTACAAATTCAGTTGTAGCTATTGGTGTTACTGTTACTTCTACTGCTACTGTTAGTTATGCGTGGCCGGTAGGTACCGGTATTTCCGGAGCTACTAACGGAGCCACTACTACAGCAACTCTATCAGGTGTTTATCAGGTAACTGTTACAAATCAAGGAAACGGTTGTATATCAATCAATCCTATTAGTGTGTCTCAAAATACGGTGCCTGTAACTGTTGGTATTACTCCTGCATCCAGCTTAAGCTGTAACAATACATCAGTTACTTTAAATGTGAGCACCCCGGTGGGGTCACAATACACTTATACCTGGACCGGAGGAAGTATTGTATCGGGTACAAACACAGCAAATCCAATAGTAGATTTAGGTGGCACTTATAGTGTTGCCGTTACTAACACAATCAATGGCTGTGTGGGCAATTCAAGTGTTAGCGTATTTCAGGACATCTCGACACCAACGGTATCTATTGCATCATCCACTATACAAACAACCTGTGCCAATCCTACGGCAACTTTAAGCGTAACTTCAACTCCATCAACTGGTGTTACATATAGCTGGACCGCTCCGGGATCAGGGTCACTAAATACCTACACAGTGTCTAATCCTGTGGCAAGCGGTAGTGGAATATTTACGGTCGTTGTTACGACAATCGCAAATGGCTGTAGTTCATCTTTAACACAAAATACCGTTGAGGTCATTCCTGATTTAAACATTCCAACTGCTACTTTATCTACTGTAACGGAAACCATTACCTGTTCCAATCCGACACCGACAGTAAATATTGCGGTATCGACTACTTCAGTAAGTTATGCGTGGACTCCAACTTTAGGTATAGTGCCTGGAACAGAAACTACAGCAACGCCATCCTTCAGTGCTATCGGATCTTATAGTGTGGTAGTAACCAATACAGCTACCGGTTGTGCGACAAGCGCCAGCGGAAATGTAGTAACCGTGACGGAAAATACAGTTGTACCAACCATGACATTATCCGCTTCTGGTAACAGTGGAATACTGACCTGTACAACAACTTCTTTAAGTATTACGCCTGTCATTACTCCAACTGCAAACTTAGCGTACTCATGGAGTCCGGGAATGGGTATATCCACACCGTTGAACCAGGCAAACGCAACTTTCACTGCGGCAGGCTCATATACGTTAGCAATCACAAATACATTATCAGGATGTACATCTACGGTTGATGCCACCAGTATCTTTACTGTGACGGAAAATACTGTGGCTCCTACCTTTACATTGGGTACGGCCTCATCTGTATCGATGACTTGTGCATCTCCAAGTGTCAGTTTATCAGGAACAAGCAGTTCAGATCCTAATAGTGTTTATACCTGGACAACCCCTTCTTCAGGTACTGTGACAGGTAATCCAATAATTGTATCAACAGCTGGTATTTATACCGTTTCTGTAACGAATACGGTTAGTGGTTGCAACAGCTCTTCAGTAGGCCAGGCCACTGTGGAAGTTATAGCAGATGCAGGTATACCAACAACTACATTATCAACTGCGACAGAAACTATTACCTGTTCGAATTTAACACCGACAGTAAATATTGCTGTATCAACTACTTCAGTAAGTTATGCGTGGACTCCAACTTTAGGTATTGTACCTGGAACTGAAAACACAGCAACCCCATCCTTCAGTGCTATCGGATCTTATAGTGTGGTAGTAACCAATACAGCTACCGGTTGTGCGACAAGCGCCAGTGGAAATGTAGTAACTGTGACAGAAAATACAGTTGTACCAACCATGACATTATCCGCTTCTGGTAACAGTGGAATACTGACCTGTACAACAACTGCTATCAGTATTACTCCTGTCATTATTCCAACTACAAACTTAACGTTCTCATGGAGTCCGGGAGCCGGTATATCCACACCATTGAACCAGGCTAACGCAACGTTCACTGCAATTGGATCTTATACACTGGCAATCACTAATACATTATCAGGATGTACATCTACCGTTGATGCCACCAGTGTCTTTACGGTGACAGATAATACCATGACTCCTACTTTTACATTAGGTACAGCTTCATCTGTTACAACTACCTGTGCTTCTCCTAACGCCACCCTATCGGCGAGCAGTAGTGTAGATCCGGATGCTATTTACACCTGGCTAACACCTTCATCGACGACTCTAACAGGAAGTCCGATCAATGTATCAACCGCCGGTATTTATTCTTTAGTTGTGACTAACACCTTAAGTGGTTGTAGTACCTCTTCAGCTGTTTCACAAAATACGGTGGAAGTGGTAACCGGCACTGGCATACCTGCCGTAACTACGAGCACCAACGCTGTTTCAATTACCTGTTCAAATCCAACACCGAGCGTTTCAATTACGACAACTTCCACACCAGTAAGTTATAATTGGTCGCCAAGTTCGGGTATATTACCAGGAACTGAAACAACTGCCAGTCCAACTTTTACAACAGCCGGAAGTTATAGTGTTATAGTTACAAATACGGTAAGCGGTTGTGCGAGCAGCATTTCCAGTAATGTCGTAACAGTGACAATGGATAATACGGCACCGGTTATAACTTTATCATCAGGAACAAATGACGGAACCATCACCTGCAGTAATCCTTCTGTGCCAATTACTCCTGCTATTACAACATCAGGAGCATTATCTGATTTAACTTATACGTGGTCGCCAAGCGGTGTAATATCAACCTCAATCAATGATGCAACATTTACATCAGCAGGTATTTATACATTGGCAATTACTAATACATTAACAGGTTGTGTGACCACTTCGACAAATACAGCAAACACATTTACCGTGTATGGTGGCACTACTATTGCTACGCCGACCATAGCTGTTTCAAGCAATAGCACAATTGGATGTGCGGGAACAAATTCGTTTGTCACTTTAAGCAGTTCAGCAACTGCTACTAATGTCATTAGTACATGGCTGCCAGGAAATATACCTGGCCAAACATTTACCGTGACCGCGCCAGCTACCTATTCTCTAGTTACCACAGATGTCCTGACTCAGTGTTCCGATACGACTGAATTTACTGTAAACGGAAGTTCAACTCCTCCACAGGGAGTGGATGCTGGCACAAGCGCTAATATTTCTTGTGGAAATTCAACCGCAACATTAACCGGTGTTTCAACATCAACTAATGTTAACTACAGTTGGTCCGGACCTTCCGCAACAAGCATTATTAGTAATGGAAACACGCCTAATCCGATAATTGGAGAAACGGGAACCTATACTTTAACTGTGACGGACATTTTAACCCTCTGTCAGAGTACCGCTGCCGTTGTTGTTTCCCAGGCAAATGTGACTGCTTCCTTTACAGCAAATCCAACGACAGGAACTACTCCGTTAACAGTAAACTTTACGGATTCCAGTGTAGGCGCAACAAGCTGGAGTTGGAATTTTGGTGATTTTAACAGTTCTTCATTACAAAATCCAATTAATGTTTATACAACCGGTAGTTACACAGTAACTTTAACGGCATCATCCGGTTCATGTACTTCTACAGCAACAGTTGTTATTACGGTTGAAGATGGCTTAACCTTAGAGATTCCTAACGTCTTTACGCCGAATGCAGATGGAGCAAATGATGTTTTCTCTATTAAATCCACAGGAATTAAAGAAATTTCCTTACAGATCTTTAACAGATGGGGAGAAAAACTCTATGAATTCTCCGGGCCAAAAGCATCTTGGGATGGTCTAGCTCCAAACGGATTAGAAGTACCTGAAGGAACTTATTTCTATTTTGTGAAAGCGACAGGATTTGATGACGCTGAAATTGAAAAACATGGTTCTGTGAATTTATTTAGATAAAAAAAAACACCTTCACAAAAAAAAGGCTTTCGGGAAACCGGAGGCCTTTTTTATTTTGAATAACCTGTGAATTATGTAACATCACCAAATTATTAAATAATTTACAATAATACCTCACTCGACAAGACTGCAGCTCTACTCATTTACACAAATCGTATTTTTTTTCTGACTTATATTCAATAAAAAAAAGCGCTATGAAAAAGTATGTACGTTTTATTTTTCCCCTGTTTCTTTTCAGTTTTTATATAAGCGAAGGCCAGCAAGCCAGGCTTCCGGTTACAACTATTAACAATGAAACCTCAAAATTAAGTCAGAAAACAGGAAAAATTAATTTTTCCGGCTTTGTCGGCAAGGCAGGATCACCAATAACCGGTGAAATGACAACCTCAAAATCACCTGAAATTGTAAAAAAAGAATGCACATTTTTCTCAGGAGATTCATTGAAGGGATTTGAATTTGATAAAATCGCAGGCCAGTTAGATAACCAAAACTATAAGCTATATGTCGAATTTCGAAATATGATGTATAGGTCCCAATGTGATTTTATTAAAAATAAATATAACCTAAGTAATTTCCCCAACGTTCCTGCGAATCTTCAACATACAGAACCTCCCGTAATACAGGCCAGCTCCTGCGCTAACCTGGATTTTGAGAATGGGAATTTTGGCAACTGGGTTGGAAGCAGCGGATATAATACCAACTCCAATGGCAATTTGACCGTTCCAGCTGCTGGTGCCGGTACCGCCATTTTTACAACAAACCAAAATATATATACATGTACCGATATAAACCTGATTACATCTGCTTATGGAAATGACCCACTAGGCTTTCCCGGATTAGACCCTAATGGTGGCACCTATTCTGCACGGGTAGGTGGTTTTCATATTAACACCTGTAATTATGGTGGCGACGGGTTTATATGCGATGGATATAAATGGTCCAGTGTTTATTCGAATGGAGAAATATTAGAACAAACTTTTAATGTTACAGCCGCCAATGCACTGGTTTCCTTTGACTATGCCGTAGTTTTAAATGATGGCGGGCATGGCAACGGCCAACAACCATATTTCCACGTTTATGTGAAAAATGCCGGCACCGGGGCGATCTTATCGACCTGTACGCAATACTATGTACAGGCACCTGCGGGGATGGCTCCTCCAGGATTTGTTAACTCGGGATATGTAAATTCAGGTGACGGATCAGTTGTATATTATAAAAACTGGACATCTAACAGTATAAACCTAACACCCTATATCGGTCAATCTGTAAATATTGAATTTGTAGCTGCAGGATGTACCGCCGGAGCACATATCGGATACGCTTATGTTGATGTGACCTGTGGACCTGCTGATTTGCTGGCATCTAATTCATCGCCATGTTCAGGCGGATCAGTTACTTTAACGGCCCCTGCAATCTCCGGTGGATCTTATTTATGGTCCGGCCCTGGAGTTACAGGATTAACAAGTCAAGTGGTATCAGTTAATACAACCGGCACCTATAGCGTTACCGTCACGCCTTCTCAAGGGGCCGCTTGTGCATATACCTTAACAAAATCTCTCACTTTTGGAGCACCAACAGTTGCTATATCCAGTGTTTCAAATGCCACTATATGCTCAAACAATTCATCGCTTATCACACCGAGTGGCGCTACTACTTATACCTTATTAAACACCGGTGCAACAGGAACGAGCTTTAACGTTAGCCCTTCAAGTACTACCACGTATTCTATTATTGGGGCAAGCGGTGGATGTGTAAGCACGAACACCATCACTGCTACAATTAATGTAAACCCAACACCTACCTTAGCGATATCAAGCGTATCAAATCCAGTAATTTGTTCTAATAACAGCAGTACCATTACTCCAGGAGGAGCAAATACATATACATTATTAAACACAGGAGCAACCGGAACGAGCTTTAACGTGAGTCCTACCGGAACTACAACCTACTCTATTATTGGCACAAACTCGGCGGGATGCCCAGGCACCAATACAATCACCACCACGATAACAGTAAACACTACTCCTACAGTTGCTATTTCAAGTGTGTCAAGTCCGACTATCTGTTCAAATAACAGCAGTTTAATAACACCCAGCGGCGCAAGCAGCTATACTTTATTAAACACCGGAGCTACAGGAACAAGCTTTAATGTTAGTCCAAGCGGGACCACAACCTATTCGATTGTTGGCGCAGGCAGTGCAGGATGCCCGAGTACTAATACCATTACAACCACCATTACTGTAAACACTACTCCTACAGTTGCAATATCAAGTGTATCAAATCCTACTATCTGTTCAAATAACAACAGTTTAATAACGCCGAGCGGGGCAAGTACCTACACCTTATTAAATACCGGTGCAACAGGCACAAGCTTTAATGTTAGCCCGACTGGAACTACAACATACTCTATTATTGGAACTGCCAATGGTTGTACTAGCACAAATACCATTACCACTACGATAACAGTAAATACTACTCCTACCATCGCTATTTCAAGTGTATCAAGTCCGACTATCTGTTCAAATAACAGTAGTATAATAACACCAAGTGGGGCAAGTACCTATACGTTATTAAATACCGGCGCGACAGGAACAAGCTTTAATGTTAGTCCAACAGGAACTACAACTTATTCGATTGTCGGCGCAGGCATTGCAGGTTGCCCGAGTACTAATACAGTTACAACCACCATTATTGTAAATTCTTCTCCCACACTGGCGATTTCCAGTGTTTCAAATCCAACACTTTGTTCCGGGAATTCTTCTTTAATTACCCCAAGTGGAGCAAGCACTTATACGCTAGTGAATACGGGTGCGACCGGCACCAGTTTTAATGTGAGCCCAACTACTGCTACTACCTATTCCATTATTGGATCAAATGGTGGAAGTTGCCCGGGAACAAACACAATAACCACTACCATCAATGTTAGTACGTCGCCTACCGTAGCTATTTCTGCAGTAAGTAATCCCACAATCTGCTCGGGAAACAATAGTTTAATCACTCCAAGCGGAACAAGCACTTATACACTATTAAATAGTGGAGCAACGGGCACAAGTTTTAATGTCAATCCAACTGGAACGACAACATATTCGATAGTAGGATCAAGCGGAAGCTGCAACAGCACTAATACAATTACTACAACTGTTTCAGTGACAGCCTCTCCAACAATTGCCATATCAGCCGTTTCAAACCCAACTGTCTGTTCTAACAACTCAACTTTAATCACGCCATCAGGGGCAGGTACCTATACGTTATTAAATACCGGTGCTACCGGAACAAGTTTTAATGTTAGCCCAGGTGGTACGACCACTTATTCCATTGTTGGTTTAAGCGGAAGTTGTCCCGGAACAAATACGATTACGACGACGATTACCGTTAATACCTCGCCAACAGTTGCGATTTCAAGTGTTTCGAGTCCAACCATCTGTTCAGGCAATAGCAGTTTAATAACACCAAGCGGAGCAAGTACCTATACATTGTTGAATACAGGCGCGACAGGCGCAAGCTTTAACGTTAGCCCATCCGGCACTACCACCTACTCGATTGTTGGCGCAAACAGTGCTGGTTGTCCAGGCACTAATACTATTACAACTACCGTTGCTGTAAACGCGTCTCCCACCTTGGCAATATCGAGTGTTTCAAATCCAACGATTTGTTCCGGGAATTCATCTTTAATTACTCCAAGTGGCGCAGATACTTATACATTAATGAATAGCGGAGCAACCGGAACCAGTTTTAATGTGAGTCCGACAGGGACAACTACTTACTCTATTATAGGGCAAAGCACCATAAACTGCCCCTCAACGAACACTTTAACAACAACGATTACCGTAAATAATTCACCGACCTTAGCTATTTCTGCAGTATCCAATCCAACTATATGTTCAGGAAATAATAGTTTAATCACTCCGGGTGGTGCTAATACTTATACATTATTAAACAACGGTGCAACAGGAACCAGTTTCAATGTCAGTCCAACCGGAACAACAACCTATTCCATAGCGGGAACCAGTAGCGCCAGCTGTCCATCTACAAATACAATTACTACAACGATTACGGTAAATAATACCCCAACGTTAAATATATCCTCCAATAATGTTTCGTTATGTGCAGGGAATCCATTGGTCTTACCATCAGCTTCGGGTGGAGGAACGTATAGTTGGACAGGACCAAATTCATTCACATCATCTCTAGCAGGTCCAACAGTTACCTCTTCGGTGGCAGCAGCAAATGCAGGTGTTTATAATGTGAGTACTTCGATAACCTATGGATCATTAATTTGCACAAGCTCAACCGGACAGGTAACCGTTTCCGTAGTTAGCTCCGCCGTTATTAGTGTGCCTAACTCTAATTTATGCGAAGGCTTGACTGCGACCGTTACGCCGAATGGGGGGAACTCTTATACTTTAACCTCGACCGGTGAAATAACAACGGGATCTTTTACCTTAAATCCAACCACAACAACAGCATACTCTGTAACAGGAACTGCTGGGGCAGGATGCAGTGGCAATACTACTTTCACGATTACCGTCTTGCCAACTTCAACGGTGGCTGTTACGTCTAATTCTACTACAATTTGTTCCGGAGCGCCTGTCGTTATAACTCCAAATGGTGCCACTACGTATACTTTAAATCCGGGCAACTTAAGCGGATCTACATTTACTGTTTCTCCAGCCCTCACAACCACTTACTCCGTTATTGGCACCAATTCCGTTAATTGTGTCAGCACCAATACCGCCAATATTGTTATTACAGTAAACAACTCGCCTAGTGTAACTATAAGTGCCAACTCAAACAGTATTTGCGCAGGTGCGTCTGTTATTTTAACACCAGGCGGAGCAAATAGCTATACCTTGAGTCCGGGGGGGCTTTCGGGAACAAGCTTCACCTTATCACCTTCGGGTCCTTCAGCCACTTATTCGATAACAGGCACGAGCAACTTAAATTGTGCCTCCAGCAATACGGCAAATATTACTATAACGGTTAATGCCTTGCCTACCTTTACATTGGGAACGGCGAATTCTTTAACTGCTACCTGTTCTTCTCCAACAGTCAGTTTATCTGCCAATAGCGACGCTGGTGTAAATAGCATTTATACATGGAGCACACCTGTTCCATCAACATTGACCGGTAATCCGATCAGCGCTTCGACTGCCGGAATCTATACAGTTTCTGTATCTAATACATTAACGGGTTGCATCAATGCATCTCCTCAAAACACGGTACAGGTTATTGCAGACGCAGGAATCCCATTTGTCACGTTATCTTCCAACACCCTAACGATCACGTGCTCTAATCCAACTCCGAGTGTTTCTGTATCGACAACGGCGACACCGGTAAGTTATAGTTGGTCTCCTGCCGCAGGAATTGTACCTGGAACAGAAACAACAGCTAATCCAATTTTCAATGCAGCAGGATTATATAGTGTTGTTGTAACCAATACTGCCTCTGGCTGTGCAACCAGCATCGCCAGTAACGTTGTAGACGTAACAGAAGATAACAATCCTCCTGTTGTAAGTTTCACTACGGCAACCAATAGCGGAATAATAAACTGTACGGATCCCTCCTTAACAGTAACACCGGTACTACCCACCGGAAGTTTCACGTATACATGGTCTCCTGGCATTGGAATTTCAACTCCTATAAATCAGATCACAGCGACGTTTACCGCTGCGGGAGTTTATACTCTGGCAGTAACCAATACAATAACCGGGTGTGTTAGTAGTGCAACTAACACAGCCAATACGTTTACTGTTGTTCCGGATACTGTTCGTCCAATCTCTAGCATTGGTTTCTTTTCTTCAAACAGTACGATCGGATGTGGAGGCACCAATACTGTAGTCACTCTTGAAGCAATTACAAACCCATCAAATGCAACTCTCACCTGGTTACCCGGCGGAGCTACATCTCCACAATTCAATGTTACTTCTGCCGATACAATTTTCCTTATAGCTATCAATCCAACAAACGGATGTCGCGACACGGCGAGGCAAATTGTAAGCGGAAATATAAATCCGCCGCAATATGTTGATGCCGGAACAACTGTTTTTATTCCTTGTAATAGCCAAACTATATCTCTCGTGGGAGTTACAGCAACACCAAATTGTACATACAGCTGGGCCGGACCAACGCCAACAGCTATTATAACTGGAAGTGCGACGACCAACCCGATTGTTGGCGAGGCAGGAATTTATACGTTGACTGTTACGAGGAATGATAATGGATGCCAGGGTACAGCAACCGTTAGTGTCGTAAAATCAGTTGTAAATGCGGCATTTTCAGCTGATCCTACTTCCGGCATATCTCCTTTAACGGTTAACTTTACAGATGGCAGTAGCGGCGCGAGTATCTGGACATGGAACTTCGGAGATTCTTCACCTCTTGTGACGTATTCACCGGTTTCACAAAACCCGACAAACGTGTTTACAACAGGTACTTATACGGTAACATTAATCGCATCATCGGGATTATGTTCAGATACAGCTTCTGTAGTTATTGTCGTTGAGAATGGCTTAAGCCTTGAGATACCAAACGTTTTCACTCCAAATGGTGATGGCTCCAATGAAGTATTTACAATAAAATCGACAGGTATTAAAGAAATATCTTTACAGGTCTTTAATCGTTGGGGAGAAAAATTATATGAATTTACCGGGCCAAAAGCTTCCTGGGATGGCCTGGCACCGAACGGCATACTTGTTCCTGAAGGCACCTATTTTTACTTTGTTAATGCCACTGGATTTGACGAAACCAAAATAGAAAGAAAAGGAACGCTCAATCTTTTCAGATAAAAAAGGCCAAAAAAGCCATATAATGGGTAATTGCGGTTAAACTTAAAGAAGCCTTCTCAATCCGGGAAGGCTTTTTTGCGCCATCCCAGCTCAAAACAGTGAAAAAAGCTTAACTTTAACCTCTTTTTTACCTGAATAGAATTTGAGCTGTTGAAATTTATTTTGTGTCGTTTTGACCACAAATAAGTCAATTTAGTCTATTCATACAAAAAAAACCAAAGAATGTGCAATATTTTTCAACAATTTTTTTGTTGATGAAAAAAATAATTATATCTTTGCCGTCCTCAAAAACATGAGGTTACTAAAATAACAGTAAAAACAAGCAATACAACAAGGTTAACATGCCAACTATACAGCAATTAGTAAGAAAAGGACGCTTTAAAGCTCCTAACAAAAGTAAATCGGCCGCTTTGGATTCATGTCCACAACGCCGTGGTGTTTGTACACGTGTGTACACAACAACCCCTAAAAAACCTAACTCAGCTATGCGTAAGGTAGCGAAGGTACGTTTAACGAATAAGCAGGAGATCATTGCTTATATCCCTGGAGAAGGTCATAACCTGCAAGAGCACAGTATCGTTTTGGTACGTGGTGGTCGTGTTAAGGATTTACCGGGAGTTCGTTACCATATCGTTCGTGGATCTTTGGATACTGCTGGTGTTGAAGGTAGAAAACAACAACGTTCAAAATACGGAACTAAGCGTCCTAAAGCTGGTGCTGTTGCAGCTCCTGCAAAAGGCGCTAAGAAAAAATAATATTAAGATAATTTAAGTAGATTTCAAGAAATGAGAAAATCAACCGCTAAAAAAAGAATTCTGTTACCAGATCCAATTTATAATGATATTTTGGTAACACGTTTTTTAAACAGTTTAATGTATGACGGTAAAAAGAATACCGCATCAAAAATATTCCATGAGTGTTTAGAGATCGTTGCAAAACGTACTAACGAAGATGGCCTAGAAGTTTTCAAAAAAGGTTTAGGAAATGTAACTCCTCAGGTTGAGGTTCGTTCCCGTCGTGTAGGTGGTGCAACTTTCCAGATTCCTTCTGAAGTTCGTCCTGAAAGAAAATTAGCCTTAGCTATTAAATGGTTAATTACTTATGCACGTAAACGTAACGAAAAATCAATGGCTCAGAAATTAGCCGGAGAAATCGTTTCTGCTTCTAAAGAAGAAGG